>DAIOWE010000014.1:0-29687 GCA_036758605.1 Pseudomonadota bacterium | reverse complement strand
TGAAATGATAATTGAAATGTCCCGACATCAGGGACAGCGATGCTTCAATGGGAATTCGGGCGCGGATTTCGTTCTGACGGTTTTGCGCTTCCGCCTGTGTTTCGGCGACGGTCGGCTGCGCCGCCCAGATGATTTTTATCTGCCTGGGGTCGCGGCCATAGCGTTCTGCGCGCGCCGCGATGTCCTCGCAAAAGGCGCGCATCTGCTTGACGCCAATGGCCGAGGCAAAGATGCATTCCGCATGACGGGCGGCAAATTCGCGGCCACGGGGCGATTGCCCGGCCTGAAACAGATAGGGCTGGCGCTGCGGCGATGGAATAACGGTCAGCGGCCCCTGTACCTTATAATGCGCGCCCACATGATTGATTTTATGCACTTTGGACGGGTCGGCGAAAATGCCGTTTTCCATATCCATCAGCAGCGCGTCATCATCCCAGCTATGCCAGAGTTTGCGGCACACATCCATATATTCATCGGCGATGTTATAGCGCTCATCATGTTCCGGCAGGCTTTCCAGACCGAAATTGCGCGCCTCGCCCGGCGAAAAGGACGTCACAATATTCCAGCCGATTTTTCCCTTGGTAATATGATCGAGCGTCGCCATTTTTCGCGCCAGCATGTAGGGCGGATAAAAACTGGTCGACATGGTAATGGCATATCCAAGGTTTTTAGTGGACGCCGCAAGATAGGGCACAAGACATGCCGGGTCAGACGCCGGAAACTGAATGGCGTAGCGGATATTGTCCGCATTGGTGCCGCCGCCCCAGCCGTCGGCAAAGAAAAACATGTCAAACTTGCCGCGCTCCAGATGCTGGGCGATTTCAACCCAATATTCGATCTCGGTCCATTGATGACGGATTTTCTCGCGCGGATACACCCATGACATGATCATATGCGGCGCCGGGCAATACACCATAAAACCGGTCAAATGCATCTGTTTATTCATGTTATTTTTTTCCCTGCGGTATGATTTAATTAGGCCGGTAAAAGGGCGGTCCATCGCCGGATGAATATGAAGCCCACCGAAGCGGCCCCCGCCCGTTTTCTACTTTTATGGTCTCAAACTGCATATCGTTTCCCCGCCTGATTTCGTCCTTATCCGATTTAGGGCTGCGGGTCCGTGCGCCGTCTGTGCGCCGTTGACTTTCTATTGTGATCAAGAGATGTTATCATTATGCTAAATTATGGCGTCAACATAAATCTTATGCCCGCCCGGCTAAGCGTCGTTGGGCCGAAAAACTGGAGGGGAAGCAATGTTAATCAAACTGTCGGATGATCAGAATGGCTGGCTTGAGAAAGCCAGGTCGGTGGGAAAATCGGTGTTGGCGCCACGCGCGGCGGAAGTCGACCGCACCGGGAACTATCCGCGCGACGGCCTGAATGCGCTGCGCGATGCTGGATTGTTTGGCATGCGGGTGGCGAAGGAATTTGGCGGCGGCGGGGCTGACCTGCTGTCCACCGTACTGGTGGTGGAGGAACTGGCGAAATCTTGCCCGTCCACGGCCATGTGTTACAAGATGCATATCGAGGCGAGCGAAATGATCGCCCGGGTTCACACGCCGGAGCAGGTGGAAAAGTTCGTCAAACCGCTGGCGCGGGGCGAGGCGCTGTACACGGTGGCGGGCGGCGAGACCAGCGGCAAGCAGGGCGATGACTGGCATCCGGCGGGTTCGTTCTCTGCCGCCGAAATCATGGCCGACAGTTACCGGCTGAACGGTGTGCGCAAATCCTATGTGACCTCGGCGGGTGAGGCGACGCATTATTTCCTGATGATCCAGGCCGGCGCAGACGCGCCCAAGGGCGCGCTCACCCCGATGATTGTCGAGCGTGACAAGATCGAGTGGAAGAAAGACGGCGAGTGGAACGGCGTTGGCATGCGCGGCAACGGCAGTTCGCCGGTTTATTTCACGGGTGACGTGCCCAAGGAAAACCGTCTTGGTAATGAACATGAAGGCGGCAAGGCGCTGGGCGTGGTGATGATGCCCGTGGTGGCGCTGACCTATGCAGCGGCATATCTGGGGATTGGTTCCGGCGCGTATGAAATCGCATGTGATGAGGCGACGAAACAATATGCCAGTGGCGCCAGGCGGCTGGATAACCCCATCAACAAGCGCCGCATGGGACAGATGAGCGCGCAGATCGAAGCGGCGCGTTCGCTGCTGCATCTGGCGGCCAAGGCGGGCGACGAAGGCCGGGTCAAGGCGCCCATTCCCTATATCCAGGCCAAGGTGGTGGCGTCTGAGACGTCGGTCGCGGTAACCGCGGAACTGATGACCATGTTTGGCGGCACCGCCTTTGCCGCCCGCCTGCCCTTCGAACGCTATTTCCGCGACGCGCGCGCGGGCATGGTCATGGGCCTGGCCAATGACGAAGCCTATCCCATGATCGCGGGCATGCTGTTTCCAACAAAACGCTAAAGCATGATGATTTTAGGGCCGATCACACTTCACCCTCTCATTGTCATTTCACCCTCTTCTTGTCATTGCCCGGCTTGTCCGGGCAATCAAGAACCCTAAATTCAGGCCTTTGGGTGAGGCATGGATTACCCGGACAAGCCGGGTAATGACAGCGATGGAAAAAACGGTTCAACTTAAAATCATTCCGCTCTAAAGGCGGGATGCGATCAGGTTGAACCTATCATCTCAACCTGATCGCATAAAGTTTCTGTGCAATTCAGACAGTCAAAAGCAGCGCCAGTACCAGAAGCATCACGAACAAAGTTTCGGCCATAATCAGCGCGGCGGGCCGCCAGCCCACCTTAACGAAGTCGCCAAGCCTGGTTTTCATCCCAAGACCCGCGATTGCCGTTATCAGGCACCAGCGTGAGGCCTCGCCTGCGCCCTGCACAAGTAAGGCTGGAACTGTGATTGTGGAATTCAGCGCCACCAGCGCCACAAACACAAGCAGGAAGGCAGGCAATAACGGTGGTCGCGCGCCTTGTGGTCCCTTGCTCTGCCTGTTACGGAACATTAGCGCAACAACAAGTGCTGCGGGTAGCAGCAAGGCCACGCGAAACAGCTTGACGATGGTGGACGTATCGCCCGTCACCTCAGATACCCCATAACTTGCGCCAACCACCTGGGCCACATCATGAATGGTGGCGCCCAGGAAAACACCGGTTTGGGTTTCACTGAAATGAAGCGCCGCCGCGATCAGCGGATACAGCACCATCGCGATGGTTGAAAGCGTGGTGACGCCTACAACAGTCAGAATAGTATCACGCTCGCGCTCCGGTGAAGGTGGCAGCACCGAAGAAAAGGCCATTGCGGCGGACGCCCCGCAGATGGCGACCGAGCCCCCGGTCAGTATGCCAAAATCCGGTTTCAGTTTAAGAAACCGCGCCACAAGCCCGCCGAATGTAATGGTCAGCACCACAGCGGTGACGGTAATCAGCAGCGTATCCGTTCCCAGCGACTGCACCTGTGTAAACGTGATGCGTGCGCCAAGTAACGCGACGCCCGTGCGCAACACGGTTCGCGTGACGAAATCAATGCCCGGACGGCAGCGGGCTTCCTGGCTCAGAAAGTTGACCGCCATGCCCAGCAACAGCGCAAACAGCATCACCGGCGCGGTGTAATGTTCAGCCAGCCACGACGCCGCCAGTGCAACGAGAACCGCAATGCCAAGCCCCGGCGCAAGCCGTTTGAATGTCGCAATCAGCCGGCGCGGAAAGGAGGCGTCACTTTCCAACGGCGCCCAGGCAGGCAGCCCTTCCATGGAGTCGAGTGACGCACCGGCAAACCGGTCCGGGATACGGCTGGCGAGTATATTTGGCGCACCCGATTTTTCGATAGTGGGCATACGTTACCACGCGCTGATTTTAGGGGATTGATGAATAAAACGAATAGCGGGGTTTTATGAAGCGACCTCTTCCAATGACTTGCCCTTTGCCTCCGATAACAGCATCAGAATGACGGGGATCGCTAAAAGAGGCGTCACGGAAAGCACCGCGACCGCTGTGCCAACCGAGCCAAGCCATAGAGATAAAGCGCCAACCGCGCCTGGCGCCAACACCATTCCAGTGCGTCCCAGAAGGTTATTCACAACCGCGTTGCCGGTTGCGCGTATTTCGGTAGGAAATATTTCGCTGGTAATTGTAGCAGAGATCCCCCACATGGCCTGCGTAGCCATAAGAACACAGTAGGATGCTATTATAATGGCTGGTGATTGCGTCAAAAAGCATGTCATGGCGCTGATCGTGCCAACGGTAAAGTAAGCACAGATAGTAAACCGCCGTCCTGCAAAGTCGATCATCGGGCCCGCCAATATATTACCGATTATTGCAAACACGAATCCCATCGAAAGGGTGGATGCAACTTGCGACGCATCCCATCCCCGCTCATTGGTAACGTAATATGTAAAGAAAAACAGGCTGCTGGCGCTCCACGCATTCACCGCGAACCAGATACTCGTGCCGGTGAGCATGCGGCGCCGGTATTTCGGCTGAAATATCGTCAACATCTCCCTGTAACTGGATAGTATCGACGGACGCATTTCGCCGGTGGGGCGCAGATATCGCTGCCAACGCCGGGTTTCCTGGAATCTTCTCCAATAAATCAGCAATACCGGCGCCACCGCGCCGCCCAGAAGATAAAGCCCCCGCCAGCCGAACTCAGATTTGACGACAAGCGGATAAATCATCGCACCGGCAATGCCGCCAATGATGGCAATGCCAAACACAAGCGTCACCGCCGCGCCGCGGTATTTTGATGGCATCTCTTCGGTAAGAATAATCGCTGCCACACCGATTTCGGTTACCATGAACAGCCGGGCTATGAATTGGTAGGCGACAAAATCGTAAAGACCAATTGAAAACGCGGTAAGCACAGTGAATATTGTGTAGCCGGTGACGGCGGTTAAAAATATCGTGCGCCGGCCAAAGCGGTCAGCAAGGCTAACCAGCGCGAAAGCCATCACGGTGCCGATGCTGATTACGCCCACGGCATAACCCAGCACATCCGAACTTGCGTTGAACTCCTTGCCAATATGCGGCAGGGAAAGGCTTACAATCAGAACGTCGTAGCCTTCAAACATTGTGCAAAAGCAAACAAAAAAAAGCAGATGAGCCAGATATCCGGGAGCATGCGTCACATCTGCGTCTGTCGTTCCGGAAGCGCGTTCAGTCTCAGCCATTTTCCATGGTCCTAATTATTATGTGCAGTCATAGACAGCGTTTCGAACGTAGGCGTCATACGCGAGAATCATCGTTCAAGATGAGCGCAAGAGCCGTCCGTAAGTTTTAGTGTCTGTTTCGGATTGTTTGAACCGCTCCCTCTCCTTGTCATTGCCCGGCTTGTCCGGGCAATCCAGAGTCGGCACGGCCTTTGTTTGGCGCGCTGGATGCCCCGGACAAGCCGGGGCATGACAGTTTGTTGGGTGTAGCAAGAAAAAACCCTGCATGATTCCATTTGCACGAAACAGGCTTTAAGCCAGGTGAGACCGAACTACCGCTATTTTGCACTTGCCAGTTCTTTCCCGACCTGTTTTTCGATGATCGTGCCCTTGAAGAAATCGGGATTGGGGCCGGCATAAAGCTGGACTGAATTGCCATAGGCGAAGGTGCGGAAGTCTTCGGGGCTGATCAGTCCGTTCTCGACCATCTCATACGCTTCCGCCGTTGCATGGGTCATGTCGGTAACGTCCCAGTGCCCCAGATCGAAGCTCATGATCGCCCTTACCTGCTCGTGCAGGGGGTGCAGCCGGCGGTCAAACGCGATTGCCGACAGCGGGTCATCCGCCTCGCAGCCGAAATAGAAATGCGGAATGAACAGATCCCGGATGTCTTCTTTCCTGGTGATCTGCATCGCGGCGAAATCATCGCGCACGTCCAGATCAATGGTCTTTGGCCCGAACGCCAGGGTATGCTCTAGCTGATCCAGCTTGGCCAGCGTGTCCCTGTCGCCATATTTCCCGAACAGTTCGCGCGCCAGTTTTTGATCGATGTTCTTGGGATCGAGATTCTCCAGGCTTTCCACACTGCGTTTTTCCCAGCGCGAAAACAGATCGCCATACAGCCGCACGCCGTTCATCACCCCGCCCTCAAGACAGGCCACGCGCAGTTTGGGAAAGCGCCGCGTGACGCCGCCCATCACCAGCGCCTTGGCCAGCATTTCGCCGGCCGCGCCAAAATGGCCCATATGATTATACATGTAATTCGAGATCGAGCGCCGGTCATCGAACCCCTGGGCGCCGGAATGCGACGCCACCGAGAAGCCCAACTCCACGCATTTGGCCCAGAACGGGTCATAATCATGCGCGCTGTCCATGCCGTAGCTGTCCAGCCAGTTGACGCGGCCCGCCAGTTCCGGATGCTTCTTGTGCAAATCCGGGAATGGGCGGCGGATATAGGCCGGGATCATCGCCACTTTCAGGCCCAGCTTTTTGGCGTGTTCAAGCTCCCTGACGCCTTCTTCGGGCGTGTTCAGCGGAATGACCGCAGCCACCGTCATGCGATCATTATACGGGCCGTAAATGGCGGCGGTATATTCGTTGAACGCATGGCAGGCGGCGGTGCGGAATTCGTCATCGCCGAAATTATGGTTGAACATCAGGCCGACGCTGGGATAAAGCACGGCGAAATCCAGCCCCACTTCGTCCATCCGCGAATGATAGAGTTTCGGCAGCATCGCGGTACAGCGGTCCAGCGTGTTTTTGGTCGGCAGCGCCCACCAGGGGCTGCGCATCAGGCGCGACTCGCGGCGCTCCTCCCAACTCATGGCGTACCAGGATTTGCGCGCATCCCCGCTGAGCGAGAAGCCCGCGCCCATGGTTTTAGCAAAGCGCGCCGCGACGTCCGGTCCGCCCGCATCTTTCAGATAGTCCAGAAACACCGGCGTGTATTCGACAATGTGTGAGTCACCGTCAATCAGCGGGTGGCTCAACTGAGCGCGTATCTTGGCTGCTTTTGAAACGATCGTGTCCATCTTGTGCTCTCCTCCGTTGGTGCGGCGCTGATGCGCGCTGGTTTCTACTGACCTGAGTAAAACAACTGAACTTTGCTTTGCTAGCCCTTCAACAAGATATGCCTTATGGCCAGATTTCATAGAGCGAGATAAAGTCATTACAGGCTGGTGATTTCACAACTCTGGAAAAGCCCGCTTCATTACTTAGTTCACGGACCATTTTTTCCGGCATTCCACAGGTGCCCAGCCCCTCGCCGCCCTGGGCCAGCGACGTGGTCATGCAGTAATGCAGACTCATGCCGTATTTCATCGCCGCCATCGGTCCGACATTGGCGTGCGGTTCGTCCTCGGACGTGATTTCCTGCATCACAAACACGCCGCCGGGGTTTAGATGCTCCCGGATATTACGCATCGCCTCCCGCGGGCGCGGGCTGTCATGGATCACATCGAAAGTGAATATCACGTCAAATTTGGCTGGCAATTTTTCCGCCCCGTCGCCCACCAAAAACTTCAGCCTGTCCGCAAGCCCGGCTTCTCCGGCGCGGGCATTGGCCCCTTCAACCTGCGGCGCGAAAGCATCCATGCCCAAAAATGTCGATTTCGGAAACGCCTCTGCCATGCGCATCAGCGCAGCCCCTTTTCCGCACCCGATGTCCGCCACGCTTACGCCACGCTGCAACATCGCCATTACATCCGGCATGGAAGGCAGCCATTGCTGTAGCAGCAGATTTTTGTAGCGCACGCCGCTGGAGCGGCTCATCCCATGATACAGGTTGGGATGGAAATGCGCCTGCGCTACACCGCCGCCATTTTTGAATGCGTCCACCAACTGCTCGAAGGGCGTCTGGGCATGGGCGAGCAATTCCAGAATACCGCCCTGAAATAAAGGGCTGTCTTCATCGGCCAATGGCTTGGCATGTTCTGCTGGTAACGCATATGACATGCGCGCGGCATCCACTTCCAGATATCCCGCCGCCGTCAGGCCCTGCAACCATTCACGCGCATAGCGTTCATTGATGCCCGTGCGCGCCGCCAGTTCATGACTGGTCGCCGGGCCTTGCTCCGCCAGCGCCTTGAACAGACCCAGCCGGTCACCAATCGCGCACAGGCGCGTCGACATTGCCCCGGCCAAATCTTCTTGAAACCGTGCCAGGAAAGCCTTGGCCTTTGATTTATCAAATGGTGTTGAGTTCGCCATTGTCTTGTCCCTTTATATTTTATTTGGGCTGTTTTTTCTCAAACGCGCTGAGCATTTTCCCGAACACTTCGTCCACCCGGTAGTCCAGATCGGCAACCGGAATATCAAGTTCCTCCGCGACAGTCTGCCGGAACACCACATAACCATAGGACAGCGCCGTCATCAGCGCCAGCAGCGCCTGCGGGTCTGTGTCCGCCGCAATTTTTCCTTCGGCAATGTCATGCTTAAAGCCATCAATCCATTGATCCTTCAATGGCGCAACGGGCAGCTTCTCCTGCCCGTCGAGTATAAGAAGGGTCGACAGATTGACAGCTTCCCGCTGGCCCAGCATGGTGCGCACCAATTGGCGTATGCGGGCATTGAACGGCAGACTGCCGCTGGCGAGGATATCCGCCAGCCGCTGTTTGACATCGCGGCGCAAGGCCGAGCGCAACAGCGCCTGACGCGATCCGAAATAATGATAGACCAGGCCGCGATTAACCCCCGCTTCATCCGCCACCTCGCGCAGATTCAAACCTGCCAGCACGCCGTTTTGCTGTAACAGCCGCAACGCCGCCGTCTCCAGCATTGCCTCGCTTGCCGCGCGGTCTGACGTTTGCGGTTTTTGTTGCACGGGAAGTTTATTATTCATCGGCGGATACTCATCTGTTTGCTTGCCTTACGAACTTTTTTCTTTCGGCCACGACATGGCGAAAAGCTGATCGTAGGCCAAGCCCCAGGGCGGACGCAAAAAGCCCAGCGCGCGCACATCCTGCGCCCAGCGTCCCAGCGGACTTGATCGTGAAAAACTCGCACCGCCAACCACCCGGCTGATGCGGCCCAGACAGGTTTCCGCCAGTTCCGCCACCGCCGATTTGCAGCGCGCGGCGGCCAGCATTCCCCCTTTGCCGCCCTCGATGGCGTTCAGCATGCCTTCATAGGCCTGGCGGATCAGCCAGCCTTCATTTTCCGCCCGCACCCATTCCACTTGTTCATAGGGCCGCATTTCGCCGGCCTTTCCAGCCAGCTTTTCGCGCGCAAAGCTAAGCGCCTGCTCAACAACAGCCACGATCACCGCTGTAAAAACAGCACCCCCCAGGGGCCCCGCCGCGGCGCCCGAAGCAGCCAGGCTGCCAGACCATGCGCTGCGGGACGCGGGAAAATCCGTAAACTTGAAAGCGTGCGATTGCGTGGCGCTCATGCCATGCCCATCCCATTCCGCAGCCAGATGTATACCCTCGCTCCCGTCCCACTTGGCGTCCCCGACGCGCATGAAGAACATGTCCGGGTAGGTTTCGCCCTCGGCTTTCGCAGTGGTGATCATATAGGTAGAGATGCCAGAGCCGCTGCCGAAATGTTTTTCGCCTGACAGAAGATACTGGCCAGGTTCGCCCGATGGTTTTGCAACTGAACGGGTTTTCATGATGTCGCCGCCGGAACCGGGTTCGGACGTAACCGTGCCCCACCAGGCGCCATCCTTGACCGTGCCAAAAATCCAGTCGCGTTGCGCGCGCCATGCATCCGCCAGCGGCGCGGGCGGCTCACCCGCCGCCAGCCATAACACCAGCACACAGGGGTGCATGGCGGCGACAAGCGCTACGGACGGATCGCCCATGGCGATGGTGCGTATCATTTCCGCATAGGGCCGGGTCGACTGGCGCACATCTTTCCACAGCCCGCCATCGGCCTCGGCAAGCCCCGTGCCCAGAAAACCGGCTTTCGCCAGCAGATCAAAATCGGCGCGTTCCAGATGATTGCGCGCCATCCGCGCCGCGCGCTGTCCGGCAAATCCGGCCGCAACCTTCTGTAAATTTGAAATCACCTGGTCAGAATTCACTGCAACACCCCTAACCGTAAAAAATGCATCCTCAATACACATCATAGCTGGCGCATTCTGGCATATCTAGCATATTGTTAATTCCCTGAAAAAATGATACTTCTCCGGCTATGTCCCATATTGAAACCAGAATAGAGCCATTTAAAGCTGAATATGATGCGTGCTTTAGCGTTTCGATAATCAGCGCTTCGCCGCATATGACCATATGGAAGTGTAAGGGAGATTTTTGAATATGCCAGATACAAATCAGATAATAAGCGGGCGGGCGATCGTGCTGGGCGCAGGCATTGCCGGGCTTGCGGCGGCGGGCGTCGCGTCCAATTATTTCAGGGAAGTCATCGTCATTGAGCGCGATAAACTTCCCGCGCAGCCGCAATCCCGCCCCGGGGTGCCGCAAGGGCAACAGATTCACAATCTATTGCGCTTTGGCCTCGACGCCTTTGAACATATTTTTCCCGGTTTCCAGGACCGTTTGAACGGGCAAGGCGGTGTGAAGGGCAATTATAGCCGGGATATGCGTGTTTATACCGGTGGCGTCTGGCATCCACAGCGCGATTTTGGGCTGACCACATATTTTCAGTCGCGCCCTTTGCTGGAACATACCATTCGTATGGCGTTGCAGGAACGGCCCAACGTGATTATGCGCGATGGCCTGAATTTTGAAAAATTCTCCGTTGCCAAATCGGGCGCGATTGATGGGGCTGTATGCCGGGCGCCTGGCGGGGCAGAGGAACTTTTTCATGCGGATCTGGTGCTGGATTGCATGGGGCGCGGCTCGCATACGCCGGAGGTGCTTGGCAGAGCCGGATATGGCGAGGTGGAAACGCAGCGCATCGGCATTCAACTGGTCTACGCTACCGCTTTCTTCAGGAAAAGCCCTGAACAGCTAGGCAAGCGGGATGGATTCCTGATTGCAAATACTTTTCCTGACACGCGGTTTGGCGCGATACTTCCCATCGAAAATGAGGGCTATCTGTGCACGTTGGGCGGCCAATTCGGTGAATACCCGCCCCGTGACATGGAGGGTTTTATGGCGTTTGCCAAGGCGCTGGCGCAGCCTGAAATCTACGAAAGGATCAAGGATCTGGAAGTCCTGCAGCCTGTTAAAGCCTATCGGCTACCGCAGGCTTTCTGGCATCGCTACGATAGGCTTGCGGCTTTTCCAGAAGGTTTTCTGCCGCTGGGGGATTGCGTCGCCGGTTACAATCCCGCTCTGGGCCAGGGTATGTCGATGGCCACCAAATACGCCATGATCCTGGATAAATGCCTGTCAGGGCGGGTGCGGGACGGCGGCGGACTTAAAAATCTGCATACGGAATATTTTCCGCAGATTACGCAAGAGGCAAACAGTGCCTGGGAATCGGCGATACCGGTTAATCTTGCGCATCCCGAGGCAACCGGTGACCGTCCTGCGGATTTAATGCAGCGGCTGCTGTTCATGAAGGGCATTGGCCGGCTATCGCTGGAAGACGAAGAAGTGCACCGGCTTGTGCTGCGCGTCCGGCATTTTCTGGAACCTTCCAGCGCATTGTTGCGCGATGATATTGTAACCCGGGCGATGGCGCTCGCCGTTTAACCCGCCGCGATAAATATATCAGTCATGGAATGGCCCGGTGTAAGCGGGCTGGTCTAAAGGCCGCTATAGCCCTGCTGAATGCACGGGCGCGCGCAAGACGCGCGTCACCGGCAACCCTGAATATGATCATGTGTCTACGTCGCATGTTGAGCGCGAGAACCTTACCATGAGCCCGAAGAAAACCAGCCCGTTCCACCGCGTGCCGGTAATCTTGCGGGCGATTGCCGATAGGCTGGTGTACCGCTGGCCATTGTATTCAAAGCCATCCTCAAGGGTGGCGACATGATGCTCATGCCCTTTCCATTCCCGCATGAGGCGTGTGCCGGTCGCCGGGCGATGCACCTCAAGCCGCTGGCGCTCCCTGGCTGGCTTGTCCAGGTCGCGTTCACAAAGGGCTGACAGCCGCTTGTCGATGCGGCTGCTGTCAACCCCGAAGGCAACCTCCTGAATGCGGTAAGCGAGCCGTTTTACATAGTAGGGCTTGTTGAATGGCGGCGGATCGGTCCGATACGTCTCCTTCCACATTTTTTTAAGCTCCGCCGCGCCCATTTTTGGCAACGCGGAAATCTGCGCCAGTACAGTGTTATCCAAGGTGTTTCTCCGTCTTGTTGACGGTTACACACACGCTTCCGGCGGGCGTGAAGTCCAGTGGAAGTTCTCCGGGAGGCGCGGATTTACTTTGTTTCTGGCGTTCCCGGAAACGCATGAGACCAGCAGCAAGCATCTCTGCCACTT
The DNA here is from genome assembly GCA_036758605.1 of Pseudomonadota bacterium. Lineage (GTDB taxonomy): Bacteria > Pseudomonadota > Alphaproteobacteria > UBA11222 > UBA11222 > UBA11222. The sequence continues at coordinate 17,460 of DAIOWE010000014.1, read as the reverse complement.
CGCCTAATCTTTGTTCGTCCGTTAATGCACCGATATTCTTTTCCATGCCGTCAGAATGCTTCTGATGGGCGAAATCAACAATCCCGCATATCTTGGAAAAAGCCAGTATATCAATGAAATGGCATGAGAAATTGGCGAGGCTAACCGCATCTGAAAAGACGGATTAGGAAAGCCAGGAAAAACGCCCGGTTAAGCTGTGTACTCGACCCATCACAGGTGCACAGCCCGCAGAGAACATCGCGCCGGAGAGAGGGCTTCTTCAAAGAATTGCAGGTTTTGGGGATAACGCGGAAGTGCACAGCCATGCCCTGAAAGGCCGCACAGCATGGGGTTTTTCAGAACATTCACCCGCAACGGAGAATTTCCAAAAGCTGAAAATGGCGGAGAGGGTGGGATTCGAACCCACGAGACAGTTTCCCGCCTACACGCTTTCCAAGCGTGCGCCATCGACCACTCGGCCACCTCTCCTCAGCGTTCATAATCATTATGGCTATGATCATGTGCGGCGCGCACTATAGCGGGCGCGGGCGCGGAAGCAACTTGCTTTACGGTTGCCGGACCGATTTATATGATATTCTGTAACCTTCGGGGCTTTTTGGCCGAATAAAAGGGCATGTCAACCGGGTGAAGGAGGCGGGCAAGGAGGCAATTGTGACAGGCAAATCGGGGTTTTGGCGGATCGCAGTACGGCTGTTGGGCGCTGGCGTGATGGCGCTGGGCGGGCTGATGCTGCTGTCCGATCTGCACATCACCGGCGGCGGGCTGGCCTATCGCCCTGCGGCGCTGGGGGAAGTTTGGCACAATTGGCATGCGCCCAGCCTTAATCTGTTACAGGCGATTGTGGAACGCTATGTGTTGCCGCAATTATGGGCCTATGTGCTGCTGCCGCTGCTGCTGGCCCCGGCCTGGATCGTGATGGCGGCCAAGGGCATTATTTTAGTGGCGCTCAGTCATGTCCGCATCTCCGCCCACAAGGCCGCCAGCCCTTCGCGGTAAGTGGGATAGGCCAGCCGCACGCCCAGCTCGTGTTTGATGCGGTCATTGCGCACCCGCCGGTTGTCCCGGTAAAAACTGCGCGCCATGGGGCTCAGCTCTGCCTCCGCCAGCGGGATCAGCGGCGGTACCGGCACACCCGCCAGTGCGCAGGCATAGGCTGTGACATCCGCTCCCGCCGCCGGTTCATCATCACAGACATTATAAATGGCGCCGGGATTGGGCTTTGCGATGGATGCCTGCAACACGGTGGCGATATCTTCGACATGGATGCGTGAAAAAAGCTGTCCCGGCGCATCAATCCGTCTTGCGGTTCCCGCCAGCGCATTCACCAGCGCATTGCGTCCCGGCCCGTAAATGCCCGCCAGCCGGAAGATATGCAGCGGCAAGCCGTGTGCGCGATGCAGCGCCTGCCAGCCTGCCTCTGCCTGCGCACGCCAGGTGCTGCGTCCGGGGCCGGGTTGTACGGGCGTGTTTTCATCCACCGCGCCGCCGCCATGATCGCCATATACACCCGTGGTGGACAGATATCCCACCCAGGCAAATTGCCCTGCGCGGCGCGCCAGGCTTTCGCCCGCCATACGCAACACCGGGTCGCCTTGCGCATCGGGGGGAATGCTGATCAGCAGATGCGTCGCCCCATCCAGCCAGGCATCCGCAAAGGGATGCCGGGGACCAAAAGTCTTGATTTGCGGGGCATTGACCAGGGTGCGGTGGGTGCCGGTCACGACAAAGCCACCCGCCCGCAGCCTCGCGGCCAGAACTTTGGCGCTATAGCCAAGACCAAAACAGAAAAGCGTACTTGCAGGGACCATCATAGGATGACTATTTAGGCCCATGCAGCACATACCACAAGCAGCTCTCGTTCTGGCGGCATTATTGGCGGCGGCGGCGTCCGTTCGCCCTGCCGCCGCGCAGACAGATGCGACAGAAGCCGCGCAATATCGCGCCTGCCTGGCAAAGACCGAGGTCAACCCGGATGCGGCCTATGACGATGCGCTGGTCTGGCGTGACCGGGGCGGTGGCGTTCCCGCGCAACATTGCGCGGCGGTGGCGCTGGTGGCGCTGGGCAAATATGCCGAGGCCGCCACACGCCTTGCCGCATTGGCCGAAACGCCGGGCGGACGCGCCATGGCGCCGGCATTGCTGGGACAGGCAGGCAATGCCTGGCTGCTGGGGGATTTTCCCTCTAACGCCATTAGCGTGTTAAGCGCGGCGTTAAGCGCCGGTTCAAAAGAACTTGCGCCGCTGGAAGAGGCGGATTTGCGCATCGACCGGGCGCGCGCGATGGCGGCGCTGGAACGCTGGAGCGAAGCCCAGAGCGATCTTACCAGGGCATTGTCGCTTGATCCCGAACGCGCCGCCGCCTATCTGTTTCGCGCCACGGCGCGGCGCATGGAAAACAAATTCGATCTGGCGCTGGAGGATTTGCAGCTTGCGCTGGCGCTGGGTCCAAAAGATCCGGCGGCATTGCTGGAACGCGGCATTGTCTATCGTCTGAAACAACAGCCCGATCTGGCGCGCACCGACTGGCTGGCGGTGCTGGCGCTTGAACCCGAAGGCAAAGCGGCAGAGGCGGCGCGCGCTAATCTGGAAAAACTTGATATGAAGGCGGAGTGAATTATACCAGCGGCCCTATGCCCTGAGCTGTCATCCTGAGCGAAGCGAAGGATCTCCCGCCGCCTGCTCCGGCGCTCCGCCGATGGGGATTCTTCGCTTCGCTCAGAATGACAATGAGTCTGTTCATCAGGCCGTTGGTATTAATCCCACTCCGCGCGGACAGCGGGATCGGATTCCCATGCCAGAGTTTGCGCGCGTAACGGCGCAACCATTTCCGCAGGCGCCAATTGCCGGATCGCCCACACCGCCATGGCGCGCACCAGCGGTGACGCATCCTTCAGCAGGGGCGTGATAACCGGCAGCAGCGCGCCATCCCCGCTATTACCGGCCGCAATCAGGCAATTACGTATAAACCGGTCGCGTCCGGTGCGCTTGACCGGCGATCCGGAAAACCGCAAACGGAATGCCGCATCATCCAGACGCAACAGTTCCGCCAGGGTGTTTTCTGATATATCCGTAGACGGATGAAATGCCATTTCGCGCGCCTGTTGCGCCCATTTGTTCCACGGGCACACCGACAGGCAATCATCGCAGCCATAGACCCGGTTGCCCATGGGGGCGCGGAATTCACGCGCAATATGACCTTTATGTTCGATGGTCAGATAGGAAATGCAGCGCCTCGCGTCCAGCATATATGGGCCAGGAAACGCCTGGGTCGGGCAAATATCCAGGCATGCCCGGCAGGAACCGCAATGATCCGTCTCTGGCGCATCAAACGGCAAGGCCATTTCAGTAAAGATCGCCCCCAGAAACAGCCATGAACCAAATTCCCGTGACACCAGATTGGTGTGTTTGCCCTGCCAGCCCAGCCCGGTCGCCGCCGCCAGCGGTTTTTCCATCACCGGCGCCGTATCGACAAACACCTTTACCCCCGCGCCGGTCTCAAAATGCAGCCAGCGCGCAACCTGCTTTAGCCGCTTCTTGATCAGATCATGATAATCGCGGCCATGCGCGTAACAGGAAATATTGGCATTACTCCGTAAACGGAGTTTCTCAATCGGGTTTTCATCCGGGCCATAATTCATGCCCAGCATGATGACACTCTGCACTTCGGGCCACAGCACAGATGGATCGGCGCGCCGGTCAGCTTTGGCCGCCAGCCAGTCCATGTCACCATGGCGGCCCAGATTTAGAAATTCCTGAAAATGTGTGGCGCTTGCTGTCGCGGCATCGGGGCTTGTTATGCCGACGGCGTCAAAGCCCGCAGCAGCCGCCTGCGCCAGCAGGGCGGATTTCAGCGCAGCGCTGTCCGCGCCGTTCAAAAATCCAGATCCAGATAATGCGCAGGCGGTGTAAGCCCTGCGACACGATCCGCCAGAATGGGGCGAAAACTTGGCCGCGATTTTACCGGCGCATACCATTCCTTGACGGCGGGAAAATCATCCCACGGCACCGCGCCCAGATAATCCAGGCACGATAATTGCGCCGCCGCCGTAATGTCGGCCAGTCCAAATTCCTCGCCCGCCAGCCAGCGGCGGCGTTCCACCAGCCAGGCAATATAATTCATATGCACCCGCAAATTGGTCTGACCCGCGCGGATCGTGTCACCAGAGGGATTGGACGACTGGCTGGTCAGCCGCTTGTTCACTTTTTCGTAAAGGATATAGGTGGTGACTTCGCGTTGGAATTTATGGTCAAACCAGGCGATCAGACGCCGCGTCTCGGCGCGAAGGGCCGGATCAAAACCCATCAGCCGCCGGTCTGGATAGGCCTCGTCCAGATATTCACAGATCACCTGACTGTCGGGGATCACCAGCCGCTCGCCCTCCTCGACCAGCACCGGCACTTCGGCGGCGGGGTTCAGGGCCAGAAATTCCGGCCGCCGCTCCCACGGCAATTCCGTGCGCAATTCAAAGCCCAGGCCTTTCTCGGCCAGGGCGATACGCACTTTTCGGCAAAACGGCGAAAGCGGGATATGATATAAACGACGCATTGACGGATTGTAGATTAATTTTCGCCAGGATCAAAACAACAAGGCCACAATTTTACTGTTGCCAGCCCGGCCGCAGTGTTATGTGCCAGTTACTGTAAATAGAAGCGGGGTTGCGGGCGTGCCGATTTTGCATCTTGTTGTGCTGGCCATTGTGCAGGGCATTACCGAGTTTTTTCCGATTTCATCTTCGGCGCATCTGATTTTAACGCCTAAACTAATGGGCTGGGCGGATCAGGGGCTGCTGATTGACCTGGCCATGCATATTGGCACGCTGCTGGCGGTGATATTATATTTTCGCGCCGAGATGTGGCGCATGACGCTTGGCGGCGTGGCGCTGTTGCGCGGGCGCTATACAGAAGATTCGCGACTGTTTTTGCTGCTGTCGCTGGCCAGTGTCCCGGCGTTTGTGGCGGGTGCGCTGATCCATTCACTGGGCGGCAATGAAGTCATGCGCAATGTCGAACTGATCGGCTGGACGACGCTGATCTTTGGCGTGCTGCTCTATATTGCCGATCAGTATGGCAAGCATCATTACCGGCTGGAGCATGTCAACTATCGGTATGCCGCGATCATCGGGCTGGCCCAGGCGCTGGCGCTGGTTCCGGGCGTCAGCCGGTCCGGCAGCACCATGACGGCGGCGCGTTTTCTGGGGCTGGAACGCGCCGAGGCCGCGCGCTTTTCATTTTTGATGTCCATTCCCGTCACCATGGCGGCGGGCGGGCTTGGGGCCGTCGAAATTTATCAATCGGGCCAGGTTGATCTGCAGATCGATGCGATCATCGCGGGCGTGGCGGCGTTTTTCACGGCGCTGTTCGCCATTGCGGTTTTGATGCGCTGGCTGGCCAGATCCAGTTTTACGCCTTTTGTGATCTACCGGATGCTTCTGGCCGCGGGTCTGCTGATCTGGACATATTTTTAGGCCGGTTTGCTGGCTTCGAACTGGCCGGTGCGGCGGTAGCGGTACAGATAGGTGGGCAGCACCACTTCTGCGGATGTGGGCTGGGTAATGCCCAGATCCTTCAGCGTCAGCGTGCCTTCGGAGACGATATTATCCTTCTCAAGCAGCCGCACCTGATCCACCGTCAGCAGCGGCTTAGGGAGGATTTGCAGCAGCGCCGCCTGCATGCGCGCGGCAAAAAACGGCAAAGGCAGCAACAGCCGCCGCCGCCCGGTCTGTTCCAGCACCAGCTCCATGATCTGTTTCATGGTGTAAATGTGCGGCCCGCCCAGTTCATAGGTCTTGCCATCACTTGCGGCGTCATCCAGCGCGCGCACAATGGCGTTGGCGACATCCGTGACATAGACGGGTTGAAACTTTGTATGGCCGCCCCCGATCAGCGGCAGGGCCGGAAGCAGGCGCGCCAGCATGGCGAAGCGATTGAAAAAATCATCTTCCGGTCCAAACACCACGGATGGCCGGATAATCGTGGCGGCGGGGAAATGTTCGCGCACGGCCGCTTCGCCTGCCGCCTTGCTGCGCGCATAGCTTGAAGGGGAGGCGGCATCCGCGCCGATGGCAGATACATGCACCAGCTTGCGCACGCCTGTGGCCGAAGCTGCGCGCGCGATGGCGGCGGCGCCTTCTGCCTGCACCCGGTTGAATTTCTGCGGCCCGCTTTCATACAGAATGCCGACCAGATTGATCACCCTGTCGGCCCCGCGCATCGCCTGTTTGATCGAGCTTTCATAGCGGATATTGGCCTGTACCGGCTCGATCTGTCCGGCATCGCCCATTACTTTGAGATATCCCGCCAGATTTGGCTGGCGCACCGCCGCGCGCACCCGCGCGCCGCGCCTGGCCAATGCACGGATGACGTGGCGGCCAATAAAGCCGGAGCCGCCAAAAACGGTGATCAGTTCATTCGCCATCGGGTCATCTCGCCTGTTGCATGCGGTTGAATCAGCCCTTTTAACCTAATCCACCGGCACGGGTACAGTATTGAATAATGCAATATTTTGCACGAAGCGCACAAATAATCTTTGACATTGGGGCCCTGCATGGCTACCTCAACGCCTCTACTGCCCCGAATGTGCCCAGGTGGCGGAATTGGTAGACGCACTAGCTTCAGGTGCTAGCGCTCGCAAGGGCGTGGAAGTTCGAGTCTTCTCCTGGGCACCATCCGCCTTCGCTAATTTTGGCGAAGCCAAAATTTAGCTGCGGCGCGACTGCACCGTTGCGTGCGAAGCGGATGTCGCGCCATAGTTCCGAAGGAACGGCGGCGGACACCTGCTACGAGGATATTTCACATGAATGTTGATCTGCATATTGGCGATCTGCCGGATAATATCTCTTTTGGGAATTGCGTCGCCATCGACACCGAAACCATGGGGCTGAACCCGCATCGCGACCGGCTGTGCCTGGTGCAGCTTTCGGCGGGCGACGGCACGGCGCATCTGGTGCGCTTTAATCTGGGCGATTATAACGCCCCCAATCTGGTGCGTCTGCTGGCCGATAAAAATGTGATCAAGCTGTTTCACTTCGCCCGCTTTGATGTGGCCATGCTGAAACATTATCTGGGCGTCGATACTTCCCCGATTTACTGCACCAAGATCGCCTCAAGGCTGGTGCGCACCTATACCGACCGCCACGGCCTGCGCGATGTGGTCAAGGATTTGCTGGGCCACGAGGTTTCCAAGCAGCAGCAAAGCTCGGACTGGGGCGACCCGAACCTGAACGAGGCGCAACTGAAATATGCCGCCAGCGACGTACTGCACCTGCACGCGCTGAAAGCGAAACTGGACGACATGCTGGCCCGCGAAGGGCGCACCAATATGGCCAAGGCCTGCTTCGACTTCCTGCCGGTGCGCGCGGAACTTGATCTGCTCGGCTGGCCGGAAATGGATATTTTCTCGCATTAGTGTATGATTCGGTTTGATCTGGCTGCCGGTGCAGCTTTACCCGATATGGGAAACCGATCTTGAGTGTAGAAAAGACAGTGTCTAAACAGTCACCCAGTCCCACCCTTTCGCCGGAAATGGCGGCGGCGCGCCGGGTGCTGGAAACCGGTGCGCGGGCTTTAACAGCCATGGCCGAAAGCCTGGATGGGGCGTTTATTGCAGCGCTGGATGTTCTGGGCGCGGTCAGGGGCCGGGTGATTGTCACGGGCATGGGCAAAAGCGGCCATATTGCGCGCAAGATTGCGGCAACCTTTGCGTCTACCGGCACGCCTGCGCAATTCATTCATCCGGCCGAGGCCAGCCATGGCGATCTGGGCATGCTCACCCGGGCCGACGCATGCCTGATGCTGTCCAATTCCGGCGAGACGCCGGAACTGGGCGACATTATCGCGCATACGCGGCGTTTCGCCATTCCGCTGATCGGGATAGCGCGCAATCCGGACAGTACGCTGCTGCGCGCGGCGGATGTGGCGCTGATATTGCCGCCAGCGCCGGAAGCCTGTCCGATGGGATTGGCGCCGACCACTTCGACGACCACCTCACTGGCGCTGGGCGATGCGCTGGCGGTGGCGCTGATGGAGCGCAAGGGGTTTTCCGCGGATGATTTCAGGCTGCTGCATCCCGGCGGGCAGATCGGTAAATCCCTGTTGCGCGTGGCTGATGTGATGCATACGGGCGACGCCCTGCCGCTGGCGCACCTCGATATGCCGATGAGTGAAGTGCTGATGGTGATGACCCGGCAACGCTTTGGCTGCGCCGGAATTATTGCGGATGACGGCAATCTGGCGGGTATTATCACAGATGGGGATTTGCGCCGCCAAACCATCACCGGGGATCTGCTGCAAAAAACTGCGGCGCAGATCATGACCAAAACCCCCAAAACCGTTCATCGGGATGCGCTTGCCGCCGAGGCGCTGGGATTGATGGCGGATAAAATCACCTGTCTGTTTGTCACTGCGGAACCTGCAACCGTTCCGCAGCCGCCCATTGGCATTGTGCATATTCATGATTGCTTGCGGGCGGGCGTTATTTGATGGCGAACACGATTACCGGTGGCCCGCAGGACTGGCATCGCACGCGCCCCCTGCCAGGCAGTGGCGAGGATCCCCGCCGGCGTCTGATCATGCGGCTGGTGAAATTTGTGCTGCCTGCGGTCGCACTGATTTTTCTGGCGCTGATGGTCGCGTGGCCCCGGCTGTTCCAGGAAGAAAGCAGGTTCGAACTGACCACTTCCGAAATATCCGCAGTAAAAGACGATCTGCGCATGAGCAGCCCCCGCTTTACCGGGATGGGCGCAGATAACCGTCCTTACAGGGTCACGGCCGATGCCGCCGTGCAGGATATGAACGACCATGATCTGGTGCGGCTGGAGGCGTTGCAGGCCGATCTTTCCATGACAGATGGATCCTGGCTTTCGGTCAACGCAAATAACGGGCTGATGCATAATGGCCTGCAAACCCTGCAACTGGACGGACAGATCGAGGCTTATTCCGATTTCGGTTATGCATTCTATACGCAAAGCGCACAGATCGATTTGAAGGCAGGTTCTTTATATTCGGATCAACCTGTCCGGCTGCAGGGCCCATACGGCCATCTGCGCGCCAAAACCATGCACGCCACAGAACGGGGGCAGCGGTTGCATTTTGCAGGCGATGTCAAAGTCATTATCTTTCCACGATCCGGTGGGGCCGGATGATGGGAGCTTTCACCATGCGATTTTTTTATATGCTGTGCGTGATGTGTGCGCTGCTGACGTCCGGCGCCGTGCCGGTTGATGCGCAGGAGGCCAAAAGTTCAGCCGGACTGGATTTCAGGCATGATTCATCCCAGCCGCTTGAAATTACCGCCGACACGCTGGATGTGGCGCAGGCGGATCAGACCGCAATCTTTTCTGGCAATGTCGTGGCCATCCAGGGTGAATTGCGGCTAGGTTCTGATAATCTGCGGGTTTATTATCGGGGTGGTGAGGCGCGCACGGCGGCGCAGGGCGCGATTTCCAAGCTGGACGCCATCGGCGCCGTCGCGGTCAGTTCACCCCGTGAAACTGCCACCAGCGAATGGGCGGTCTATGATGTGGATACGGGCCAGATTACGCTGGGTGGAAATGTGGTGCTGACGCGGGGTGAAAATGTGTTGCGGGGTGAACAACTGGTGATTGATCTGGAAAGCGGGCAAAGCCGTATCGTGGGCAAACAGGGTAATGGCGGGCGCGTCAAAGGTCTGTTCGTGCCGAACAGGAAGCCATAATCAGGTTAAGGGTGCAGTGATGACACAAGCCAATCAGGCAGAAAAAGAAAACCCGGCAGATGGCCCGCGTCTGGTGCTGGAAAATTCGGGTCTGGTGGTTGACCGGATCGGCAAGGGTTTCAATAAACGCCCTGTGGTGCGCGGGGTCAGCCTGAACTTGCAGCGCGGCGAAGTGGTTGGTCTGCTGGGGCCTAACGGGGCAGGCAAAACCACCTGTTTTTATATGATTACGGGCCTTATTCCGGTGGATTATGGCGTGATCACACTGGACGGCCACGATATCACCCGTCTGCCAATGTACCGCCGCGCGCGGCTTGGCATTGGCTATCTGCCGCAGGAAGCCTCGATCTTTCGGGGCCTGACGGTCGAGATGAATATTCGCGCCGTGGTCGAAATGGTTGAATCCGACGTGTCCCGCCGCGAGGCGATAGTGGATGATCTGCTGGGCGAATTTTCGATCACCCATCTGCGCCGCACCCCGGCGCTGGCGCTTTCGGGGGGCGAGCGCCGCCGGGTGGAAATTGCCCGCGCATTGGCCACCCGTCCGGCCTTTATGCTGCTGGACGAACCCTTTGCGGGCATTGACCCTATTGCAATTGGGGATATTCGCGAGCTTGTCGGGCATATCAAGGCGCGCGGCATCGGGGTTCTGATTACCGATCATAATGTGCGTGAAACCCTGGACCTGATCGACCGGGCCTATATTATCCATGAAGGACAGGTACTTATGGAAGGCCGCCCGGATGAGATCGTCGGCAATGCAGATGTCCGGCGGGTTTATTTGGGCGATCGCTTCAGCCTTTAACCTATTGAAACCATTACTGCCTATTCTTATGCTGTAAGCATGCGCAAGAATCGGTACAACAGGGCTGTATAGGTCACCATGGCACTTTCGCCGCGTTTGGATATAAGGCAAAGCCAGGGGTTGGTGATGACCCCCCAATTGCAGCAGGCGATCAAGCTGCTGCAAATGTCAAATTTTGAGCTTGAAGCCTATGTCGAAGGGGAGCTGGAACGTAATCCGCTTCTGGAGCGCGACGAATCCGCCCACAAGCCAGATGCGGTCGAGCGGTCCCCTGACGAAACGGTCTATTCCGAAGGGCCTGAGAACGACCTGCAATTGCGCGATGATACCTCTTTGATATCCGCCACAGACAGTCTGGATACGGATTATGACAATCTGTATGACGGCGATAGCGGGGCCGACCGGGCAATGGCGGATCAAAGCGAGCCCCCCTTTAATTCCGACTGGACCAGCGTCGGCACAGGTGGCGGCAGCTTTCAGGAAAACGAATATAATCTCGAAGATCGCATTTCCGCACAGGTCAACCTGCGCGACCATCTGCTCGGGCAGTTGCAGCTAAGTATTCGCGATCCCCGTGAACGGGTTCTCGGCGCGCAGATCATCGATATGCTGGATGAGGCTGGCTATCTTGTTGAAACGCTGGAACGGATCGCTGCGCGTCAGGGGGCGGCGCTTGCCGATGTGGAGGCGGTGCTTAAAATTCTGCAGGGATTTGATCCGACCGGCGTATGCGCACGCAATCTTGCCGAATGTCTGGCGCTGCAATTGCGTGAACGCAACCGGCTGGATCCAGCCATGCAGATGCTGCTGGAAAATCTGCCGCTGCTGGCGCGCAATGATCGCGCCGGGCTGATGAAAATCTGCGGCGTTGACGCCGAAGATCTGACCGACATGATTGCGGAAATCAAGGCGCTGGATCCCAAGCCGGGCCTGACTTTTGGCGGAGAGCCTGCGCAACCGGTGGTGCCGGATGTATTTGTACGCAGGGGCGCCGATGGCGCCTGGATGGTGGAGCTGAACAACGCCACGCTGCCAAAAGTGCTGATCAATTCGCAATATTGCGCGCGCGTCGTGAAACAGAAAATCAGCTCGCAGGACAAGGCCTATATTTCAGAATGTCTGAGCAACGCCAACTGGCTGGTAAAAAGCCTGGAACAGCGCGCCCGCACCATTCTGAAAGTGTCTGCTGAACTGGTGCGTCAGCAGGAAGGATTTTTCGAGCATGGCGTGTCACATCTCAAGCCGCTAAATCTGCGCACCATTGCAGATGCGATTGAAATGCACGAATCCACCGTCAGCCGCGTAACCGCAAATAAATATATCGCCACCCATCGCGGCATCTATGACATGAAATATTTCTTCACCGCGTCCATTGCGTCCAGCGAAGGCGGCGATGCGCATTCCGCCGCAGCCGTGCGTCACAAGATCAAGGCGCTGATCGACGCCGAACTCCCCGGTAAAATTTTGTCCGATGACAGGTTGGTGGTTTTGTTGCGCGAATCGGGAATGGACATTGCGCGGCGGACGGTGGCGAAATATCGCGAAGCCCTGCGGATCCCCTCGTCTGTCGAACGCCGCCGCGTGAAACAGATGCGCGCTTAAACTATCAATAATATCATGCAGTTAACCTGAAATTTGCTTTCGTGGGCAAAACGCGCTATCCGGTGGAATCTTATGCGGATAATTTGGAGGAATGCTGCTGGGGTTTTTGAACTGTAGCGCCTTTCAACAGCAACTTTACACCGGCTGACTGGACACCAGGTTTTGACCTGCATGTTTGCAGCCGAGATGTTAAGGATAGAAATTTATGTCGCTTGCGGATATTTTGAAGCCTGAAGGGATAATCGCCAATCTGAAGGCACGGGGCAAAAAGCAGGCATTGCAGGAGCTTAGCGCTGTCGCCAGCAAGTTGTGCGGATTCGAGGCGCAGCATATTCTCGATAAATTGCTGCAGCGTGAACGCCTTGGCACTACCGGCGTCGGGCAGGGCATCGCCATCCCGCACGCCAAGTTCGCTGAAGCCGACAAGGTTGTAGGCCTGTTCGCAAGGCTGGAACAGCCGATTGATTTTGAATCCATCGATGACCGTCCGGTGGATTTGATTTTTCTGCTGATCGCACCCGAAGCCGGTGGCGCAGAACATCTGCGCACGCTTGCCCGCGTGTCGCGGCTGTTGCGCAATCAGGAGCTGTGCACAAAGCTGCGCGGCTCGCGTGAGCGCGCCGCATTATATGCGCTGCTCACGGAGCCAACGGCTTCGTCGTCTGCGGCTTAAGCCGCCGTCGCCTTCAGCTCGCTCTGCAGAAACTGTAGCGTTTGATCCCGGTCACCGACACCCAGCAATGTGCAATTCAAATCGGTGACGCCGATATCGCGCAAGCGCTGGATGGATGCAGAGATTTCTTTTTCACTGCCGACACAGGCGAAATCTGCGGGCCCCTGCGCGCCTTCCTTATCAAGCATGGCGCGATAGGATTTGAGGGTGCCATACATTTTCAAACCACGCTCCAGACGATCGCGCACGGCTTCCTTGTCGCTGACAAGCGCAAACGGCATGCCCGCGACAATGCGCGGTGCGGGTTTGCCCGCATCTTTCGCGGCCTTGCTGATTTTCGGGATGATGTGTGTTTCCAGCGTCTTTGGTCCGGTCATCCAGGTAATGGTGCCATCCGCATAAGTTCCCGCCAGCTTTAACATCACGTCGCCAAGTGCGGCCACCACGACGGGTACGCCTTTGGATTCCGATACGGTGATCATGGCGTTGGTTTTATATAGATCACCCGAGAACTGCACTTTTTCATTGCGCACAGCGGGCATCAGAACCTGCAGATATTCGCGCATATGGCGGGCAGGCCTGTCATAGGACATGCCCAATGCGCCTTCAATGATCGGCTGATGCGACAGGCCGATGCCCAGTGTGAAGCGCCCGTTAGAGGCTGCCTGCACGGTTGCGGCTTCCTGCGCCATGGTCAGCGGGTGACGCGGATAGGTAGGCACGACCGCCGTGCCAAGTTTGATGCGGCTGGTTTCGCGCCCGATCAGCGCCATCGACATCATGGCGTCCAAACCGAACATGCTGGCGATCCACAGGCTGTCAAAGCCCATCTGCTCGATCTTTTTTGCCTGGGCGATCATGCCGTCAATGGTGCCTTCCGGCCCGATGCCTGCTGTGTTAATGCCTATTTTCATCGTTCGTTCTCCCTGACTGTTATTTTCTGTGTTTGGACCAGGCCTGCACGGCTTTGCCGAAGGCCTGGAAAATTGCCGCATAGGCGGGGTTTTCACTGGCCCGCCATTCCGGATGCCACTGTACACCAAGTGCAAAGCCCGGCGCACCGTCAATCGACACCGCCTCGATAGTGCCGTCCGGCGCTACGGCTTCCACCTGCAGGCCTTGCGCCAGCCGGTCGATACCCTGATTATGCACCGAATTGACCTTGAACTTCGCCGCGCCGATGATGCGCGCAAGATGGGTTTTCGCCAGCACGGTAATGTCATGCGCCGGTTCGTAGCGCCGTTCGGGCGTAGCCGCCGGATTTTCCATATGCCCGTTCAGATGATTATGGCGCCCTGGCAGCTCATGCACGAATTGGTGCAGGGAGCCGCCAAAGGCCACATTCATTTCCTGCATGCCCCGGCACACCGCCAGCAGCGGGACACCCATTTTCACGGCGGCGCGAATCAGCGGCAGCGTCAGCGCGTCACGTTGCGGATCAGCGTGATTGTCAGCACGCGGCGGTGGCCCGCCGTAAATTTCCGGCGCGACATTGGACGGCGAACCGGGCAGAAAAATACCATCCACCACCGCCAGAATTTGCGCAATATCCAGCGGTTCGCGTGTAACCGGGATCAGCAGCGGCACGGCGCCCGCCACATCACGCACGGCATTGATATATTTTTCGCCAACCGCATGAAATGGCATATCGCCGATTATCCGGTAATCGCAGGGAACCCCAACAATCAGGGGGCGTTTTCTGGCTCGCGGCATGGTGCGTGTCTTGTCGTTGCGATTCAGCGCTTATTCTGCGAACCGGGTGCGGGATCAAGCAAGATGAATAATTTCGGGTCCAGTGGCCCGGTGGCGCGGATATCACTCAGGCCGATCTGTGTGGTCAGGCCTTGCGCATCGATTACCACCCATTGCCGCAGTTCGATATTTGCATCGCCACGATCCAGAAATGTCAGCGTGATCTCGCCTTTTTCCGGGGCTTTCGGATCACGCAGTTTGACGCGCAACAGTCCGGTATCACGCTTCACCGCAACCACTTCACGTTCTGATCCCAGTGTTACCTTGTCCGCCAATATCGGGCTGAGCGGGGTGGAGCCAATCGGATAGCGGTCAATCATTGCGTCCACACCCTCGCGCACGCCAACCGATGTGCCATCGGCAATGATCAGCAAATCCTCGGGCGGCGCATATTCAAAGCGCATGCGTCCGGGACGGTTAAGAAAGAATTTGCCCCGGCTGACCGCGCCATCGGGCGCGATCTGCATAAAACCCGCCTGCAACCGGTCAAGCTGGTTGAGATAGGTGTTTACCCGGGCAAGATCGGCGCGTTGCTGTGGGTTCAAACCCGCCAGCGGATCGCCCTGGCCCCATGCAGGCGCATGCGCAAACGCGCCCATGAACAGGAGCGGTGTAATGAGCGGTAAAAAACGGCGAAGAAAAAAAGACATTACGCTTTCTAATGCAATAAGCACCGGGAGTGCACCAGTTAGTTCAGCCCACCGCTTATATGCGCATACGCAGACGCCCCTTCAATGCCCGGCGGAAGCATGGGCTTCGTGCTGGGGCCTATAGGCTATGCGCTGGATCAGAAAATCACTGGAATCCGTGGTGATCAGCCCTGGCTCAATTTCCATACCACTTTCCGTGACATAGGGGGTTGCGAACATTTCCAGCCGGTCAAAGGGTTCGCGGGTTGTAATCACGATCTGATGTGTCCCGCCGGCCGTATCCGGCAAAAACAGTCCCTGTCCAATCTCAAGCTTGCCACGATAGGCCCGCCATCCGCCACGCTCATGATAGACGGCGCCAGAATGCTCTGCTTCGCCACGATAAAAATATGTCACACCCACGTCCGCCCGCATGACAGGCTGATCAAAGACGATGATAATCTGTTCAGAACGATTCTGTACCGGATCAAATCCGGTTTCCGCCTTGATGGCTGGGGCGCTGGCCTGCGCGCCCGAAGCGCCAATCCCGTCGCGGTGCCTGCCGACAGCGACAGCGCTGGGCGAATTATCCTCAACATTCTGCGCCAGGATGTTCAGTCCGGCATTGATGGGGGACAGATCGTCCTCCATCTCCACATTTATCCACAAGGCGTCGCGCACGGGCCTGAGATTGGCTGACGAGGATTGCGCAAAGGCTATGTCAGCACAACATATTGAAACCAGGAAGATAAATCTGGCAGCGTAACCCGTCATGTCCGGCTCCTGCTTCTATTCGTTAATTTTTCCCTGTGTCCGGGATTTCAACATGGTTAATTCTTCTTGCGCAAGATAATTCCATGCCACCTTTGCGTGTGGTAGGAATGGGGAAATAATATCCAGCAGGGAGAAAGAAGATGCGGGCGATGATGGTGCGGGAAAACAGTCTTGATATGTCGGTCATGCGGCTGGAGGAAGTGGAGTTGCCGCCGCCCGGCGAAAAGGAAGTACGGGTGCGCATCCGTGCGGCGTCAACACAGTTTCCCGATATTCTGATGATCCAGAAAAAATATCAGTATCAGCCGCCACTGCCCTATATTCCGGGTACGGAGTTTGCCGGCGACGTGGTGGCGCTGGGCGCGGGCGTCACGCAATGGAAAATTGGCGATGCGGTCGTGGCGGGCATGCTGACCGGCGGTGGTTTTGCCGATGAGGTGAATGTCTATGAAAGCAGTTTGCGCCGCAAGCCAACGCCACTGAGCTATGGCCAGGCATGCTCGTTCCGCTCCGCCTATCTGACGGCGCAGGTCTCGCTGATCCGGCGTGGCGAATTACAGCCGGGCGAAACCCTGCTGGTGCATGGCGCAGCAGGCGGTGTGGGACTGGCCGCCGTTGAAGTGGGCAAGATGCTGGGGGCAACCGTTATCGGCACCGGCAGCACAGACGCCAAGCTGGCCGTGGTCACAAAATACGGCGCCGATCATGTGATCAATTACGGCGCGGATTTCAAAAAGGGCTTCCGCGAAAAGGTCAAG
This sequence comes from Pseudomonadota bacterium, assembly GCA_036758605.1. Taxonomy (GTDB): domain Bacteria; phylum Pseudomonadota; class Alphaproteobacteria; order UBA11222; family UBA11222; genus UBA11222. Next base: position 776 of record DAIOWE010000014.1, on the reverse strand, counting down.
GAACTGACGGGCGGCAATGGCGCCGATGTGATTTATGATCCGGTGGGCGGCGATGTGTTCGATGAATCCGTGCGCTGCATCAATTGGGGCGGACGGTTGCTGATCATCGGTTTTACGTCGGGGCGTATTCCATCCGCGCCCGTAAATATGCCGCTGATCAAGGGCTTTTCCATTGTCGGCGTGCGCGCCGGTGAATATGGCCGCAAGGATCCGCAAAAGGGCCGAGAGAATATCGCCATGGTCGATCAGTGGGCGGAAGAAGGCAAGATCAACCCCTATGTTTGCGCCGAAGTGCCACTGGAACGTGCCCATGAGGCCCTGGCCATGATCCAGGACCGCACAGTGGTCGGGCGCGTTGTGGTGGTGATGTAGGGCCTATTTTCCGTCTTTTTTGGCGGGGGCCTCGTCAGCCAGTTTCACGGCGACAAAGCGCAGGTCGCCGCCGCGATAGAGCAGCAGAAGGACGGATTTCTTTCCGGCCTTCTTTGCTTCCGCGACTTTGTTCTTTACCTCTTGCGGGGTGCGTACTTCCTGCTGCGCCACCTCGACGATCACATCGCCGGGGCGCACGCCTTTTTCGCGTGAGGGACCCGCATCATCAACGGCAACGACGGCGACGCCGTTGACATCGGCGCTAACCTCAAATTGCTCGCGCAGCGAGATGCTCAGGGGGGCCAGCAACAGGCCCAGATCATTGACCTCCGTGCCTGTGGGCTGTTCACTGGAGGGTTCGCCGCCGGTTTCCCCGTTGGCGGCAGATTTTTCAAACTCCTCCA
>DAIOWE010000013.1:0-30618 GCA_036758605.1 Pseudomonadota bacterium | reverse complement strand
GCCGAAGAAGACATCACGCCGCCAGGTGATGTGACAAATGTCACCACCCTGATTGAATGGTTGCGTATGCGCGGACCAGGTTATGCACACGCGTTCGCCGATCTTGGTGCGTTGCGCGTGGCCGTAAATCAGGAACATGAAAGCTTTGACGCGGCAATCAAACCGGGTGATGAAATTGCATTCTTTCCGCCGGTGACCGGAGGGTGAAATGATAAAAGTTCAGGAGCAGGACTTTGATCTGCAAGCAGAGGTCGCTGCCCTCATCAAGGGCAAAACCGGTATTGGCGGCGTGGTCAGCTTTACCGGGCTGGTGCGCGATGTGTCTGAGGGCGCGCGCGTTGCCGCGATGACGCTGGAACATTATCCCGGCATGACCCAAAAACAATTGGCGGCAATCGAGGCCGAGGCCTGTGCGCGCTGGCCATTAAGCGCCTCGCTGATCATCCACCGCTATGGGCGGCTGTTGCCGGGGGAACAGATCATGGCGGTCGTCACCGCCTCTGCCCATCGGCAGGCCGCGTTCGAAGCGGCGGAATTTCTGGTTGACTGGCTCAAAACCAAAGCGCCGTTCTGGAAACTGGAAAGCGATGGTGCACAGGAGACCTGGGTCGAGGCGCGCGACAGCGATGATGCGGCGGCGGATCGGTGGAAGGGGTGATACCTCCTTGCATCACGCAAATTCGGGCACCCTAGCTGTCATGTCTCAACGGGTTGTTCACGGGAAGACGGGCTATAGGTGTCTTGCCGTTGATTCCGAAGTGAGGCCGATGATAGTTGTAATGATGCAGGAAGGGCAACAGCGCATCGGCTCTTTCGTATGAATGGTTATAGGGCCTGGCATAGGCCCATTCCCGCAATGATGTCTGCACGAAGCGCTCGGCCTTGCCGTTGGTTCTGGGGGTGCAAGGCCTGGTGCGGTTGTGTTTAATTTTGAGCAGACGCAGCGCCCTGGCATAACGGTGGGAACGGAAGCTGACGCCATTGTCGGTCATCACCTGATGCACCCTGACGCCATGCGCGCGAAAGAAGCGCAGGGCATTCTGAAAATGAGGCAGGGAAATCATTATTGCAGAGGGCACAAATGTTTACATCTGATGTGTGATAGTCCGGGCAATCGGGGCATATGAAGGATACGCGTAGCAAGTGGGCCGCCCGTCGCGGCGCGCCCTCTCACTCGCCGGTCAGTTACACACGCAATTGGCGGTCATTGCAGGTGCATCGTCGGCGTCGGCGGCATCGCCAATGTCTTCGGGCTGGATCACCTGCACGAAGAGATTGTTGGTCGCGCTGTCCTCAAGAATGCCGGCGTCGGGGGATTCTTCGGCGGGTTCTTCCTCGGCGGATGTATCGCCTTCTTCGGTCAGCGTATCGACCTGACTGGCGATGTCGATGCTGTCTTGCATGGCTTCTTCCAGTTCGGCCGCTTCCTGTTCGGCTTGCGCAATCTCATCGCTGTCATCTTCCACTACAGGCGGCGCCTCAACCACGGGCGGCGGCGGAGGCGTCTCGACCACGGGCGGCGGAGGCGTCTCAACCACGGGTGGCGGCGTCTCGACCACAGGCGGAGGTGGTGGCGGCGTCTCGACCACAGGCGGAGGTGGAGGTGGCGTCTCAACCACAGGCGGCGGCGGAGGTGGTGGCGGCGGAGGTGGTGGCGGCGGTGATACTGTTCCACCGCTCACCTCAATATTATCGATCTGCAACGCCTGGAAAACACCGCCGGCGATTTGGGTCATGCTTGGGGCGCCACTCGTTGCTATCAGCCGCACTTCATCAAACCCGCCCCCTCCAAAACCCAGATAGGATGTGACGGCATTGAATGATCCAAAAAGTACCTGCGCGCCATTCAGCCGCAGATCGTAGGTGTAAGTGACGGAGCTGGCGCTATAACCGCTGCCGACGAGCACGCCAAAATTGACAAAATTGGAAGTGTCGGTTTTGGTGATGGACGTATAGGCGTTATCCCCGGCGCTTGGATACCAGGATCGACTGTCCGTGTGCGCGCCGGAGCAGCCGGCCCCGGTTGTGCAAGTGGTCCAGATATTGTTCCCGCCACCAACCTGGGTGACAGTAAGACCGCCAAAACTATAGGGGCTGAGGGGGGCGCCACCTGTACCGGTGTCAGCCAGGTTCTCAAACCCGGTGAATCCGGTGCGGTCGCCATCGGCAATCATATCGGTAAAGAATACGAATGCCCCTGACGGCGGCGGCGGTGTTGACGAACCATTGAACGTCACCGCGCCATCGCCGGTTATCGTGCCACTGATGGCGATGGCGCCGTCGCCGGTGACAATTGCCGAGGGTGAATTCGCGACCACATCCCCGTTAACGGTAAAGTTTCCGCCATTGGTTGTATAGGTGCTGTTGAAATAGGTCGTGCCATTATAGGTCTGGTTGCCCACCTCGGTCGTGACATCATGCAGGCTGATATTCCCTGCCGTGACCGTCAGGTCATGCAGCGGGTGCGAGGCCCCGACATTGCCGGTGAAAGTAACCGTGCCGTCACTCGCTGTCACCACGAGGCTGTGCACAGTGGTCTCTCCATTGACTGTGGAGGCAAACTCACCGCCGGTGACGGTGCTGATGCTGCGCAGGCCTTCAATCAGCAGCGGGTTGTTGAAATAGAAGCTGTCGGCGGAAAAATCCGCCGCCAGATTGACCGGCGCAAGCAGGCGCAGATCTCCAACAAAGCTGGAATTTTCGCCGATGAATAAAATTTCCGTAAACGCGTCAAGATCGATGACTCCCACTTCTGCCCCATTCACGCCATCCACTAACAACGCGTCACCGCCACCGATGTAGAGCTGGCCGGTGCTAACGCCCGCAAGCTCTGTATTATCGATCGTCATGCCGCCACCACAGACAGCGTTGCCCAGACAGATATCCGTTGTGAAGTCCTGGCTGAGGATCTCGATACTTTCATCAGTGTGGGTTTTCAGAAGCCCATTCAGCGCCAGATCGGCGGCGGCGGCGATCAGCCTTGCGCCTACGGCCTGGGTTTCGGCGGTGGCGCCCGAACCAATCGTAAGCGTGCCCGCGCCATTGACCTCACTATCCGCCTGGAAGTAAATATCCCCATTCGTTGTTGTCACGTTCGCCAGAACATCGATATTTCCGTCCGCAACCGCATTCAGCGATATGAATGTGGATGGGCTGCCAGAAAAGAAGATGTCGCCCGGGGAAAACAGCGTTACGCCGTCGATGATTCCATCGCTGTCTGCACTGGCAATACCGTTGACGCCTATATTGCTCGCGCTGTTGATAGTCAGATGGTGCGCAACGATATTGGCCAGTTCGGCGTTGGAAATGTTCATCTGCGCGTCGGCAATCGAACCGACCTGAATGGAGCCCAGCGTGTTGGTAATGAAGACGCTGCCAGAGCCTGCGTTGATCGCGCCTGCAAAATTCACATCCCGGGCGGTAAGGTTTATGTGGCCGCTGGTGGTAACGCCGCCAAGGCTGATCGCGCCGTCTGCAACATCTACAGTAAATGGTTGGTCGAGCGTAATCGTATCGCCCGCATTCATCGCAAAGCCCGTGCCGCCGGAACTGGTGGCGAAGCTCACCGGACCGGACAGGCCGGTCAGTGTCAGCAGATTGTCGCTCAGATCCTGCACGGTGATGGAGACGGGGGCCTGCAGGGTGAGAGAGCCGGTCAGCGCCTCCAGCGCGCCTTCGGAAATGATGAAGCCATTGAGGCCAAAATCAGCAAACAGAATTTGCCCGTCTGCGACGGCCGCGTCATCGGCGCCGCTGGCGCCGATGATGATGGTAATGGTTCCGGCTGCGACGCTGCCCGATGGCGGAGGTGGCGGGGGCGGAGAGGTGAATGTCAGCGCAGGTGGATTGACATCGAACACGTTGTTGAATTTGACATTGGACTTGTTGATAGCGGCGCCATTAATAAAGCCCGCACTGTCCAGCGTGGCCTCGCTGGTAAACAGTTGCAGTGAGAGAGCCTTGACAAGCAATGGCGTGGTGGCGGAGCCAATCGCCACACTGGTGGTGGAATCAAGGATCACATTTTTCAGCGCGGCAGTGCCGCCCAGCGGCCCGAGCGTAATGCCGGTGGCGGCCTCGACATCCAGATCAAATGTCCCGTCAATGGCCCCTGCGGTCACACCGCCCGTGGTGGATGTAAGCAGCGCATTACCGGTCAGCAGCACTGGCGTTTTGAATTCCAAACTATCGGCTGTAATATCCTGCGAAATCTTAATTGATCCGGAAAACGCCTGGGCCCACATCAATCCGTCAAAGATTGATGGCCCGCTGTCGAAGGATAAATCACCGCCAAAGGCGCTGATAAAGACGGCGCTGCGTGTCGTAGAGGGATCAACCAGCCCTTTAACGGTGAAGGAGCCATTGCTGGCCAGGCGCAAAGCGGGGGTCAGCAACCGTCCGAATTCAGCATTGTCGATATTCATCGAAGCATCGGGCGAGGCGCCGATTTCAAAAGTGGACGCTGTTGAAGTGGTAATGTCAATGCTGTCGGGGCTGCTCAATGTGCCGTCCAGAACCAGATCAGCCGCCTGAGTATTGATATAACCCTTACCGCCGCCCGTTGGGCCGCTATATTGCACCGTCACGCCAGAGCTAATCAGCAGATTACCGCCGCCGATGCTGTCCGTGTCGGCAAACAATTGCAGGCTCGCATTGCCTGACTCAAGGGGTACGTTGGTATGCGTCGCGGTCAGATCGGCCAGAATGTCGATGCTGCCGCCCGCCTCGGCCCATACGCTTTTGAAGGTCGACGCCGCCCCGCTGAAGGTGATCGTGCCCGGATCGATCAGTTTTATATAATCAAAGCCGTCGCTGTCCGCCGCCCCAACGCCATTAACGGTGATGCCGCCACTCGTCACCACCAAATTGCGGGCAGAGATGTTCGCCAGCTCGGCGTTACTAATATCCATACCAGCGGTCGCGCCGTCCGGGCCGATCTGAATGGAGCCGGAGCTGTTGGTGATACTGACGGCGCCGGTTCCGGCATTGACCGCGCCAAAGAAACCAACATCCTGAGTTGTGATATTGATTGCGCCGCCGCTGGTGCTGATGCCCGCCGGATTGATGATGACCTCTGTACCCTTCAGGGTCAGTGTTCCACCATTCAAGGTAAGCTTGCCCACATCAATGGTGCCGTCCGCTGTTGTGAGGCTGGCGGTGGCGTCAAGGGTCAGGCTGCCGGTGCTGCTCGTCAGTTTGATTTCATCATTGATATCCTGGAAAATGATGCCGCCCGCGCCAGCCTCGAAGCTGACCAGGCCGGATTGGGTGATGGTCAATAGATTATCTTCGAGGTCTTCAAAGAAGATCTTGTTGTTGGCCTGAAATTTCAGAAAAGCGGTGGCGGTATGGTTCTGGATCGCGGTTTCGGAAATGTTGAAGGTTGCTGTGCCGCCATCTGTGAACAAGATTGTGCCGTCGCCAGCAGTAGTGGCGGAGGCAAACTGGCTGTCATTGGTCTGGGGGCCGCCACTCTTGATGTTGATCACATCCGGATCGAGCAGCAGCGAGCCGCCGGTTCCGTTGTCGGCGCTGGTATCCACCTTGCCGTCAAAGCCGAGATTCTGCTTGCCGGACACCTCGACCAGGCCGCCATCGCCGGACTGCGCGCCGCCTTTGGCGGTGATGCTGCCGTAATATCTTGTGTCGCCATCGGCCCACACCACGACTTTCTGCGCATCGCCAGAAGTGATCGCGTCGGCGCTGATGGTAACATCGCGTCCCACATAGGTGCGGCTGGCGGTGGGCGTGTCGCCGCCGCCCTGATAATCGCCGCCCACCAATATGACGCCGCCGCCCGCGTCGCCGCTGGCGTCCAGGCGGGCCTTGCCGCTCAGCGCCACTTTCTCGCCCAGAACCTTTATCGCGCCGCCGGTCTCGCCCGTATTGCGTCCGCTGACATCCACCGTGCCGGAAACATTCACCACGCCATCACTGGCGCCGTAAAAAACCACCGCGCCATTCTCAACGCCCGCGCTGCGCGCCTCGACAACGCCGCCCATATTGATCAGGCTGTTGACGGCGGCGGCGCCCGAACGCGCCGTGATCTCAATCACACCGCCATCGGCCGAGATGCGGCCCGTATTGACGATTGACGCCAGGGTGCTGTCCGACACCCCGACATGAATGAGATCATCGCCATACAGATCCAGCGTAAAGGTGCCGCCCGCCGCCAGCTGCACCCGGCCAAGCCGCGCCGTGATCGTGCCGGAATTTTCCACCCCGGGCGCCACAAAGGCCGCCAGCCCGCCATCGCGCACTGAAATCCCGCCCGCATTGACAATGCGCGCATCGGGACGCCCGGCAATGGTGAAATCACCCCGCCCGCGCATGAAATCCTGATTGCTCATATCCGCCGTGCTGGCCACCAGACCGGCCACGTCGATGCGCGCGGAATTACCAATGGTGATGCCCGCCGGATTGACCAGGGTCAGGCGGCCCTGCGCCTGCAATGTACCCAATATCTGGCTGGCCCCACCGCCGCCCACCACGCGGTTGAGCAGGCTGGCCATGCTGGAGGGCTGAAACACCTCGACCGTCTCATGCGCGGCAATGTCAAAGCTCTGCCAGTCGATCACCGCCGCCATGGTGGATTGATGAATGGCCATGCTGGCCGCACTGGTTTGCGCGATGCTGGCCGCGCCCGCCGCCACCACGCCATCCTGCGGCAAAGCGCGCGCGGGCAGGGGGGCCAATGTCATCCCCGCCAGCGCCGCCAGCGACACGCCCAGCAGCGGCAAGCCGCTCAATGCCGAACGGCTCATCAGCCGGTCTTTAAGACGGGGGGCTATCTGCGGGACACGGGAAGCGATCATAAAATACCATCCACAATCACGGTTAATTAAAATTAATATTTGTTCAGATGTACCCTGTTGCAGGCAAAATATCAGCGACAGGCGTCACATAATCTGCTGAAAATCCAGCGCGGATCAGGCTAACAGATTAAAAAACTCCTAACAAGTGCAGAATTCCGCCAGAAATTTAACCATAAGGGGGAATTGCGGCCAAGTTGAGCAGCGAGGTGGGAAGCGGGCGGGATGCGACTGGCTAGAGTCGTTTCCATGGCATGATGATTTTAGGTTGAACCGTTTTTTCCATCGCTGTCATTACCCGGCTTGTCCGGGTAATGCATGCTTCACCCAAAGGCCTGAATTCAGGGTTCTGGATTGCCCGGACAAGCCGGGCAATGACAATGAGAGGGTGAAGTGACAATGAGAGGGTGAAGCGTGATCGGATCTAAAATCATCATACCCTAAGCGGCTCTATGAAATGCCTCGCATCAGGCCCCCCCCGGTTTGTCATTCTGAACGAAGTGAAGGATCATGTTTGTAGCGGGGCAAGGATCCTTCACTTCGTTCAGGATGACATCTCATTCAGAATGGGGAAACAACGTCGAAAAGCTGCTGGCCGTAACGGGCCTGTTGCACATCGGTTAGCTGACCCCGGCCGCCATAGGAAATTCGGGCTTCGGCGACCTGCGTGTGCTGGATCGTATTCTGGTTGCTGATGTCTTCAGGCCGCACGACGCCGGAGATCATGATTTCGCGCACTTCAAAGTTGATGCGCACTTCCTGACGGCCCTGGATAACCAGATTGCCGTTGGGCAGAATCTGGGTGATGATCGCCGCAACCGTGGTGTTGATGGCTTCCTTGCGGTCTACCGAACCCTTGCCGGAATTATTGCTGGAGGAATCCGCTTCAATCAGATTTTCCGGATCAATCGCTTCGGGTAAAATTTTGCCCAGGCTTTTCTCATAGCCAAGCAGTGCATTTGCGGAAGCCCCCTCATTGGCCGTCCGGGTGCGTGTGGTGGCGTTATCCACCTTGGCGCTGTCGGTAATATTGATGCTGACCGTCAGAATATCGCCGATCCTGGTGGCGCGCTGGTCCTTGAAAAAGGCGCGTGAGCCGGTTTTCCACAATGAATTGGGCTGCGTTGTATAGGCTTCTACGGTGGGCATTGGCAGATTGACCTGGGTCGCCTGCGGTACGCCGGCTTTGGCGCCTTCCAGCGGCGTCAGCGGCGGCGGGCTGCCAATGGATTTTACCCGGTCCAGCGTTCCCGCGCAGGCGCCCAGTCCGAGCAATGCAAGACCCAGCAGCAGATTGCGCAGAATGTCCGCGCTCGCCGCGCTGGCGCGCTGGCGCAGCGGGCCAGGACGGCGTTCCCGGGACTTGTGACGCGAGGTATGATGCAGAGAAAAAGAAAGGGGCATGGGGCGGTAATCCAATTACTTACTGGCCTGAAAGGGCGGTGGTTGGCGGCGAATATTCAAGCCGTGAGGTTTGCGGCAATACAGGCGGCGCAGGCGGCGCAGGCGGCGACACCAATACATAACCTGCGGCAGTAGCGACGCCTTCAAATGTGCGGTTCGTTTGTGTATTCATCACGCGGATGGATTGTCCGAGAATAGCGTCTTCAAGCGCCTTGCCGCGAATGGATAGGCTTAATCCCGGTGTTTCGAACGCGATGGTTATCAGGTCGCCTTTTTTGATGATTTGTGGCGGCGCAATATCGGTAACACGCAAGGGCACACCGGCGCGCAGGGGACGTTTCGCCGCCATGCCGGTCAGCCCCGCGCTGTCGGTGATGTAATCAAAACCGGCTGGTGAGCGTTTGATTTCCTGCAGCACCACGTTTTCCTCGCGGATGACTTCGCCGCGCGCGATGGGTTGCGCGAGGACCGGAACCATGTGCATTTCGACAGCCGCGAAAGCAGGTGCAGTATTTAATACCCAGGGGCATAGCGCGGCAAGCGCAACAATGATCTGCCTGATAACGGAAATTTTTTGCATCACGCTTACCTGCGCAGGTTAGAAGTGGTTGAGAGCATTTCGTCAGAGGCGCTGATGACCTTGGAATTCATTTCATAGGCCCGCTGGGCGGTAATCAGCGAGGTAATTTCGGAAACCGGATTGACGTTGGATGTTTCAACAAACCCCTGAAGAACGGTGCCATATCCAAGTGCGCCAGGTGTGCTGACCTGTGCGGCGCCCGATGAAGGCGTTTCGCTAAACAGATTGTTTCCTTTTGCCTCCAGACCCGCTTCATTAAAGAAGGTCGCTAATTCGAGCTGGCCAACGGTTTGTGATTCCACCTGGCCTGGAATTTTTGCCTGCACCTGCCCCTGCTTGTTGATCGTGACGTCCGTTGCCTCCTGCGGCAAAGAAATTCCGGGGCCAATGACGAAGCCTTCAGGCGTTACTAGCTGTCCTTCCGCGCTGATCGAAAGGGATCCGGCGCGGGTGTAAGCCTGTTCGCCGCTGGGTAATTGCACACGCAAAAAGCCACGGCCCTGTATGGCGATATCATAGGGATTGCCCGTGGAAATCACATTGCCCTGTTCGATGATGCGATATACCGATCCTGTTTTTACGCCTGACCCGACCTGCACGCCAGTGGGGACAATCGTTCCCGCGTCGGATGAGTTTGCGCCGACCCGCTCAAGGCTCTGGTACAGCAGATCCTGGAATTCCGCGCGCTGACGCTTAAAGCCTGTGGTATTCATGTTGGCGATATTATTGGAAATGACTTCGACATTCAGCTGCTGGGCCAGCATGCCGGTGGATGCGATGTTGAGAGATTTCATTTTATTGACCTTCTATTGCATTCATTAATGGCTGTTAACGGTGCGTCAGGGGATTACCGGATCCGTGACAGCTGGTCGATGGTCTTGCGTGTTAGCTCATCTTCGTTTTGGGTGATTTTCGCAGCAGACTGATATTTGCGCATGACCTCGATCATCCGCGTGATTTCCGTCACGGACTGTACGTTGGAGGTTTCGACGCTACCCTGGACCAGATTGATTTTTCCCTTGGCAACCGGGATTCTTTCTTCTTCCGAAGTGAAAAGATTTGCGCCCGCTTTCTTAAGCGTCTGTTCATTTTCAAAGGTAAAAACACCGAGTTTCTGATTGGGCAGCCCAGGACCAGAAATTGTTCCGTCAGCGGAAATGTCGGGCAGTTCTGAGCCGGGTGGAATTTTGATTGGCTTCAAATCGGCATTCAATATTTGAAAGCCATCTGGCGTAACAAGCTCGCCATTGCTGTTCAGGTTGAAATTGCCATTCCTGGTATAGGCAATCTGATCCTTGAACTGCACCGCGAAATAGCCTTCGCCGGTGACTGCCACGTCAAGCGGACTTCCGGTTTGCACAAGGTTGCCGACGGAAAGATTTCTTACCAGACCGTAATCAGTTACGAAGGATACATTAGGTGTTGCAGGATCGCCCTCTGCATCGGGGGAGATATATTGTTCAAACAGGATATTCTCGGATTTGAAAGCATCGGTGCTTACGTTCGCCAGATTATTGGCAATAACGTCCATCTGGCGTTTAAGAGAGCTGAGGTGGGACAGGCTGACGAGAAATGCGTTTTCCATTTTTGTCCTGAGGCTTCTGCCGTTACGGGATCACATGCCGGGTGCGTCAGGACATATGCATTTGCCATGCCAAAGTCAGACTGCGGAAAATTGGCGGTTTTTTGCTGATTTTGGGGAAGAATGGGATTGGGCAATCACAGGGCCCGGTAAAATTACCCGGCAAAATTTACCGCCTTTTCCCGATGAAAAAGAAAAAAGAAAGGTTTCCTTTACCCTTAACCGATAGATTCAGGCCCGGTAAGCCCGCGATATGGCTAAGTAGAAATTGAGATGCAGGCTGATTGCAACTGTATTCACCGTTGTGCAGGACACAGGTCTATAGATGGCAAAATCCGCTGAAAAAAACAAAAAACCCGCTGAGGAAGAAGAAGCCCCGGCAGATTCAGAAACTCTTTCACTTGAACCGGAAAAGAAACGTCTGCCGGGAAAGGTTATTGTTCTTTATATCGTTCTTCCACTACTCCTGCTTTTGCTGGGTGGCGGCGTCGGCGCGTATTTTCTTGGAATGTTTGATTCTCCGGACGAAGAGCATGCGCAGGCAGAAGGTGCGGATGGCGAACATGAAGAAGGTAAGCCAAAAGCGGTTTTTTATGATCTTCCAGAAATATTGGTCAACCTGAACAGTTCGGGAAAAAAGGAAACCTACCTCAAAATTCGTATCGCGCTTGAACTTGAAGATGCAAAGGCGCAAACGGATCTGGAGCCGCTGATGCCCCGTGTCGTGGATAACTTCCAGGTTTTCCTGCGCGAGATGCGTGTCGAGGATTTGTCAGGGTCCGCAGGAATGATCCGCCTGAAAGAGGAATTACTGCAACGCATAAACCTGTCTGTACAGCCGCTAAAAGTGCGTGATGTTTTGTTCAAGGAAATGCTGATTCAATAATTATTGAAGCCTCAAAAGGAAGTTCTGTCAAAATGGCGGATGTTGAAGAATTGGATGACGATGCTATCGCTGCCCAGTGGGAAGCGGAAATGGCGGGCGATAGCGTCAAAGACGGTGACATCGCCTCCGAATGGGAGGCCATGGCCGATAAAAACGATGATCCTACAGCTGGCGTTGTTGGCCGCGTCCTGAACCAGGATGAAATTGATAGCCTGCTGGGCTTTGACGGAGATGATTCCGACAGCGAAGATCGTAACGGCATCAAGGCAATGATCAATTCGGCGCTCGTATCTTACGAGCGTCTGCCAATGCTGGAAATTGTTTTCGACCGGCTGGTCAGAATGATGACCACTTCGTTGCGCAATTTTACATCTGACAATGTCGAAGTCAGCCTCGATAATATTACGTCAGTGCGCTTTGGCGATTATCTGAACTCAATTCCATTGCCGGCTATTCTGGCCGTGCACCGGGCGGAAGAATGGGACAATTATGGGCTGTTTACGGTTGACTCCAACCTGATTTACTCAATCGTTGACGTATTGCTGGGCGGCCGGCGCGGTACTGCTGCAATGCGTATCGAAGGACGCCCATATACAACAATTGAACGCTCACTCGTTGAAAGAATGATTGAGGTGGTTCTCGAAGATATGTCGGCGGCATTTGAACCACTATCTCCCGTGACATTCAAACTCGACCGGATGGAAACCAATCCGCGTTTTGCAGCCATAGCAAGACCCGCCAACGCGGCAATTTTGGTGCGTTTACGGATTGATATGGAAGATCGCGGTGGGCGTATTGAGCTTGCCCTGCCATATGCGACGCTAGAGCCGATCCGTGAACTGCTTCTGCAGATGTTTATGGGTGAAAAATTTGGACGGGATTCGATTTGGGAAAATCACCTGGCTACGGAGCTATGGAATACGGAAATTCCAATCGAAGCGGTTCTGGATGAGCAGGCCATACCGCTTGGTGAAGTCATGAATTTTCAGGTTGGCCAAACTGTCATGCTGAATTGCGGGCCGGATGCAAATATCCGCATGCGTTGCGGCAATGTAAATTTGCTGAATGGCAGAATGGGACGAATGGGAAACAAAATTGCGATCAGAATAAGTGACAATATTAATCATTCTGTTTCGACCTAGAGATAGGAGGCGACAATGCACGTAGGATTAATTCTGGAAATTCTGGTAGCCGTTTTGCTCATGGTAACGATTGGCTATTGTTTTGTTCTAAATCGCCGTCTTGCCATGCTCCGCAACGGACAAGGCGAAATGCACGCTGCTGTTCTCACACTAAATCAGGCGGCTGAAAATGCCAGGATTGGTGTGGAGCAGATGCGTCAGAATAGCATTTCTCTTTCGGAACAATTATCCGAAAAAATAAAGTCAGGACGGGCAATCGTAGAAGAGTTAGGCATGATGGTTGAGTCGGGAAACAGCATTGCGGACCGGCTGGCCGGGACGTCAACTGCGATCCGATCTCCGGCGCGTGCGCCGAATCCGCTTGATTCATTGTCGCGGCTTGACGAGGGATTCCGCCGGAAGGTTGAACGTGACAATGGAGCGCCCCGTGAACCGGAAATGCAAAAATCAAATCCGTCAGGAAAGCAAAATAATGCTGATAGCGATCTGCGGGTTGCGTTAAGGGCAATGCGCTAAATGTGGGTATTGGTAAATCATATTTTGGACCGGATCCGGTTGCTGCCAGTTTTGATGATGGCTGTTGCACTGCTATTTGGGCTGAAAGTTGATGGCATCCGGGATGGGGTGTCGCAGATTCGTGCGGGTGTTACGGAAGCGAAAGCAGAAACGCCCGCCAAGGAGAAACCAGCGGAATCCGGGGCAGAAGCGTCAGCCGGGGAACCAGAGAAGCCCAGTGATCCTAATGATATATCGACGATGAGCGGGTCCGAGGTTGCGCTTCTGCAAAAGCTCGTGAGCCGCAGGGAAGAGCTTGAAAAGCAGTCGCGCAAACTTGAAACCCGCGAAACACTTTTAACCGCTGCCGAAAAGCGTGTTGAAGAACGCATTACGAAGTTAAAGGAAATTGAAAATAGCGTTGCGGCGCTTATAGAGCGTTTTGACAAGCAGGAGGAAGAGCGGCTTGCAAAGCTTGTTCAGGTCTATGAAAGCATGAAACCAAAAAGTGCTGCTGCAATATTTGATCAATTGGATATGCCTGTATTGCTGGCCGTTGCAAAGCGGATGGATGAATCAAAGATGGCGGAAGTTCTGAGTAAAATGAGTCCTGATGCGGCAAAACGCCTTACAATGGAAATGGCGCAACAGAAAAAACTTCCTGGTTCAGCGAGCTAATCAGAAAACAGATAATCAGTATCGGGAGTATATCAATGAAAAGCGTGAACATGGAAGCGGTACTGAAGGATCAGGTGGCGTCCATCAGAATGTCTATGGGAGATATGGTTCCCATTGATCAGCTTCCGGAAATATTGAGGAGCCTTTTTTCCGCTCTGGAAGGAAATTCCGAGCCGGATTTGGACCATTTGCGAAGCCAGATTGATGAGATGCAGGAATTTATTGGCAACGCCCGCAGGGAAATATCAAGCATTCGTCCAAATGCAATGCGGGAGGTGGATATTCCTGAAGCAACCGATGAGCTTGATGCCGTGGTAATGGCGACAGAAGAGGCTACGAACGCCATTTTGGACTCGGTTGAAAAGCTGGAGAGTATTTGCGGCAGTCTTAAAGGGGATGATGCCGAAGCGCTTCAGTCACTGGTAATGAAAATTTATGAAGCGTCAAACTTTCAGGATATTACCGGTCAGCGTATCAGCAAAGTCGTCAACACCCTGCAGGGAATTGAATCGCGCGTGACCAGGCTGGTTGCATTGTTCCCGGGCGAGGACGAATCCTGTGATGTTTCACGTGGTGAGAACAAGTCTCTGTTAAATGGTCCGCAATTGCCGGATCGGGCTAACGGCCAGGATGATATCGACGCTTTGTTTGATAATTTATAAGGAATTTTTTCTGCACCGTGGGCGGCTATATGATTTTGGATGAACCGGACGCTTTGATTACCAAACCATCTGCCGTCAGTCAGGGATGGATCGCAACTTATTGTGATCTGGTCGCGCTGATGCTGACATTTTTCGTTATGCTCTACAGCGTATCTGCGCGTGATCCTTCCAGGGTTGACTCAACGGTAAGCAGCCTGACGGAAAAATTTGCAAAATCCTCTGTTGCGTCGGATTTTGGAACCGTTTCTTCGCAGACTGGCTCGGTATTGCTGGATCAGGCGTATCTTGACTCTGTTATCAGCGCGATACGCGGACGTGACGCCTTTGGTGAAGTAAAGCTTATTCGAAGCACAGGCGGCACCCTGACGGTCCGTCTGGAGAGAGACAAAGTGTTTGTCCCCCGCACGGGAATACTTAGCCCCGAAGGGCTGAGCCTTATCAACGATATCGCCAGGGCAATGCTGCGGTCCGATGCGGTGGTTGCGTTGCCCATGATAGAAATCCGGATATCGGGCGCGGCGGATGAATTGTCTGAAACGGCGTCCAGTGCCGGGGACGAAGCCCCAGTACCCGTTCGTCAGGCAAGCCGTATTGCCCGGACCTTGATCAATGCCCGAGTGGCGTCCAGTTCGATTTCAACGTTAATTCTGGAAAGTGAAATTCCGCATCTGGATATTGCTTTATATACAGTTTCAGCGCCTGAGAGAGGCGCAGCGGTCAATGGTGTGCTGAAATGATTTACCATGAAGAATTTCCCGATGATCTTGATAAAGCTGTATTAGAGCCGCGACCGGCAAATCATGCATGGATTGTGACGTTCAGCGACATCATGTCGCTGATGCTGGCGTTTTTTGTTATGCTGTTCAGCATGTCTCAATTGCAAACCCAGGCGTGGAAATCCATTGTCAGTGGACTGAGCGATGAACTTTCCCCCGGCCGGGAGCGGTCAATTCTGGAAATTGAGAAGGAGGCCAGGCCGTTTCGCATACAGGAGCCAAAAGGTATTGATCTTGGGTATCTGGAGACCGTGATCAAAGAGAAGTTTCGTAACCACGATATTCTTGCAAATGCCCGCATTCATAGCAGGGAGGATCGTGTCGTTATCGCATTACCGGTTGATCTGTTGTTTCAGCAGGAAACGGCAAAGGCTGCGGATATGGCGCCGGCGGCGCTTGAGGCAATTGCTCAAACCCTGGCGTCCATCAAAAACCGGGTTGAAATACATGTCTACTCTGCGGAGGGTGAACGTCCCGCGCTTTCCGGGCTGGATGGATACGGATCAACATGGGAGTTGTCCCTGAGCCGCGCCCTGATCATCAAAAAATTATTTACACAGGCTGGCCTGGGTTTGACCATCCTTCCAGTTGGGCATTCTGTTACGTCATCGGGTGCTCAGCCTGCGGAAGATCTGGTTGAACTTGTGATCAGGGAAATCGGCGCATGATGCGCTGCATACGCCAGCATCAGATTTTTGCACTGCTGGTTACAGCGTGTCTGTTTGTCTTTAACAGTCCGGCTGGTGCGCAGCAAACCGTAAAGACTCGCGCTGGCGTACATGCGGATTATGGCCGGATGGTGTTTGAATGGCCGACCAGAACTGGATATCGCGCTGATATTTCCGGAAAAGAGTTGCGTATAGTTTTTGACAAGCCCCTGAAGGCTGACTATGCCGTTTTCTCTCAAAAAATGGGAGAGTTTGTAGGTAAGCCAATAATTGGAAAAAATGGCAAGGAAATTCGCTTTCCGCTGCGCAGGGAATTTGGTTTGAAGGCCAGTCAATTTGACAAGCTTGTTGTTGTCGATTTGCTGAAGACGCCGCCGGTTGAAAAAAAGAGTTCTGAAAAGGAACCGGCAGCACCTCGCGTCAAACCGTTGACGCCAGCAAAGAAGGAATTGCCTGCAAAAATCGTGGCGGCAAATATTGTTTCGGAACGCAGCGAAGCTGAGGCTGCCGCGGATCGCGAAATCGCGCAAGCGCAAGAGCAGGAAAGCAAGAAACTTGCGGAACAGAAGGCGGTTGGAGAAGCGCTGGAAAAAGCCAGGACGATTGAGGATGAAAAACAGGCCTCTGTTTCCAATGATGGAAAAATAGAATTTGATCTGCGTGTAAAGGAGATTGCCGGTGGATTGCGGATGCGATTTCCATTTCCAAAAGACGTGGCCGGCGCCGTTTTTATGCGTGGCGATTATCTATGGATAGTGTTTGATAAGCCAGCGCATGTCGATTTGTCGATTGTTTCCCTGCTGAAGCATGATGTAATCGTAAATGGCGAACAGCTGGATGATAGGGATTCCACAATATTGACATTTAAGGTGGCCTCAGGATTTTTGCCCAGTGTGACGCGGCGTTATTCGGTCTGGCAGGTTGATCTGCTGCGTGAAGCGGGCACGCCAGATGGCATTTTGCCGGTCACGCGCGCCCCTGAAGTTGAGCCGGGCGGCGAGGTTCGGGTGACTGCTGGCACACCCACGGGGCCATTTTCTGTCATAGATCCGGTTGTAGGGGATACGCTTACGATTTCCCCCGTGCTGGAGGCTACACAGGCGGTGGTGGAAAACCGTAAATATGTGGATTTTGAATTGCTTTCCACCAGCCAGGGCGTCGCTGTTGTGCCATTTTCGGACCGGTTGAAGGTAAGCGCGGCGCCGGGTTCTGTTACGATCACTTCTACCTCTGGTTTGCAGATATCAGACGAAGTGGTTCGCTCGCTTGGCGGAAAAGATAGCGCGAAAGCAACCCCACTGCCTCCGGCCTTTATGGATTTTGATCG
Source organism: Pseudomonadota bacterium (assembly GCA_036758605.1). Lineage (GTDB taxonomy): Bacteria > Pseudomonadota > Alphaproteobacteria > UBA11222 > UBA11222 > UBA11222. The sequence goes on along the minus strand of DAIOWE010000013.1, from coordinate 13,606 downwards.
CTGGAAACGCGGCACTGATAAAAACTTTCATGAGGTGCGCGATCAGCTTCGTGCAAATGTTGCGGCAACCAGGCTGAAAGATCGTAAAGCCAACCAGATGATTCTGGCGCAGTTCTATCTGGCCCATGGGCTGGAGAGTGAGGCGCGCGGAACGCTGGACATTATGGCCAGTGAAGATGCAAACGTTATCAATGATCCATATTTTAACGGCATTTCCGGTGTCGCCAGTTACTATATGGGGCGTTTTCACGAGGCTGAAAAATATCTGTCCGCAAGCGAACTGAAAAATGATTCACACGCAAAATTGTGGCTTGGTGCTGTTAAGGCGCGGCAGAACTCCTGGAAAGATGCGCTCATTGCATTCGACAGCGGCCTTGCCGTCATGGGTAAATATTCACCCGAAATACGCGCAGAAATCCGGATTTTAGCGGGGACGGCCGCATTGGCGATGGGCGAAAATGACCGCGCGCAACGTGAATTGAACAATGTAAAAATTGACGCACTGCCGCCAAAAATGGCGAGCGAGGGGCGGTTTTTGCAGGCAAGCCTGCTTGAGGTGCGCGGAAAAAATGATGCGGCGCTGGATTTGTATGACAAGGTGATAAAAACCCATTACCGGCCAAGCGAGATACCCGCCAGACTTTCGCGCCTGCTGTTGTTGAATAAAATGGGAAGCCTGGACAATGCAAAGGCAATCGAACAGCTTGAGGGGCTTCGATACGCGTGGCGCGGCGATGATACCGAACTGAAAATTCTTGAATCGCTGGGTATGCGCTATGCGGCGAATGGGGCGTACCGCGAGGCCCTTACGGTGATGCGGGACGCCGTGACATATTATCCTAACACGGAGCGATCTTCGCGCATTGCAGACAGCATGAACGAAATTTTTGCCGATCTTTATTTGAGGAACGGCTCCGACGCAATGCCGGCCGTCAAGGCGCTTGCATTATATTATGATTTCCGTGAACTGACCCCGCTTGGTTCAGATGGCGATGAAATGATCCGCCGCCTGGGCGAACGCCTGGTGGCGGTTGATCTGCTGGACGAGGCGATAGAACTGCTTGATCACCAGGTGCGGTTCCGTCTGGAAGGTACCGCCAAAGCACAGGTTGCGGTGCGGCTGGCGGTCATACAATTGCTGGATAAGCAGCCAGACAAGGCGCTGGACACCATCCGCCGTACGCGCCAGACCAGATTGCCGGAAGATTTGACATTCAAGCGGTTGGTCCTGGAGGGGCGCGCACTGTCGGAGTTATCCGAGTTCGAGCAAGCCCTTGAGCTTATTGACGGGCTGGATGCACCTGAAGCCAACCTGCTGCGCGCGGACATATATTGGGCAGCGCAGGATTGGCCAATGGCTGCTGCAAGTCTTGATAAGGTGCTGGCGGATGGTGGCATTCAGCCGGCTGACAAACCCCTGGATGCGGCGCTGCAGGGACGCATCATGCGGGCGGCGATTGCCTATGCGCTGGCAGGCCAGCAGGATGGGCTGGACAAGTTGCGCAGCCACTATGATGCGCAGATGGCCGCCACGCCCTATGCCGATGGCTTTGATGTGATCAGTCGCTCCAGTGCCAATAATGGCGTGGCTTTTCGTCAACTGGCCAGCACCATAGCTGGTCTCGACACATTAAAAGACTTTATGGCGACCTATCGCCGCGATCTGTAATATCCCCTCGCCAGCGCAATAATAGACAAAGCCATTCATTCACCGTATTAAATGAGATGGCCATAGGGCCATCATTTTATGATACCGCTGGTCAGGTCTGCCATGGCGTATAGCAAGATTTCCTTTGTTGCTTCTGACTCTCTCAAGGCGCAGGAGGCGCTTCGAATTCTGTGTGGCCGTTATACAGATGTGCCCCCGGATCAAGCCGATGTAATCGTGGCGCTGGGGGGTGACGGCCAGATGCTGCAAACCATTCATCAGTTCATGGGCCGGAACATTCCAATTTACGGCATGAATCGTGGCTCGCTTGGGTTTCTGATGAATGAGTATAAGGAGGATGGTCTGCGCGAGCGGCTGAATGATGCGGAAGTGACGACACTAAACCCGCTTCGCATGATTGCGACCGATGTGCACGGGCAATGTTTCGAAGGTCTGGCGATTAATGAGGTGTCGCTGTTGCGATCCACACGTCAGGCGGCGAAAATTCGTATCAGCATTGATGGGCGTCCCCGGTTGGAAGAACTGAACTGCGATGGCGTTCTGGTGGCGACGCCTGCGGGCAGCACCGCCTATAATTTATCGGCGCATGGGCCAATTTTGCCGATCAAGGCGGGCGCACTGGCCCTGACGCCTATTAGCGCCTTTCGTCCACGCCGCTGGCGCGGCGCCCTGCTGCCAAAGAACGCAGTGGTTCTGTTTGAAATCATGGAGCGCGACAAGCGCCCGGTCAGCGCCGTGGCAGACATGCTGGAAGTGCGCGAGGTTGCCACGGTTGAGGTCTCCATGGCTGAGGATGTCACTGTCCCAATCCTGTTTGATGCGGGCCATGATCTGGACGAACGCATCCTGATGGAACAGTTTACGGATTGATATAAGGCGCACTTTATCATGAATATGCACATGCTGCATCGTGCCGGGCTTCCGGCCCGGTTGGGGGGAACTTTAGCGCTGGCGGCTCTTGGGGGCGGCATTTTTGCCTGGATTGGCACCCCGCTGGCGTGGATGCTGGGGGCGATGTTTTTTACCACTGCGGCAAGTCTTGCGGGCGCGCCAACGCATATGTCACTGAATCTGCGCAAGGTGATGCTGGCCATTCTCGGCATCATGCTGGGCAGTTCGTTCCGGCCGGAAATCATGCAACAGGCCGTTCAGTGGCTACCCTCAATGGGCGTGATGCTGGGCTTTATGGCGGTGATTACGACGATGAGTTATCAGTTTTTCCGGCGTGTTGCCGGTTTTGACCAGGCTACAGCATATTTTTCCAGCGCCCCTGGCGGCCTGACCGAAATGATGACCGTGGGCGAAAGCATGGGCGGCAATGTCGCGACCATCAGCCTGGTGCACGCCACCCGCATTCTGGTGGTTGTTGGCACCATTCCGGTTTATTTCCGTTACGTTGAAGGCCTGCATATTCCCTCAATGCCGCCGGGACCAGCCGGGCTTCCGGATCTGATGGACATGGCGCTGCTGACGGCGTGTGCGGTTATTGGCGTGCCGCTGGCGTCGAAATTACGGCTGCCTGCGGGCGCGTTATTGGGGCCGATGCTGCTTAGCGCCATTCTGCATATTAGCGGCCTGACCAGCGCCGCGCCGCCGGGTCCAATTGTTGCATCCTCGCAAATTGTCATTGGTGCGGGTATAGGCTGCCGTTTTGCCGGGCTCAGTCTCCGGACTATGTGGCGAACGATCATGTTTGCTGTGGCTTCCGGATTGTTGATGGTGATTGCCGCCACGCTTACCGGCATTATCGCCGCGCCGATGATTGGTGATTTGCCAAAACCCCTGATCCTGGCCCTGGCGCCGGGGGGGCTGGCGGAGATGAGCCTGATAGCCCTGTCTATCGGTTCTCTGACGGCCTATATTTCCTTCATGCATTTGTCCCGGATTATTCTGGTGGTGATAGTTTTTCCCGCTATTTTTCGTCTGGTGACGGGTGCATCCGTGACGCAATCACCAGATAAATAGCGCGGCGTGCAAGCCACACGCCTGGACCTTTATTTTTATACTTGTCAAAGCGGGTGTGATGCATCAAATATAATTTACTTATTTTTATCGTAAAATGGGAAGTTGCGGATGCGGCCACTGGTGCATGGATTTTTTGACCCCGTTACTTTTACAGCGAGTTATGTTGTGCAGGATCCGGAATCACCTGCCTGCGCAATCATCGATCCGGTGATGGACTTTGACGCAGCGTCAGGCCGTACGCATACAGAATCAGCCGATAAGATCGTAGCCCACATAGGGGCGCATGATTTGCAGGTGAAGTGGATAATCGAAACCCACGTCCATGCGGATCATCTGACCGCAGCCCCCTATTTACAGGAAAAAATTGGCGGTAAGACCGTAATCGGGGCGCCGGTCACAATCGTTCAGCAGGCGTTTCGAAAAATCTTCAATACGGGAACGGATTTCCCTCTGGATGGCAGTCAGTTCGACTGGCTTATACAGGACGGGGAAAAATTACATATTGGCGGGCTTGAACTGATGGCCATGCATACGCCGGGGCACACGCCCGCCTGTATGACCTATATCGTGGGGGATGCGGCCTTTATTGGCGACACCATGTTTATGCCGGATTATGGAACCGCGCGGGCCGACTTTCCTGGTGGTGACGCCCGCGCGCTTTATCGCTCCATCCGTAAAATTCTGGCATTGCCGCCTGAAACCAGACTGTTCCTGTGCCATGATTATCAGACACCGGAGCGCAAGCAGTTTGTCTGGGAAACCACCGTTGCCGCACAAAAATCCGGAAACGTGCATGTGCATGACGGGATCAGCGAAGAAGATTTCGTCAAAATGCGAACCGCGCGAGACGCCACACTGAACATGCCAGCGTTAATTCTGCCATCGGTGCAGATAAATATGCGCGCGGGTCATTTTCCACCGGCAGAGGAAAACGGTGTGAGCTATCTTAAATTGCCTCTGAATTATTTTTAGATGATCAGTTCACGGATGAAATTTTGTAATTGCGTCTATGCCCGTGTGACGCAGTGTTAAGACAGTATTTCCCAATTCTGGACTGGGGAAGGCAATATAATAGCGGCGCGCTGACCAACGATCTGATTGCTGCGATCGTTGTCACACTCATGCTGATCCCGCAATCGCTGGCTTACGCCATGCTGGCGGGGCTGCCCCCGCAGGTTGGTTTGTACGCCAGCATATTGCCACTGGTGGCGTATACGATTTTTGGCACCAGCCGTACTTTGGCGGTAGGGCCGGTTGCCAGTGGTTCGCTGATGACTGCCGTCGCAGTGGGGAATATAGCCGCGCAGGGCAGCTTTGATTATTATCTGGCTGCAATCAGTCTGGCGTTCATATCAGGTTTGATTTTGGTGGTTATGGGGCTGTTTCGTCTGGGATTTCTGGCAAACTTTCTCAGCCACCCGGTGATTGCGGGATTTATTATTGCTTCGGGAATTCTGATCGCCGCCGGGCAGCTAAAGCATATTCTGGGCGTTAGAGGTTCCGGGCAGAACCTGATTGAAATCAGCCTTGGCCTCATTCCTCAATTGGGAAAGATAAGCCAGCCCACGCTGCTGGTAGGCGTTGCGGTGATTGGTTATCTGGTTTTGATGCGAACGCACCTAAAGAGCTTGTTATTGCATCTGGGCGTTAACCCGCGTGTGGCTGGTATTATGCTGAAATGCAGCCCGATTCTGGCGGTTGTCATTACTACACTGGTCAGTTGGCGGTATTCCTTAGATGCTATCGGCGTGCGTATTGTGGGAAGTATCGCAAGTGGATTGCCGCCGTTTACGATGCCTTCTTTTGATCCTGATTTATGGCGTTCATTGGCTGGGTCGGCGCTTTTGATTAGCGTCATTGGTTTTGTGGAAGCGGTTTCGGTTGCTCAGACACTGGCCGCCAAGCGACGCCAGCGAATCGTACCTGATCAGGAAATGATAGCGCTGGGGACTGCCAATATTGCATCCGCACTATCGGGCGGATTTCCTGTCAACGGCGGGTTTGCGCGATCCGTTGTCAATTTTGAAGCAGGTGCTGAAACGCCTGCTGCGGGCGCTTTCACCGCAATCGGTATCACTGCGGTGACCGTATTTTTGACGCCGCTATTGTTTTTTCTGCCTCAGGCGACGCTGGCAGCGACCATTATTGTCGCTGTGCTTTCATTGATTGATCCAGGCGTGATCAAACGTACCTGGATATATTCCAAAAGTGACTTTGCGGCCATGTTTGCGACGATAATGCTGACACTGCTGGAAGGTATCGTAATTGGAATTTTGTCTGGTGTGGCGCTTTCTATTCTGATTCATCTTTATCGCACCAGCCGTCCTCATTGCGCCATTGTTGGACAGGTTCCCGGCACGGAACATTTTAGAAATATTTTGCGACATACAGTAGTGACCAGTCCATTTGTGCTAAATCTGCGGGTGGATGAAAGCCTATATTTTCCCAATGCCCGTTTTCTTGAAGACAAGGTGCAAACCCTGGTGGCGGAAAATCCCGCCGTCAGGCATGTGGTGCTGATGTGCCCGGCAGTGAATTCCATTGACGCCAGCGCGCTGGAAAGCCTTGAAGCGATTAATGCGCGGTTGCGGGATTCAGATGTGAAGTTGCATCTCTCTGAGGTCAAGGGGCCGGTGATGGACCAGTTGCAGCGCAGCCACTTTTTGGAAGATTTAAGTGGAAGCGTGTTTCTCAGCCAGTATGACGCATTCGCAACCCTTGATCCCGAGGCCGCGCGCAAAGCGATCGGCCATTAGCGCATCCAACGCGCGTCACGCAAAATCGTCTTCTATCCGTCCGTTTTTCAGATAGGAGACAATGGCGCCGGCGGCGCGCTTTGGCGCGGATTGTTGAAAGTTTGCGAACGTATAATCGAAGGCGTCTTTCTGCAGCGGCTCGAATTGTGCGCGCCACTGTTCTACGCCAGTCAGGGCTGAATTCATTTCAGAAATGTTTTCGGCGACCTTGCCCAGCGTCCACCACAGATATTCTTCCTTATCCTGCCATTCGAACTGATGTGGATTAAGAAAAATAACGGGGCGGGGATGCAGCAAAAATTCATAAACCTGGCTGCTCCAGTCACCGAGATATATATCGGCGGCCAGACTATAACTCATATCAACGCTGCGCGCGCTGCCGGTATCAATCAGAATATGTTCAAGCTTTTGGTAGGGACGCAATTCCTCTTGCGTAATCACCCCATCTGCATGCATGCGGATATGTGGCGCGAAGATCAGATTAAACTGACCGGATTTTGCAAAATAATCCAGCACCTGATGCCCGATTGCATGCCAGGAACTGTGCTGACTATTGTGATGCGGATTGTACAGAACGGTTTTACGGCCATTGCTGAACAGGGGCTGCCGCATCTTGCCCATGCGCGTCACAAGATCAAATTTGCTATATCCGCAGACGGAATAATGGCCGGGGCGAAGCAGGGCCTTGTCCAGCAGCCGGTCGCGCCGTTTGCGTCCCGGCAGCAGCACCAGATCGAATTTTCGTATTCGCGTATCCCAATCCCGTTCGTCATCACCCGCGCCATGCGTCGTGTGTATGAACTTCGTGTTGCGCAGGCCCATATTACGCAATACCAGGCTGGTGCGTTCCGGCATCACAAGCGCGTCGAAACGTGATAATCCCCAAAGGTTCCATAATAACAAGAGTAATTTTGGAACTGAATCGTTCACGGCGCTGCGCGAGGAGCGAAATGGCGGGGCAATAATCTGATATTTCAGCCTGTCAGCACTATAATAGCCTGCAAGCTGACGCAGATAGTCTTCCTGAGCGGGGCTGCGCGCCAGCAGGGTTACCTCAATCTCAGGATATTCCTGCGACAGCGCACAGGCGGCAGGCAGACTGTGAAAAATCTGATGCGACTGCGCAATGAAAATAAAACCGATTTTCATTTAAGTGTTGTACATTTCAAATGGTCAAACCGGTGGCGCTACATTCAGCCTTGCAATAAATCTAACGCTGTACATGCCGATGCAATAATTCCAGCGCCGCATAAACCGCCTCCATGCGGATTTCTTCGCGGCCGATATCGCCGAAATGATAGAGCTCATGGATTATGGGTTTGCGTTCGCGCGCTGCGGCCACATGCACCAGGCCAACCGGTTTCATGCGGGTGCCGCCACCTGGTCCCGCAACGCCCGTAATGGCAACGGCCAGATGCGCATTGGAATTTTCTACCGCACCTTCCGCCATCATGCGTGATACCGGCTCGCTTACTGAACCGACATCGGCCATCAGATCGCCGGGGACGCCCAGCAGATCACGCTTGGACTCGTTGCTATAGGTAACAAAACCACGGTCAAACACTGATGAGGCGCCCGGTATGGAGCACAGACATGCGGCCACCAGCCCGCCGGTGCATGATTCTGCGGTGGCGATGCGCAATCCCTGGGCCTTACAGTCGGCCAGCAGCATTTCGGCAAGTTTCAGGGTTTTAAGGGGAAACATTTTTCTTCTCCTGCGCTGTCTTACTGGATCACATATAAGGCCATATGTATCAGCATTAATGCGTACGCCCCCGCAACCATATCATCAAGCATTATACCCAATCCGCCGGACACTGTCCTGTCCGCCCAGTTGGCTGGCCAGGGTTTATAAATGTCGCAAATGCGAAACAAAATAAAGGCCACAAAATAGGCCAAAGGATCCAGCGGTACAAACAGCAGCGCCAGCCATTGACCGGCCACTTCATCGATCACAATATTCTGACAGTCTTTCAGACCGGCTGCCTGAGTGTAGCGCCCCGCCGCCCAAATCCCAATGGCGAAAGCAGCTATGACGCCGCCAAACAGCCCCCATGCGCCAAAAAAAATCGCAATCATCCAGGCAAAGGGCAGGGCGGCGATGGATCCCCATGTGCCCGGCGCGCCCGGTAACAGGCCGCTGCCAAACCAGGTGGCAATCAGGCTGACCGGATGACGAAAGCCAATGCTGGCGGGCGGCTGCGCCAGGATCATTTTGGCGTCCTGACACTGGCCACCGCCTGCGCTGCAATGCCTTCGCTGCGTCCGGCAAAGCCCAATCCTTCGGTGGTGGTGGCCTTAACGCTGACGCGCCCGGGCGACAGGCCGAGTATTTGTTCTATGCCCTGTTGCATCAAAATCCGGTGTGGTCCGATGCGGGGCGCCTCGCAGATCAGGGTGACGTCAAGATTGATGATTTCTCCGCCCATGCTACGCACCAGTTTGCCCGCATGCTCAAGAAAGATGCGTGAGGGCGCACCTTTCCATTGTGGGTCTGACGGTGGAAAATGCTGGCCAATATCGCCTTGCGCAATCGCGCCCAGAATGGCATCCGTCAGGGCGTGCAGGCCGACATCTGCATCAGAATGCCCCGCCAGTTTCCGGTGATAGGGAATTTCAATGCCACACAATATGACCGCGCTACCCGCTTCAAATCGGTGCACGTCATAGCCCATACCAAGGCGTGTCAGCATTTCCGGTCTGGCAAGCATGCGTTCAGCGCGGATAAAATCCTCATCATGGGTGATTTTGAAATTATCCTCATTGGCCTGTATCAGGCGGACCCGAAGCCCGGCATGTTCGGCGACGGCGGCGTCGTCGGTTAGATCCAAACCAATGGCCCTGCGATGGGCGTCCAGGATCGCCTGAAACTGAAACCCCTGCGGGGTCTGCGCGCGCCACAATCCATCGCGCGCTATTCCCCTGATGATATTCATCCCCTGCGACATTTTTACAGTGTCGGTCATTGGAATAGCGGCAATGGCGCCTTCCGTTTCAGACAATGCAGCGATCACCCCATCAATCGTGCCCGGATTAACAAAAGGCCGCGCAGCGTCATGGATCAGAACCAGGTCCGGCGGATCTGACACAAGCGCCTCAAGCCCCAGCCGCACGGACTCCTGTCGGCTGCTTCCGCCTGCAATAGGGGGGGGAATGGGTAATCCGGCCACAGCTTCGGTACATAGCGCCGCATCGTCCGGATTGATGATCACTTGTATCCGGTTAATCCGGGGGTGGTGACAAAACCTGTTGAGTGTATGGCGCAGCACCGCCTGACCGGCAATTTTTCTGTATTGCTTGGGATGCGCACCACCCGCACGCGTTCCTTTGCCGGCGGCCATGATCAGAACAGCAATACGCATTCGTTCATTTCTTTCAGTTACTTGCTGCAAACCTAACGGAGTGGGGCGGTTCTGCCAAGCTTACCTGTATGCGCTGCAATAAACACTTGCAGATTATTGTGGCGGGATATAGCATGCCCATTAATTAATCATATTAAAAGAACGCCTAAATTGTGACCATTGCGCTTCAGTCTATAAATATCAGTCATCCGGTCTTCCTGGCGCCATTGTCAGGCATCACGGATTTGCCAACGCGACGCATATTTCGCGAACAGGGCGTGGGACTGGTTTACTCCGAAATGCTGGCAAGCAGGGAAATAATGTCCCGGCCAGTCGCCCAGCAACGCCGCCTGCGCCGGACCGAAGATGAAAAGCCGCTGGCGATACAGATCGCGGGTTGCGAAGCCTACTGGATGGGCGAGGCGGCCCGCATATGTGCCGACATAGGGGCCGAAATCATCGATATCAATATGGGGTGTCCGGCCAAAAAAGTTGTGCATGGATATTCCGGCTCGGCGCTCATGCGGGATATGGATCTGGCGTCAGCTTTAATCGCGGCGACGGTCAGGGCCGTGAATATTCCCGTGACACTGAAAATGCGTACGGGATGGGATGAGACAAACCGCAACGCGCCCGAACTGGCGCGCCGTGCCGAGGCGCTTGGGGTTCAGCTGATTTCTGTCCATGGCCGCACCCGCTGCCAATTTTACAACGGTCGCGCCGATTGGGAATTTGTGGCGCAGGTCAAACAGGCGGTCAATATTCCCGTGGTCGTCAATGGCGATATTGAAACCGAAGAAGATGCGGCGGCGGCTTTGTCGCTGTCGGGCGCCGATGCCGTCATGGTTGGACGCGGTGCGCAGGGCCGCCCCTGGTTTCCAGAACAAATCCGGCATTTCCTCGCCACGGGAAAGAAGCTTTCTGCGCCGCCGATCCATACGCAAATCGCAATCATGCGTCAGCACTACACGGCGATAATCGCGCATTATGGCGAAGCGCTGGGCGTGCGCAACGCGCGCAAGCATCTGGGCTGGTATCTGGCGTACATGCCGCAGGGCGAAACGCTTCGCCGCACATTGATGACGCTGGATAGTTCTACCGCTGTGCTGGCTGCAATGGAGCGGTACAGTATGGATCTGTTGATGGAGGAGTTAGCAGCCTGATGTCAGAATCCTTGATGAACAGGGGGCGTATGCGCGGCAGCGGCATGGCCGAAATGAATGCCAGCGCAGAAATGATACTGGATGCTATTCCTGCGCCCGTCATTGTCGTGGATGATGCAGGCAGAATTTCCTACATCAATGCTGAGACGCAGCAATTTTTCAAATCAAGCAGGCATATGCTGCTTAATCAGCCAATCGCGAAATTAATCCCTTTTGGAAGTCCTGTGCTGGAGATGATCCGCCAGGTCCGGCGTGATGGCGTGGCGGTTTGGGAATATGAGGTAAATCTGAGCACACCGCACACCGGTGAACGGATTACGGATGTGCAGGTGGCGCCCATTGGTGATGATCGCAGCGACGTATTGCTCGTGCTGCGTGAAGCAGGCATTGCGCGCAAGATGGATCAGCAGCTAACCCATCGCGGCGCCGTGCGGTCAGTCACTGGTATGGCCAGCATGCTGGCGCATGAAATTAAAAACCCGCTGTCCGGTATCCGTGGCGCTGCACAGCTTGTGGAACAGAACGCCAATGAGGCGGACAAGCAACTGACACAGCTTATCTGCGCAGAAACGGATCGTATCTGCGAACTGGTAGACCGCATGGAAGCCTTTAGCGACCAGCGGCCATTGCAGCAGGCGCCAGTTAACATTCATCAGGTGCTGGAACATGTCAGGCGTATTGCACAAGCGGGATTTGCAAAAAATATCCGCTTTATCGAAGAATATGACCCTTCGCTGCCTGAAGTGATGGGAGATCGCGATCAGCTCATTCAGGTGTTTCTCAATCTCGTAAAAAATGCCGCTGAAGCGCTTGAGGGGGTCAGTGGTGGCGAAATCACGCTGACGACGGCCTATCGTCATGGGATGCGGCTGGCGCTTCCCGGAGGAACTGCCCGTGTGGCGTTACCCTTTGAGGTTTGTGTGCGCGATAACGGGCCAGGTATTGCAGAAGACATCAAGACGCATTTGTTTGATCCGTTCATCAGTACAAAGCCGAATGGAACCGGACTGGGGCTGTCGCTGGTCGCCAAAATAATTGGTGACCACGGCGGCATGATCGAATGTGACGCACAGCCAAGACGTACAATATTCCGGACACTGCTGCCCGTACGCGGGCGCACAAAACAGAGCAATCAATTATCATGAGTATGCCATCAGCAACCACCATGCCCCAAACCATCATTGTCGCTGATGATGATAACGCCATCCGTACGGTGCTGAACCAGGCGCTGGTGCGTCTTGGCTACAATGTGCGCTCTACGGGCAATCTTGCAAATCTGTGGCGCTGGATATCAGAAGGCGAGGGCGATCTGCTTATCACCGATGTGATGATGCCGGATGGTAATGTGTTTGACATGTTGCCGCGCATCAAAAAACATCGTCCGGGATTGCCGGTCATTGTCATGAGCGCGCAAAACACGCTGATGACGGCGCTCAAGGCGGCGGAAAAAGGGGCGTATGAATATTTGCCCAAGCCGTTTGACCTGAATGAATTGACCGGGGTGGTAAAACGCGCGCTGGCGGCGCAAATGAATTCACCTGCGGAAAACGTTAACACCAATTCAGGCGAAGACGAGCTGCCGCTGATTGGGCGTTCGCCCGCGATGCAGGAAATTTATCGCATTCTGGCACGGCTGATGGGAACCGATCTGACCGTGATGATCAATGGCGAATCCGGCACCGGCAAGGAACTGGTGGCGCGGGCATTGCACGATTATGGAAAACGCAAAAACGGCCCTTTCGTCGCCATAAATATGGCGGCGATCCCACGTGAGCTGATCGAAAGTGAATTGTTCGGTCATGAAAAAGGTTCCTTCACCGGCGCGGCAAACCGTGCATCCGGGCGTTTTGAGCAGGCTGAGGGGGGTACATTATTTCTTGATGAAATTGGCGATATGCCGCTGGAAGCCCAAACCCGCCTGCTGCGTGTATTGCAGGAGGGTGAGTATATGATGGTTGGTGGACGTGGCACCATCCGCACCAATGTACGGATCATCGCCGCGACCAATCGCGATTTACGTCAGCAAATTGCGCAGGGCCTGTTCCGCGAGGATTTGTTTTACCGTTTGAATGTTGTGCCGATGCGGCTTCCGCCATTGCGCGAGCGTTCGCAGGATATTCCTGATCTGGTACGGCATTTTCTTGTTCGCGCCGAAGCTGGCGGGCTTGCGCACAAGGTGCTGGAACAGGCGGCGCTGGAGCGGCTTAAACGCCATCGCTGGCCGGGGAATGTGCGCGAGCTGGAAAATCTGACATTGCGTCTGGCGGCGCTTTATCAGGATGAGATTATCGGCGTAGAAATTATTGAAGCGGAACTGGCGGACACCCAGAATAGTCCGGCGGAAGAAAATGGAACAGGGGACAATGATAGTCTGTGTGCTGCGGTTGAACGAAACCTGGCGCGATATTTTGCCGATCACGGAGAAGATCTGCCCCCCGCAGGCCTGCATGACCGTATCCTGCGAGAGATCGAGCGCCCGCTAATTACCATGTGCCTTGCCGCCACCAGGGGGAACCAGATCAGGGCTGCGGAGTTGCTGGGGCTTAACCGTAATACACTGCGCAAGAAGATCCGGGAACTGGATATATCCGTGGGACGCGGGATGATTTGAAGGTTTAACGCGCCACGGGCTTGCACAATTGATCTAATCCTGTTTGTTGTGCGGCGCAGCATAATTTTGTTGACTTAACCATCGCGCTTTCGGTATACCCA
>DAIOWE010000012.1:0-30940 GCA_036758605.1 Pseudomonadota bacterium | reverse complement strand
GGAAGCGATCAGTGACTGCTGGCCATGCGGAAGAACCCACCAGACGGGATTTTCTCTATATTGCAACAGGCGCCGTAGGCGCAGTAGGCGCAGGCGCGCTAGCCTGGCCATTTATTCATCAGTTGAACCCGGATGCGTCGGTAAAGGCATTGGCCTCCATCGAGGTTGATCTGTCCGCCATTAGCGAAGGCGCAGCGATTACCGTTACCTGGCGCGGCAAGCCGGTCTTTATCCGGCATCGCTCGGCGCAAGAGATTTCCGCCGCCGCTGAGGTTAACATCGAAGAACTGCGCGATCCGCAGACCGACGCGGACAGGGTGCAAAAGCCGGAATGGCTGATCATGGTTGGCGTGTGCACCCATCTGGGCTGTGTGCCGCTGGGACAGAAAGGCGATTTCGGCGGCTGGTTCTGCCCCTGTCATGGCTCACATTACGATACATCGGGGCGCGTCCGCCTGGGTCCGGCGCCACTGAATCTGGCCATACCGGAATATGTCTTTCTCGATGATAACCGGGTCAAAATAGGCTAAGGGGCGCAAATAATGAGCGGACATACAGAATTCCAACCCACCAGCGCGCCCGCCAAATGGCTGGAGCGGCGGCTGCCGATCCTGAGCCTTATGCATGGCGCGGCCATCGCCTTTCCGACACCAAAAAATCTGAATTACTGGTGGACCTTTGGCGGCATTTTGATGTTCTGCCTGATGACGCAGATCATTACCGGCGTCATTCTGGTGATGCATTACACCCCGCATGTAGACATGGCCTTCGCCAGTGTCGAGCACATCATGCGCGATGTGAATTATGGCTGGCTGATCCGCTATATTCATTCCAATGGCGCGTCGATGTTCTTTCTCGCTGTGTATATTCATATGTTCCGCGGCCTTTACTATGGCTCCTACAAGGAGCCGCGCGAGCTGATCTGGATTCTGGGCATGGTGATCTACCTGCTGATGACGGCGGCCGCGTTCTTTGGCTATGTGCTGGTCTGGGGGCAGATGAGCTTCTGGGGCGCCACCGTGATCACCAATCTGTTTGGTGCGATCCCGGTGGTGGGCGACACGCTGCTGGCCATGCTGTGGGGCGGCTTTTCGGTCGATAATCCGACGCTGAACCGGCTGTTCAGCCTGCATTATCTGGTGCCATTCCTGATTGCGGGCGTTGTCGTGCTACATATCTGGGCGCTGCATGTGCCGGGCAACAACAACCCGCTGGGCATTGACGTGAAGGGGCCGCAGGATACGGTGACGTTCCATCCCTATTACACCATGAAGGATACGTTCGCCGTCGTGATGTTCATGCTGTTCTTTGCGCTGTTCGTGTTCTATGCGCCGAATGTCCTGGGCGAGCCGGACAATTATATTGAGGCCAACCGGCTGTCCACGCCTGCGCATATTGTGCCGGAATGGTATCTGCTGCCGTTCTACGCCATTCTGCGCTCGGTCCCGGACAAGCTGCTGGGCGTGATCGCCATGGGCATTGCGATCTTTGTGCTGTTCCTGGTGCCCTGGCTGGATACGTCCAAGGTGCGTTCGGCGCGCTTTCGCCCGCTCTACAAGCAGTTCTTCTGGATTTTCCTCATTGACGCCATCATCCTTGGCTATATTGGCGCTAAACCGGCGGAAGGCATGTATCTGCTGATCGGACGCATTGCGACCGCCTATTATTTCGCGCATTTCTTTATCATCATGCCCATTCTGGGGCTGGTGGAAACGCCCAAGCCGCTGCCTGAAAGCATCTCCAAACCAGTGCTGGGCAATGCTGCATCTGGCAAAGCGGCCTAAGGGGTGATGAACATGAAAAACAAAATGCAGATCACGCTTCGTTCGGTTTTGCTGGCCACCGGCATTGCAATGTTGCCCCTTGGCGCAGCGCAGGCCAGCGAGGGGGCAGAGCTGAAACATGTGGACTGGAGCTTTGACGGCCCGTTCGGCACATTCGACCGCGCCCAGCTAAAGCGCGGCTTTCAGGTTTACAAGGAAGTCTGCGCCGCCTGTCATTCGATCAAGTTTGTATCCTATCGCAATCTGAGCGAAGCGGGCGGACCCGAATTCACAGAAGCCGAAGTCAAGACCATCGCGGCCGCCAGCAATGTCACCGACGGCCCCAATGCCGACGGCGAAATGTTCGAACGCCCGGCAGAGCCCAAGGATCGCATCGTCAGGCCGTTCCCCAATGACAATGCTGCGCGCGCCGCAAATAACGGCGCGATGCCGCCCGATCTGTCACTGATGACCAAGGCGCGCAAAAACGGCCCGGATTACCTCTATTCGGTGCTGACCGGCTATGCCGATGCGCCCGCCGATGTCGTCATGGCCGATGGCATGAATTACAATCATTATTTCCCCGGACAGCAGATTGCCATGCCAGCGCCGCTGTCAGATGATCAGGTCACCTATGAGGACGGCACACAAGCCACGCTGGACCAGATGGCCCAGGATGTAACCGCCTTTCTGACCTGGACAGCGGAACCCAAGCTGGAAGACCGTCATAAATTGGGCTTCAAAGTGATCATCTTCCTCACCGTCCTGGCCGGACTGCTGTTCGCAACCTACAAACGCATCTGGCGCGACCAGCATTAAAGCGTTTTCTATCTTGATTGAATCACAATCCAGTTTTGTCACCCCGGGCTTGTCCCGGGTTCAGGGTTACAAACTCGGGCTTTCCCGGATAGTCCATCTGCCAAGCCGTAGCCTTCTGGCGAAGGCTGGTGGATCCCGGAGCAAGTCCGGGATGACAGTTTGGATGTGGGACATGTTTCCGTCAAATAATGAAACGCTCTAACAATGTGCACCATGCGGATGTGATTGAGATCACAATTCCGGTCCTTACGGAGTGGTGGGGTAGCGTGCTTATCCGATATCTTCCCAGACGATGCGTTTGCGCATCAGGTCTGCATGGCGCTTTTCCAGATAGGCGTCGGAGCGGCCGATAAAATCCTCCATCTCCTTGCGGGCGCGCTCGGCGTCGCGTGAGACGATAGCCTGATACAGGCTTTCATAGGTTTCGATCTGATAGCGCTGCTCGCGTTCGGAATAATTCAGCGTGATGCCGGAACTGTTGGTCATCATATGCACCGATGACACCAGCAGGCCGATGGCCGGATTGCCCGAAGCCCATGCGATAAGATCGTGAAATTTGCGGTTTTCGTCCTGATAGGCGTCATTATCGCCGACGCAGGACCGCAATTTGGCGAGGCATTCTTTCAGCCGCTCCAGATCATCATGGCGCGCATTGCGCGCCGCCATCGCGGCCATGCCGGGGCTGATCACCTGGCGCAATTCGATCAGCGACCGGAACGGCGCATCCAGGAACTGCAACAGCAAAGCCAGCGTGCTGGCCAGATTGCGGGTATGCGGCTCGCCCACCACCGGGCCACCACCGGGCCCCGGCTTGATCGACAGAACCCCCTGCAATTCCAGAAAGCGCAGCGCCTCGCGCAGGGTGGCGCGCGCCACCCCATAGCGTTCCACCATTTCATGTTCGGGCGGCAGTTTCGCGCCGGGCAGCAGATGCTTGTCCGCAATTTCGCGCACAATACCCTGCGCCACCCGGATCGCCATCTTGGCCCCGCGCCCGTGAACGCCATTACTGTCCTTACCGGGAAACCCAATCAGGTTTCCCTCAGGCGCTGCTGATTTATCTGTCATATTCTATACATAGCAGGTTTGCCGCCCACGGTCAGCCCAAAAGCCCGTTAAGGCGGCGGATGGTATCCTCGCATTCGCGCATCATGGCGTCGATGATTTCGGCTGCCGGGCGGACATCAAAGATACCGCCGATACCCTGGCCTGCGGGCAGGCAGGCGCGGTCGGGGTCGACCAATTTGTCCGGGCCCTGGGTCACGCCCATGACGCCGGCCTTCAGGCTGGTGACCATCTGTTTGGGGAAAGGCAGCAACTCGTCCTTGCGCTTTTCCCAGTCATCGACATAGGCGTTGCGGATCACGCGCATGGTCTTGCCGGAAAAGCATTTGGTGACCAGAGTGTCGGCACTGCCATGGGCGATGATCTGTTCCTGATAGACGCGGCCCGCGCGCGCCTCGGTGGCGGCGATAAAGCGGGTGCCGACCCACACGCCCTGCGCACCCAATGCCAGGGCTGCGGCCATGGTCCGTCCATCGACAATGGCGCCCGCCGCCAGCACCGGGATTTTCACCGCCGCCGCAATTTGCGGGATCACCGCCATGCCCGCCACCTGGCCGGTATGGCCGCCGGCCTCGGTGCCCTGGGCCACCACCATGTCACAGCCCGCCTGTTCGGCCTTTTGCGCATGGGCGACCTGGCCACACATGACCACGACTTTCAGCCCGCCTTTGTGGCATTTTTCGATCACCGCATGGGGGACGCCCAGCCCAGCGATAAAGGATGACGCGCCTTCGTCAATGATAATATCAATGGCCCGGTCAATGGTTTCCGGTTGCGCCGCCAGCAGATCGACGCCAAACGGTTTTTTGGTCAGCGCCCGCACGGCGCGCATTTCGGTGCGGATTTCCTCGGGTGTCGCCGCCGCCATGCCCAGTGTGCCGTAACCGCCTGCTTCTGACACCGCCGCGCAGATCTGCGCATAGGCGACGCCGCCCATGCCCGCAAGGAATATAGGCTTTTCGATTCCGAACATATCGCAGACCGGGGTTCTGATGGGCATGGCGTTCTTCTCCTAAATTTATGCTGGCATGTCGTTTTTTTACTGCCAGCGGATTATAGTTGATTATAATAGATTGAACGAGCGGCGCCATAGCCTGGTGTTGCAAAAGCAGGGAGAAAAACGCGATATGGGTGAAACTCTTAATTTCAGCGAAAAAGCGTCTATCGTCGGCATTGGCGAAACCGATTATGTCAAGGGCGCCAAGGTAACCGCTGTCGAAATGATGCTGGAGGCGGGCCGCAAGGCCATCGCCGATGCGGGGCTTAGCCCGCATGATATTGATGGGCTGGTGCCGGCGCCTGTCTACACCACATCGGAAGAACTGGCGGCCAATCTCGGCATCGAGAATTTGCGCTATGCCTCAACCGTGCATATGGGCGGCGCCAGCCCGACCACGGCGATCCAGAACGCCGCCGCCATGGTGTCGCTGGGCGTGTGCAACAATGTGCTGATCACGCTGGGCTGGAATGGCTATTCGGCCCTGCGTCCAAAGCCCGGCATCCCGCCAAGCCGTCCGATGGGCATGAACACGCTCGACACGACGATCAAGGATTTCTATATGCCCTATGGCATTACGTCCCCCGTGCAGATGTATAGCTGGTTCGCCATGCGCCATAAAAAGCTGTATAATGTGCCCGACGAAGCCACCGGCCATATCGCACTGGCCGCGCGCAAGCATGCCCAGCTCAATGACCGCGCCTTCATGAAGGGGCAGGAGCTGACCATGGACCAATATCTGAAGGCGCGCTGGATTTCCGAACCGATGCGGCTTTTCGATTGCTGTCTGGAAACCGATGGCGCTTGCGCCGTGGTGATTTCCCGCACAGAACGCGCCAAGGACATGAAAAAGCGCCCGGTCGTCATCATGGGCTGCGCCGAAGGCCATCCTTATCCTGCTGACGATATTGCCTCGCGCCCGGACATGTTCAAGTTCGGCCTCAGCTATGCAGCGCCCGAAGCGCTCAAAATGGCGGGCATCAAGGTGCATGACGTCGACTTCCTGCAGATTTATGACTGTTTCAGCTATGTCGTGATGTTGCAGATGGAGGCGCTTGGCCTGTGCAAGCGCGGCGAAGCCTATGATTTCGTCAAGGATGGCAATATCGAACTGGGCGGGCGCTATCCGCTCAACACCCATGGCGGGCTGCTCAGCCAGGCCCATGTGTGGGGGCTGAACCATGTCGTCGAAGCGGTCAAACAGCTGCGCCATGAAGCGGGCCCGGCCCAGGTCAAGGATTGCGAGCTGGGTCTTGTTACCGGCTGGGGCGATCTCGGTGACGGCAGTCTGGTAATTTTGCGGAGGTAATGCAGTTATGAGTGAAACAAAAGTCAAAAATAAGCCCTCACGGCCCATCCCGCGTCCGATTGAGCCGGTGAACAAGGGTTTTTGGGACGAATGCCAGGGCGGCGTGCTGCATTTCCAGAAATGCGACGGATGTAATAAATTCCGGCATCTGCCGCGCAATATGTGCGCCTATTGCGGTTCGCCGGAATGGCATTGGGCGCCTTCCACGGGCAAGGGTAAACTCTATTCCTGGACCATTGCCCATATGCCGATGCATCCCGCCTTTGTCGCCGACGTTCCCTATGTGGCGGCGGTGATTGAAATGGAAGAAGGCGTTCGTCTGGTAAGCTGGCTTCGCAGCGTTGTGCTCGAAGACATCTGCCTCGATATGCCGGTAAAACTGATGTATGAGCGCATTACGGACGATTTCCAGCTTCCCTGTTTCGTTCCGGCGTAACGGCGTAAAATTGTGTCTGGGGGGTGAATTTTTCGTCCCCCAGGGCGCGTTCCGATCGGGCTTTACAACCCTAATTAAATTGTGGATAATTCCGCATAAGCTGCACGTAAGAAGTAGCGATGGGAGTAGGCGTTATGGCAAGAGGCAATGGACACGCAATCGATTATGACGCGCTGGTGAAACCGGATGCCGTGCATGGCGATTGTTATATCGACCCGGATATTTTCGCCGATGAATTAAAGAAAATCTATGGGCGCGGCTGGGTCTATATCGGCCATCAAAGCGAAATTCCCAATGCCGGGGATTATGTCCGCAAGTGGATCGGCCTGCAGCCGGTTATTTTCTCACGCGACAAGGCGGGGAAATATCATGTGCTGTTCAACCGCTGCACGCATCGCGGCGCGTCGATCTGCCAGCATGACAAGGGCAATACTGGCGGCTTCCGCTGTGAATATCATGGCTGGTTCTTCCGCCTCGATGGGGCGCTGCAGGCAATCCCCTATGCCGAAGGCTATGGCGATGATTTCGATAAGACGCAGTATAATCTGCGCAGGCCGCCGCGCCTGGATGAATATCGCGGCTTTGTATTCGCCAGCCTCTCGCCCACCGGCATTCCGCTCACGCAACATATCAGCGGCCCGGCGCAGCAACAGATCGACTATGCCTGTGACCTGTCGCCCGAAGGCGAGCTTGTGGTGCAAAGCGGGGCGACCAAGCTGGCCTATAATGGCAATTGGAAGCTGCAGATGGAAAATTCCATTGACGGCTATCATCCGAATTTCACCCATCAATCCTTTATCAGCACGCTGGAGCGTCTGACCGGAACCAAGGTGGAAATATTCAGCGGTCACGCCAAGACGCAATCGCGCGATCTGGGCATGGGTTGCAGCAATATTGATTCGCGCCGTGCGAACATCGAACATCCGCAAGCCCAGGCGCGGCTGAAGATGATGCAGGCCACCAGTTGGGGCAAAAAATATTATGATGATCTGGTCGCAGCCCATGGCAAGGAGCGCGCCGAGGAAGTGCTGATCGTCAATGGCACACATATGAATGTGTTTCCCAACCTGGTGGTGCTGGCAGGCCAGGTGCGCACCATTCAGCCCATCAGCACGGAACGCACCGAGGTTTATTTGCGGCCCAGCCTGCTCAAGGGCGTACCCGATGAGGTCAATACCCAGCGTATCCGGCAGTATGAAAGTTTCTATACCACGGTGGGCGGCGGCATACATGATGATGTGGAAATGTTCAACCGCGTGCATGAAGGGCTGCGCTGCAACCAGGACCCGTGGCTGGTTTTCCGGCGCGGCCTGCATCGGGAACAGACCGATAATGACGGAACCCTGTTTTCTCAGGGTACGGATGAAACCGCCCAGCGCGGCATGTGGCGGCACTGGAAATCCGTCATGCAACAGGATGTAAGCTGATGAGTTCCCTGCGCGAAAAGGTGGAGAATTTTCTCTATATGGAAGCCCGTCTGATGGACGAAAACCGCTATATGGAGTGGTTTGAGCTGTTCGCCGATCCGTGCCTGTACTGGATTCCCGCCAATGAGGAAGACTATGATCCCAACAAGCATGCCTCGCTGTTTTATGGCGACCGTAATATTGTGAATAACCATGTGATACGCCTGGCGGAAGGCAAGGCGTTCGCGCAGGAACCGCGCTCGCGCATGCGCCGTGTGGTGTCCAACATTGAAATCGAGGATGGCGGGGAAGAGATCTCTGTACATGCGAATTTCATTCTCAATGAAATCCGCAAGCATGAGCAGCGCTACCATACCGGACGCACGCATTACAAACTCGCGCCCGCCGGCGGGTCGTTCAGGATCAAATACAAAAAATCCGTTCTGGTGAGTTTGGACGAAATGCAGGAAAATCTGACATTTCTGGTGTGAGCTATGCTGCGCTGACGCAATTCCGCCATGGCTCCGGGAATGTCATTTAGAGCAGCCCGCAATTAAGTGGAGTGACGAAGTGACCCCACTTAATTGCGGAAAGCTGCTCTAACACACTAAAATCTAGGGCAATTTTCTGCATTAAGTTCGAGCCTCATGGCTCAAACTTAATGCAGATTGCCTTAGTGTACAAAACCAGGAGAACCGAGATGCCCACTATTGAAGAGTTGAACGAGAAATATGAGCGCAACCCACTGGAAGGCATTATTCCAGGCGGCACCCGGAAAAAGAAACGCGAAGAGCCAAAGCCGCAATCCTATTACGACGCGATCAAGAAGAAATTCGCCGAGGAGCGCGACCTGCGGGTGAATTACCGCCCCGAAGGCTCCAAGCAATATACTTCTGATTTCGAAGGCTCGCTGTCAAAATATCTGAACGATCCCTATGGCGGTGAAATCAAGCCGCGCGCGCCCCTCAATGACACTGTGGAAGTTCTATTTATCGGCGGCGGGTTTTCTGCCCTGCTTACATCCGCGCGGTTGCGCGAACTTGGCGTTGAAAGCATTCGTATCGTCGAGAAGGCCGCCGATGTAGGCGGCACCTGGTACTGGAACCGCTATCCGGGCGTGGCCTGCGACGTGCCATCCTATGATTATCTGCCGCTGCTGGATGAAATGGACTATGTGCCCAAGCACCGTTACGCCAGGGGCGATGAGATCTACGCCCATTGTCAGGCCATCGCCAAAAAATACAATCTATATGAACTGGCTGTCTTCCAGACCACCATCACCGAGACAAGGTGGGACGAGGACGAAAAGATGTGGAACCTGAAGACTGATCGCGGCGACCATATGAAGGCGCGCTTTGTGATTTGCGCAAACGGCACCTTGTCCAAGCCAAAGCTGGCGCGTATCAAGGGCATGGAAAATTTCAAGGGCCATTCCTTCCACACCTCGCGCTGGGATTATGATTATACCGGCAATGATCTGTCCAAACTTCAGGACAAGGTGGTCGGCATTATCGGCACCGGCGCGACCGCCGTGCAGGCCATACCCGGCCTTGGCGCCAACGCCAAAGAACTATATGTGTTTCAGCGCACGCCGTCATCGATCGATGTGCGCGACGACTGGGCGACGGATCCGAACTGGGCGCGCGCGCTGAAACCCGGCTGGCAGGCCAGACGCCGCGCCGCCTCCTTGATAGAGCCAACCCTTACCGAAGAACAGCGCGCCGCCTATGCCGCGGTTTCGCGCGAGGAAAAAATCCGCAGGCAGGAAAACGCCAATATCGATCACATGATGCGCATTCATAAGCGCATAGATGAAATCGTGCGCGACAAGGCGACGGCGGACGCGCTGAAGCCCTGGTATATGTTCATGTGCAAGCGGCCCTGCTTTCATGACGAATATCTGCCGACCTATAATCGCAAAAATGTGCATCTGATCGACACGCATGGCAAGGGCATTACCGAAATCACCGAAAAAGGCCCGGTGTTCGAGGGCAAGCAGTATGAGCTTGACCTGCTGGTCTACGCCACCGGGTTCGAGGTGCAGAAGACCGGCATCTATAACAGGATCATTGGCGAAGGCGGCCTTGATCTGAATGATTATTATTCAGATGGCATCCGCACCCTGGTCGGCATTCACTCGCATCACTACCCCAACATGTTCATCATGGGCGGCTATCAGGCCTCGTTCCAGTTCAACCTGACTGATGTATTGAACACCCAGGGCGAGCATATTGCGGCCTGTATCGACTATTGCCGCAAGAATGGCTATCACGCCATGGATGTGACCGGGGACGCCGAAGAATGGTGGGTGCAGGAAGTCATTTCCCATCGCGGCAAAACCACCCGCAATCAGGACTGCACCCCGGGCTATTACAATTTCGAAGGCGAATTCAACCGCCGCCAGGACGGCACCTATAATGGCGGCTTCGCCAAATATATCCAGAAAATGGCCGAAGCGCGGGAGAAAATGGACAAGTATTTTAGTTTTACACGGAAGAATTAAGCGGGCGGGCGGCCGCTCTCAAGGCCGCCCCTTTTACCATGTCATCGCGAGCGAAGCGTGGCGATCCAGGGACACAAATACAGTCCCTGCCTTACGACTCTGGATCGCCACGCTTCGCTCGCGATGACGCAGAATGCAATTAGCCCACTTCATAAACGATCAAACGATATCCTCATATAAATCCTTCCAGAACGGATTCATCGTTTCAATCAGTGAAATCTTGGTTTCCCGGCGCCCCGCCTTGATCTGTTTTTCCCGCATTATTGCGTTGGCCATATCCTCCTGCATTTCAAAATAGACAAGCAATTTGCATGCATACCGCGAAGTGAAGCCGTCCGTTACATCAATGCTTATGCTGGTAAACCCGCTGAACCAGATTTGACGTCACACCGGTGTATAGCGTGCCGTTGCGTTTGCTTGCCATGATGTAAACTGCGGGCTGTTTCATCGGCGCCTGCTATATCCTCTGCTCCGTCATCGCGAGCGAAGCGTGGCGATCCAGAGTCGCAAACACCGGCCTTCGCGTGAGGCTCTGGATCGCCACGCTGCGCTCGCGATGACGCGGATAATTAAAATATAAGCATCAGCCAATCAAAGAGGGGCTTCAAGATAGCATAGAGGCGTCGAATTGCCGCGATTGCACTGACAGCAGCCCCTGGCATTTCAAGCGCCAGCTTTAGCCCTTCCACTATTTTCATCAGAGAAAACTTACGCTCATTGGTCTCTTGGGTATCCGTCCTCCTAGAATCTGGAAGGCTTTCCCCGCGCGGAAGAATATCATCAATGGCATCTGGAATGCTGACGTCGATGATGTCCGGACCCGGTGGTTCGCGCAGCAATTTTGCGAGATCAAGATTGGGAGGGGCGGGAATATTAGGGGCGCTGGCCAGCGCCCGCTGATAATCCTCAAAATCGGGATAGAAACGGGTGAGCCGGTCATGATCATCCGCGAAAACGGAATATTCTTGTGAATCAATAGCCGAAAGAGCGTCTGTATCATTGCGCACCAATCCGCTCAGGGTACGGATAATTGCATCCAGCCGCAGAACATTCAATTGCGCGCCGCCTTTTGCGCATTCACGCGCATAGGCGTCCAGCCGATTTGCAATATTCTGGTCACTATTGCCGCTGCGAATATGCTCTGCCAGATCAGCGGCCGCATCAGTGAGCGCCCACGCAAGCAAATCCCGCGTTTCCGGGCTAAGGCCGTGTGCGGGCGGTCGTTCGCGAGGCGGAACGACAGTAATTTTTCCCGCCACGCTCCACGCCATCGGAACCGGCGACGGGGAGGTCGGCAAGGATGGTTTCGGCGGCCCTGACGTGCCAGTGTCAAGCTCGGCTTCGGGTTCCTTCGCCCAATGATCCGGATATGTCATGCCGTGTGGCAGCGAAGTTACCCAATTACCATTCGCAACATTGATCTGATCCTGTGTCAGATTCACAGTTCTGGCCAGTTCGCCTCCAACAAGGTCGGCCCCTTCGAGGATGGCCCCTTCGAGGTCGGCTCCTGCGAGATAAGCTCCTGTGAGGTCGGCCCCATAGAGATCAGCCCAGCTGAGTTGGGATTCTTCGAGATCGGCCCCTGAGAGGTTAGCCCCTCCAAGCAGGGCGTTTCCTAGTCTAGCCTGTCTAATCAGGGCACCTCTTAGGTTGGCCAGGCTGAGCCAGGCCCCTTCGAGGTTGGCCCCTTCGAGGTTGGCCCCTTCGAGGTCGGTCCCTTGTAGGTTGGCATCCCAGAGGATGAACCTTTTGAGATCGGCCTTAAACAAATTAGGCCGGATATCCGGATTTTGCTCCCGCCATAAATTCCAAACTTCTAACCCTTGGCGCAGCACGGCGAGATGCTCCGGGTTCGGGCCGTCATCAGGTGCGCCGGGCATGGAATCATCGGACATGGCTCAGTTTAGCTTAATTTGCGCCATGATTAAATTCCCGTGTCACTCCGCCCCTTGTGTCATCGCGAGCGAAGCGCGGCGATCCAGAACCACAAACCAAGGCCCTCGTCTGTAATCCTGGATTGCCGCGCCGCTTCGCGGCTCGCAATGACGCTGAATATGGGGTAGTGGGGTTGGCCTCAACGCTTCCCCTTCCCCCACCTCCATTACCCCCTGTGACACCCATCGCACCCCCTGCCGATAGATATTGCGCCGTGGCGGCCAATCCAATAGGTTCGGCCCAGCACACACTTAGCAGGCGAGAACCCTATGGCATCGACGATCAACCGGCAAAATGCACTCATCTTCGTCATGGTCACCATGTCGAGCAGCGACAATTCCATCGGCGATGATGAATTGCGCACGATTGGCGGCATTGTGGAAAGCCTGCCGATTTTTCACGATGTGGACCGTGATACGCTGGTGGCGGCGGCGCAGGATTGCGTCAATATGCTGGAACCCGAAGACGGGCTGGATGCGGTGCTGGGGCTGGTGAAAGAGGCGCTGTCGCCGGCGCTTCGCGAAACCGCCTATGCGCTGGCCTGTGAAGTGGCGGCCGCCGATGGCAAGCTGGAGCAGGAAGAATTGCGCCTGCTGGAAATGATCCGCGATGAACTGGATGTGGACCGCTTACATGCCGCCGCCATTGAACGCGGCGTTCGGGCGCGTTACACCACCGCGTGAACGCGGAACAGGGTGCCGCCCCCTCCACGGCGCGCATTATCATTCTGGTTGGCGTTCTGTGCTGCGCCTATATGATCAGCCAGTTTCTGCGCTCCAGCACCGGGGTGATTGCGCCCGATATTGCGCATGAACTGCATTTGTCACCCCAATCACTGGGGGTGCTGAGCGGCGCGTTTTTCTTTGCCTTTGCGGCGTCGCAAATTCCCGTTGGGCTGATGCTGGACCGTTATGGTGCGCGCGCGACCACCAGCGGGCTGATGGTGTTCGCGATTGCAGGATCGCTGCTGTTCGCCAATGCGCATTCGCTGTTCTGGCTCAGCGTCGGGCGCATATTGATGGGCATTGGCTGTTCGTGCCTGTTGATGGGGCCATTGATGATCTATACGCGCTGGTTTGCGCGCGAACGGTTCGGCACCCTGTCCGGCATTCATATTGCAGCAGGCACATTGGGCGCCATTATGGCGACGGCCCCGCTGGCCTGGATTACAATCTGGATTGGCTGGCGCGGGGCCTTTACCGGCACGGCGATGCTTGCGGCGGCAATGGCGGCGCTGGTCTGGTTGATTGCGCGTGATGCGCCGCCGGGGCAGACAGCGCCGCACCAGTTGCACGAAGGCGCGCGCGAAAGCCTGTGGCAAAGCCTGCTGGGGTTTGGCGCGGTGCTACGCAATCCCAGCCTGCCGCATTTATTGTTGCTGCAATTTATCGGGCTGGGGTGCGCGGCCACTTTGCTGGGCCTGTGGGCCAGCCCCTATCTGCATGATGTGCATGGGCTGGATGGTCCGGCGCGCGGCAATGTGCTGCTGGTGATGGCGGGCTGTTCGGCGGCGGGCATGCTGTTCTGGGGCCAGATGGATATCCGTTTTGACAGCCGAAAAAAGCCGGTGCTGCTGGGGGCTGGCATCAGCACGGCCATGCTGGTTATGCTGACGGTACTTGGCGCGCCATCGCTTATGAGCGTGACAATGATCTTTGCCCTGATGGGGTTTTGCAACGGCTATGCGGCGGTGGCCATTGCACATGGGCGGGCGATTTTTCCCGATCATCTGATCGGGCGCGGTATATCGCTGCTGAATATGGGCGGTATGGCCGGCGCGGGGGTAATGCAATATATTGCCGGTGTGATCATCGGTCAGTTCGCCGCGCCCGGAACGCCCGCCCCGGCCAGCGCCTATCGCACCCTGTTTGGCTTTCTGGCAGCGGCGCTGGTGTTTGCGCTGCTGGTCTATGGCCGGGTTATGGACGTAAAACCGGGGCACACAGGAACGCATGAGCAGATGAGCCCTCAGGCGAAGAGAAGACGATGAGCCGTCAGGCGAAGACATGAGCAGATGAGCCGTCAGGCGAAGAAAAGATATTGAAATCATGACCGGCATTGAAATTGGATTTATGGCGGCGGGCCTGGGTGGCCTGATCAGCTTTCTGTCGCCCTGCGTACTGCCGCTGGTGCCGGCCTATCTGTGTTTTGTCGCGGGTATTTCACATGACCGGCTGACCGATACGGGCGCACGCGACAACCCCGAACTGCGCCGCCAGGTGATGGCAGGCGCGGTGGCCTTTGTGCTGGGTTTCAGTACGGTATTTGTGGCGCTGGGCGCGTCGGCCTCGGCGATCAGCGCCATGCTGGTAGGGCAATTGGACATATTGGGCAAGATCGCAGGCGTAGTGATTGTGCTGTTCGGCCTGCATATGGCGGGGCTGTTGCGCATTCCCTGGCTGAATCGCGAGGCGCGCTTTGCGCCGGATCAACGCGGCGGCGGCCTGTTGGGGGCCTATATTATCGGGCTGGCCTTTGCGTTTGGCTGGACGCCGTGCATCGGGCCGATTCTGGGCGCCATACTGGCGGTCGCCGCCAGCCAGGACACCCTGAGCAGCGGCATGGCCCTGCTGGCGGTCTATTCACTGGGGCTGGGGGTTCCGTTTTTGCTGGCGGCCTGGGGGGTGCGCGCCTTTATGGGCTTTATGCAGCGCTTTCGCCGTCATCTGCATACGGTCGAGCTTGTCTCTGGCGGATTGCTGATTGTCACCGGCATGCTGATTTTCTTCGGCTCGCTGCAATCTTTCAGCTATTTATTGCTGGAACTGTTTCCCGCCCTTGGAACCATCGGATAGACCATGACTGACAGCGCCCGTTTACGCAGCCTTATTGCCGCCAAATCTTTCGGACAGGGGGTTGAAATCACGCTCGCCTCTGGCAAGAAAAGCAATTTCTATTTCAATATGAAACCCACCATGCTGGACCCGGAAGGGGCGGCGCTGATCGGCAATCTGATGCTGGATCAGATTGCGGGCGCAAAGCCCGATCTGGTTGGCGGGCTGGAACTGGGGGCCATCCCCATCGCCTGCGCCGTGTCGCTACTGAGCTATGTGCGCGGCACACCGGTCCCGGCCTTTATCGTGCGCAAACAGGCCAAGGAACATGGCGCCAAACAGCGCATCGAAGGCTTTGCGCCAGGCAGCAGCCTTGCGGGTAAAAATGTTCTGATGGTCGAAGACGTAACCACCACCGGGGGCTCGATCCTTGACGCCATTGCCGTGGTACGCGAGGCGGGCGGCATCGTGACGCGCGCCTTTACCGTCGTCGACCGGCTGGAAGGCGCGGGCGACGCATTGCGCGCGGCGGGCGTGGAATTGACCGCACTGTTCACGGCCAGGGACTTTCTGGGAGGTTAAGGAAAACATCATGGTTGTTGAAAGCAGAAGGATCGGCCCCAACCGCTATCGCGAGGTGGCGGGGCGCGATTATGAGGATTTTGCCATTGGCGATGTGTATGAGCATCGCCCGGGGCGCACCATTACGGAAAGCGACAATACATGGTTCACATTGCTGACCATGAACACGCATCCGCTGCATTTCGATGCGGCCTTTGCCGCGCAGAGCGAGTTTGGCAAACAGGTGGTGGTCAGCACCCTGACGCTGGCCATGGTGGTGGGCATGAGCGTGTCCGATGTCAGCCAGAAAGCCATCGCCAATATGGGCTGGACCAATATTGAAATGCCCGCGCCCGTATTCGTAGGCGACACCATCTATGCGGAATCCGAAGTGATCGCCAAGCGGGAATCGAAGTCGCGCCCCAATCAGGGATTGGTCAGTGTGCGCACCACCGGCAGGAAAGCCGATGGTACGGTGTTCATGACCTTTGAACGCACGGTGCTGATCCCCAAACGCGGCCATGCGGTCGATGAACCCCCTGCATGGTCCGCCGCGCCAGAACGCGGCAATGGCAACCAAGGAGATAAAGCGTGACCAATCAGATTACCGATGAGCAGGAAAATATCATTCTGGATGCGGTGGACCGTTTCCTGGAGCGCGATGTAAAGCCCTATGCCCATGCGCTGGAACAGGCGGATGAATATCCCCATGAAATTGTCGAGAAAATGAAGGCCCTGGGCCTGTTTGGCGCGACCATTGCGGCGGAATATGGCGGGCTGGGCCTGGGCGCGCGCACCTATGCGCAGATTGTCGAGCGGGTCTCCACCGTGTGGATGTCGGTTTCGGGCATTTTCAATTCGCATCTGATCATGGCGGCGGCGGTGCAGCGCTTTGGCACCGAGGAACAAAAGCAACGCTATCTGCCGCGCTTTGCCAGCGGCGAATTGCGCGGCGGCATCGCGCTGACCGAACCCGATGCGGGCACGGATTTACAGGGCATCCGCACCCATGCGGTAAAAAGGGGCGACAACTACGTCATTAATGGCGCGAAAACCTGGATCAGCAACAGCATTCAGGGCCAGGTGCTGGCGGTGCTGGTCAAGACGGAGCGGCGCAGCGAGGCGCGCCACAAGGGCATGAGCCTGCTGCTGACCGAAAAGGGCAAGGGATTTTCCGTCGCCCGCAAGCTGGAAAAGATCGGCTATCGCGGCATCGACACCGGCGAGCTGCTGTTTGAAGATCACGAAGTACCCGCCGCCAATCTGATTGGCGGTATTGAAGGGCGGGGCCTGAACCAGATTCTGGGCGGGCTGGAACTGGGCCGCATCAATGTGGCGGCGCGCGGCGTGGGCATTGCCCGCGCCAGCCTGAATGACGCGGTCGCCTATAGCCAGATCCGAAAAACTTTCGGTGTGCCGATCTGCGAACATCAGGCGATCCAGATCAAGCTGGCCGACATGGCGACGAATGTGGAGGCGGCAAAGCTGCTGGTGCGCTCGGCCGCCCAAAAATATGATCTGGGCGAGCGCTGCGACATGGAGGCGGGCATGGCCAAGCTGTTTGCTTCCGAGGCGGCGCTGACCAACAGCCTCGAATGCATGCGCATTCACGGCGCATACGGATATTCACGCGAGTTTAACGTGGAACGCTATTACCGCGATGCCCCCCTGCTGGCCATCGGCGAGGGCACCAATGAATTGCAGCGCCAGATCATCGCCCGCGCACTGATCGCCCGCAATCCGGCATGAGCGTCGACATCTGCGCAGCGCGGGGGATAAAACCCATTTCATAAAAAACTGGTCAGCCGCGCCTCAAGATCTGGGTGGGGTGATATATATCCAAATGGCGGGATCTCCCGCAGCAATGCGCAGACCCTCCCGATGCCTACCGGCCATGGGTTCCAGCCGGACAAAACGCCCGGTTAAATTTTGTGCGATAAGTTGCATTTGCGGTGTATTAGACTGTGCCCATAGGGGGGGTCAAGCCGCCTTCCCTGCCTTAACGAAAGCAGACCTCTATGCCGATTGACGATTACAAACGCGCTGCGGCGCTGAAGGCCCTGGAATATGTCTCCGACGGCATGAAAGTCGGTATTGGCACCGGCTCAACCGCCGACCATTTTACCCGCGCGCTGGGCGAGGCGGTGGAAAACGGCCTGCGGGTCATCGGGGTGGCCACATCCATACGCACCGAGGCGCTGGCGCGCGAATGTGGCATTCCGCTGGTGGATATTGATGCAGCGGGGCAGCTTGATCTGACCGTGGATGGCGCGGATGAAATTGATCCTGACCTGCGC
Organism: Pseudomonadota bacterium; assembly: GCA_036758605.1. Lineage (GTDB taxonomy): Bacteria > Pseudomonadota > Alphaproteobacteria > UBA11222 > UBA11222 > UBA11222. The sequence continues at coordinate 13,075 of DAIOWE010000012.1, read as the reverse complement.
CTGATAAAAGGGGGCGGCGGGGCGCTGCTGCGCGAAAAAATTGTGGCCAGCGGATCAACCCGTGTGCTGATCATCGCGGACGAAAGCAAAATGGTTCCGCAACTGGGCAGCTTTCCCCTGCCGGTGGAGATCAGCCCGTTTGCCTGGAAGACCACATCGCGGCGTATTCGCGACAGTCTGTCGCGCTTTGATGTCGGCAATGTCGCCGTCGCGCTGCGCAGGCACAAAAACATGTCGTCTTTCGTTACCGATGGCGGACATTATATTCTGGATTGCGATCTGAAACGCATCGGCGACCCGGAAGGCCTGGCCGCATTTCTGGATACGCTTCCCGGCGTCATGGAGCATGGCCTGTTTATCGGCCTGGCCAGTGCGGCAATCATTGGTGGCGCATCGGGTGTGCATATTGTGCGCCCCGAAGGCAGCCTGCTTCCGGTGTTATAGAGGAACCATTACATGCCAAAATATGATTTTGATCTGTTCGTAATCGGCGGCGGATCGGGTGGCGTGCGCGCGGGCCGCATGGCGGCGGGACTGGGCGTCAGGGTCGGCATTGCCGAGGAATTCCGCTATGGCGGCACCTGCGTCATACGCGGCTGTGTGCCGAAAAAACTGTTCGTCTACGCCAGCCATTTCAGCGAGGAATTTGAAGACGCCGCAGGCTTTGGCTGGCAGGTGGGCGAGCGCCGCTTTGACTGGCCAACGCTGATCGCCAACAAGGACAGGGAAATTGCGCGCCTCAGCGCCATGTATGAACGCGGGCTGAATATTGCAGGCGCAACCATCATCCATTCGCGTGCGGAACTGAGCGACGCCCACACAATTTATCTGTCTACGGAAAATCGCACCGTCACGGCAGATAAAATCCTGATCGCCACTGGTGGCTGGCCCAGCCTGCCAAAAATTCCCGGCATCGAACACGCCATCACCTCGAACGAGGCGTTTCATCTGCCCCAACTGCCGCGCCGCGCGATGGTGGTGGGCGGCGGGTATATCGCCGTGGAATTTGCAGGGGTTTTCAACGGGCTGGGCGTTGAAACAAAACTGGTCTATCGCGGGGCAGAAATATTGCGCGGGTTCGACATGGATATCCGCACCATGTTGCGCAGGGAAATGGCCAAAAAGGGACTGGAGGTGCGCGTGAACGCCAATCCCGCAAAAATTGAAAAACGCGGCGATGCGCTGCTGGTGACGCTGGAGGATGGCGCGGTGATCGAAACCGGTTGCGTGATGTACGCCACCGGGCGCAAACCCAATATTGCGGGCCTGGGGCTGGAGGCCGCTGGTGTTGCCGTAAATGCGCAGGGCGCGATTGCCGTCGATGCATATTCGCACACCAATGTGGAAAATATCTGGGCGCTGGGCGATGTGACCGACCGGGTGAACCTCACGCCCGTCGCCATTCACGAGGCCATGTGTTTTGTATCCACTGTGTTTGGCGGCAAGGCATTACCGGTCGATCATGAACTGATCCCGACCGCCGTGTTCAGCCAGCCCGGCATCGGCACATGCGGCCTGACCGAAGAGGCCGCGCGCCAGCGCCATAAAAATATTGATATTTACAAAGCCGATTTCCGGCCGATGAAACACACGCTGTCGGGCCGGGATGAACGCATGCTGATGAAGCTGATTGTAGATGCTGACAGTGACCGGGTGCTGGGATGCCACATTCTGGGCGCGGATGCGGGCGAAATCATTCAAAGCCTGGGCGTCGCCATCAAAATGGGCGCCACCAAGGCGGATTTCGACGCCACCATGGCGGTGCATCCCACGGCGGCGGAAGAATTTGTCACCATGCGCGAAAAATGGGTGCCACCGGCGGCGGAATAAACCCGGCCTGCGTGTACAGGTTGTGATGGGCGTCACTGATAAAATAGGTGTATTATGCTAGTCTATTAGTACCAATATAGTTAACGCTTTGGGCAGACCCTGTTTTCAGACTCAGTCAATGGCTCATGGGAGCGCCTGATTTGCGAAAGCGTACGAAAATTGCTGTAGCTGCATCACGGGGCAGGGCAATCCGGCGGCTTCGCACCAGATCAGTTCTGATGGGATTACTGACAGGGGCAGGCTCGATGGCAGCATTTGCAACGGGCATGATGCTGGTCGCGCCCGCATCCTTGACACAGTCGGCAGTCCCAATACAGGCCAGCCTTACGGATGCAGAATCGGGTGCACCCGGTGGCGGGCAATATGCCAGGTGCGACATTCCTTCAGATCCGTTGGACATTTCACTTCCGCATTCACGTTCTGGGGAAAATCAAAACTATGCCAGGGGCGATATTTCGCCCGGACCTCTTGATGCGTTACCCCCTGATCTGGCGCCAGAAACAATGCCTGACTATATGCCCGGCCCGGCATCAGGAGAAACCGACGCAGGACCAGGCACCGCATTTGAGGGATCAGGAACAAATAGCACCGCCGGTTTATCCGGGAGGCCTGGCATCAGAGGCGCGCAAGGCCATTTCAGAGGCGGGCGTTTCATACCCGCGCGCAACAATTTTGAGGCTGGAAACGCGGGAGAGGATTTCGGTCCCACCACAAATTCTGTTTTGCCCGCAGCATTCGATGGCGCGCCAGAGGGTGGCGGGAACCCGGTTGATGATACAGGATCGCCCTCAGGGGAACGGTCACCGCAGGCTGTCATCCGTAATTTGCCAATTCCTGTCGCCTCTAATCCGCCCCTTCCGGTAGCAGCACTGGTGCCAGACTCCCTGGGTGACATGGAGGAAAGCAATAATGGCCCAGCTTCGCAAACAGAAAATCCCGAAGACACATCCATAACCAGCAGCCCGTCCGGCGCAGGCAGTAATATGGCGCATGACGTCCCTGAACCGGGGGCCGTATCACTATTCCTGTCAGGCCTGCTGGTAATATGGAGACTGCGCAAATTCCACCGCGCATATTAAACCGGATTCATTTTTTACACAAAATCATCTGCTGTTGTTTGATCAGCCATTGTTCTAGCCTCTATATTCAAATTGACTATGGAGGCCAGAATGGCAAACCCGCCGGAACATCGAAAGATTGACGTGAATGCCGCGCCCGTTTCACCGCGCTTTTTTGCGCATGCGGTATTCGCCACGCCCAATTATGAACAGATGATCGCCTGGTATGGCACGGTGCTGAACGCCCGCATGGTGGCGGGCGGGCCCATGCTCAGCTTTATGACCTTTGATGAGGAGCATCACCGCCTGGCCTTCATCAACCGGCCGGGGCTGGCGGTGAAGGATGGCAAACAGGCCGGGCTGGATCATCTGGCCTATACGCTGCCGGACATTGGCGCGCTGCTGAACACTTATGCGCGGCTGAAGAAAGCCGGCATCCTTCCGGTGTGGCCTGTCAATCACGGGCTGACCACATCGCTCTATTACCAGGATCCGGATGGCAACCGGGTGGAGTTGCAGGTGGATAATTTTGACTCAAAGGAAGACTTGCAGGCCTGGTTCACCCGGCCGGAATTCGCCGCCAACCCCATCGGGGTGAATTTTGATCCCGAAGCCCTGATTGCACTGTATGAATCCGGCGCCCCGCGATCGGAACTGATCCGCATAGGCTGGCCTGATGCCTGAGGACGCATGCTGGAGGTGACGCCCGGAATCGAACCGGGATAGACGGATTTGCAATCCGCTGCGTAACCATTCCGCCACGTCACCAGCGCTAGAGCAGCATATACAGGGGGTCGTATCATAGTGCGCCTGTTGGCGCAAACATTGTCATGTTAACCTTGTCCGGTTATAAGCAAATCACGCAATTTCTGTACCCCCAGCTTCTGAAGCCCCAAGTTTTTGTATTGAGGTACCCATGACCGATTTCACGACCGCCCGCCACAACATGGTGGAAAGCCAGCTTCGCGCCGATGCGATTCTTGATCCCCGCCTGCTGGCGGCCGCAGAGTCTGTGCCGCGCGAACATTTTCTGGCGAGGGAAGCCCAGGCTTTGGCCTATGGCGATGCTACGGTCTGTATCGCACCCGGACGGTATCTGCTGACCCCGCTTTGCACCGGCGTTCTGTTGCAGGCCGCCGAGGTTAAGCCCACGGATGTAATCCTGGTGGTAGGGGCAGGGGATGGCTATATGGGGGCGCTGGCCGCCCGGCTGGGGGGCACTGTTATAGGGCTGGAAAGTGATCCAGCACTGTCTGCGCGCGCCGCCGATCAACTGATTGAATGCGGCATTGACAATATCGCCCTGGTCAATGGGGATCTGCATGCCGGCTGCGCCAGACAGGCGCCCTATGATGTGATTATATTGAACGGCGCCACAGAAACGGGCGTTGGGACACTGCTGGCGCAATTGCGTGATGGCGGACGGCTGGTATGCGTCGAATATGAAAATGGCGTTGGCCGCGCGCGCATCTATCGCCGCGACGGTGATATGTCTGCGGGCCGCACCATACGCGATCTTGCTGCACCGGTTTTACCGGGCTTTGAACGGGCTGCCGCTTTCAGTTTCGGCTGATCCGTCTATTCGGCGGCGACTTCACGCACTTTTTTCAATGTGGGCGCCGCCGTGCCATTGATGAATTCCTCGCAGGCGTCATGGGCGACCGAATCGCGCATCTGGCGCGGCGGGGTTTTCATGAAATAGGCCGACGGCGCTTCCAGCGGTCCGGCAAGGCCACGTTGCAGGCCCAGCCGCGCACAGCGCACCGCATCAATTACAACGCCTGCGCTGTTGGGCGAATCCTGCACCGACATGCGCAGTTCCAGCTCTATCGGCGCGCCACCAAACCCCATGCCTTCCATGCGGATGAACGCAACCTTGTTATCGCGCTGCCAGGGCACATAATCCGACGGGCCAATATGAATATTGCCGGATTCCAGACGCTCATCCAGTTGCGACTGCACCGATTCGGTTTTTGATTTCTTTTTTGACTTCAGCCGCTCAACCGCCAGCATATTGAGAAAATCCGTATTGCCGCCGGTATTCAACTGATAGGTCCGGTCCAGCACATAGCCGCGATCACAGAACAGCCGCGTCAATGCGCGATGCACGATGGTGGCGCCGACCTGGCTTTTGATGTCATCACCCACGATGGGCACACCGGCGCGCACAAATTTCGCCGACCATTCCGGATCGGATGCAATGAATACCGGCACACAATTGACCATGGCCACATGCGCATCCAGACAGGCCTGGGCATAATGGCGCACCGCCTGTTCCGAACCCACAGGAAGATAACACACCAGAACTTCTGCCCCGGTACGGCGCAATGTTTCTGCGACATTTACCGGCGGCGCGTCGGCGGCGCGAAAGGCCTCGTCATCGGGATAATCGTCCATATGCGGCGCGATGCCATCCAGAATTGGCCCCATTTGCACGCTCACGCCAGAAGCTGGCAGATCGCGCTGAAAAATCATGGTGCAATTGGGTTTGGCGAATACCGCCTCTTCCAGCGGCTTGCCCACTTTGCGGCGGTCAATATCAAACGCCGCCACCACTTCCAGGTCGCATGGCCCCCAGCCGCCAATGTCAGGATGCATCAGGCCGGTGACTGTGGCCGGATCCTGGACAGCATAATAGGCGATCCCCTGAATCAAAGAGCTGGCGCAGTTTCCCACCCCTGCGATTGCCACTTTGATTTTTGCCATACCCCCCTGCCCCTTTATTATACAGCGACCGACTTGCTGCTACGGCCATATTAAGAATTTATGACTGCCGCTTTGATTCCTATGCGATTTTTGGCGTTAGAGCAATATCCATTAAGCTCCGCGTATCCGGCGTGATCTGGATGGGTGAAATTACCCCTGGTTTTCCACCTTGCAGCCGGTCAGGGCATTGACCAATTTATCCAGCAGGGAAAAGTACATATCGCCGCCTTCGGGCAATTCCGCGCCAAGCGGGTCAAGGGTCGCCGCCTGTGCGGACGTTCCTTCCGTCAGGGTGTGGACCAATCGCGGCGAAAACTGTGGTTCGGCAAACACACAGGCCACTTTGGCGTCGATTATGCGTTTGCGCAGCGCCTGCACCCGCCCGGCCCCCGGCGGATGTTCCGGATCGAGACTGATGACGGCGGCGGGGCGCAGCCCGAACCGGGCTTCGAAATATTGATAGGCGTCATGAAACACCATATAGGGCGGCGGGGGGCTGGCCGCGAGACGCGCCCTGATCAGGTTCTTGCTGGCCAGCAGCCGCACCTCCAGCGCCGTCGCATTTTTCACATATGCCGCTGCATTGGCCGGATCGCGGGCCTGCAATGTTTGGGCAATTGCCCGCACCATCGCCATCGCATTATCCGGATCCAGCCAGATATGCATGTCCTGCGGGTTTTCCGTCGCATCCGGGAGGGCATGTAATGTATCGGCGTTCCGCACCGGCAACAACCGCACCCCCGCACTGCTGGACAGCGCGATCTTTCCCGCCGATGGCGCAAGGCTCACAAGGGGGCGGATCAGAAAGGTTTCAAGCTGTGGCCCCACCCAGAAGATCAGATCAGCCTGCGACAGGGTTTTCGCCTGGGATGGGCGCAAGGCGTAATCATGCTCCGACGCTGCGCCCGCAACCAGCAAATTGGGCGTTCCAACACCTGCCATCACCCCTGCGACCAGAGAATGAACCGGTTTGATGCTGGCGGTGACCGCCGGGGCGCACATTGCCTGACCGGATTGCAGCACAATGAATATGGCCCCTATGAATATGGTCCCTATAATCCCCATAATGCGCCTTACCATTCCCACTGTAAAATCACCTCACGTTTGCGGGCCAAAATTTGGCCTTATTTGAAGCATTAACTTATTTTGTCAGCAAATTGTAAATCACTGCCTGAACAGGGTATCTCTGGTACAGGTTGATTCGCCTGTCAGGCAACACGCGACTTGCGCAAAGAAGCAGAGAAGGAGAATGGAATGCCAAAATCCAACAAAATGCGCCTGCTTATGATTACATCGCTTACACTGGCGGTCGCCGCCTGTGGGTCCAATCCCAAGGAACGTGGACTTAGCGGTGGCGCCATCGGCGCGGGCACAGGCGCCGTGGTCGGCGCCGTTACGGGCATGAGTGTCTTAACAGGCGTCGCGATCGGCGCCGGTGTTGGCGCGGTGACGGGCGCGGTGACAAGCAAGGATCAAATCAACCTTGGCTCGCTCAGTTCCGGTTCCGGAAATTCCGGTTCGTCCGCACATAGGGCCTCGGCCGATGGTGCGCCGCCACGGGTGACTTTGGTGGCATCGCCACTGGTCGCGGACGTACAGGCGGCATTAGGGCGTGCGGGCTATAATGCGGGCCCCGCCGATGGGCTTGCTGGTCCGCGCACCAACTCCGCAATCACCGCCTATCAGCGGGATAATGGCCTGGCGACTGACGGCGAACCCAGCGCCGCATTGCTGCAACATCTGCTAAGCCGCAAGACCTAGGCCCCGCACGGCTGGTCTATTGATATATGGCCGGGTACTATTTGTACCCGGTTCAGCCAGACGTTGAGATGCGGGTATGAGGCCAGATCAAAGCCCCCTTCGCCCGCCACATGGGTGTAAGCATAAAGCGCGATATCGGCCACCGAGTAGCAATCCTCAACCAGAAACCGCCGCCCGTTCAGATGCGTATCCATCAGCTTTAGCGCAGCGTGCCCTTTATCCAGCAGATCTGGAACGCGGGCTTCCTGAATAGGGGTAAGCCGGTCCAGATAATGCCGCCAGAAACGCAGCACGGCAATATAGGGTTCATGACTATATTGTTCAAAAAACAGCCATTGATTGACCTGGGCGCGGGCGAATTTATCTGATGGCAGATAGGGTGTGCCTTCCGCAAAATACAGCAATATGGCATTAGACTCCGTCAGTATGCGGCCATCGTCCAGCACCACCGCCGGAACCCGTCCATTCGGGTTGATCGCCAGATAATCCGGCAACCGGGTTTCGCCATTGGTGACGCTCTTGTCCACCCGGCTGAATGGCAGCCCAAGTTGCGTCAGCAGCAGCCGCACCTTATAGCCATTACCGGAACCTAAATTATCATACAGTGTCAGCATGCAATCGTCTCGACTAAAATAGAAAGACTCTAAACTGATAGCGTCAGGCTGGACTGGAATTCCGCTAAACAGCTAATTAATACTATTTTTCTGGCGTAAAACCGGAAATCTAACACACTCTGAAAATGAAGCTTGGCATATATTTATGCCATGCTCCCAGCGAGATTATGGTTATTTTAGCGAATTTCTATTCAGAGTTCCTGATAAAAAACCACCGCAATTTTACAGAATGCGCTGAAGCAAAAATGTCCGAAAAATGGTTTTCAGAATTCAGGATGATGCTTGCATATGCAGCTTTCGGATTTGCCATGGCTGTAAGCCTGCAAAACGCGCACGCTTTATACATTGAACAGATAGACACAACCACGCTGCAAATCGCGGACCATGGTTCCACCACACCTTCTAATTATTTTTTCATTTCTTTGGACAATATTGCTATCTCCACTCAACAGACTCTGGCTCCTGAAACGGGATCCAGACCTGCAAACGGCGTCCCCGCCCTGAATGGCCAGGTTCAGAACAGCCCGTCAAATTTGGCCAATACATTCCGATTGCAGTTCGATGGCGAAAAGCAACTTTCGAACACCAATATATCTGATATCAGAACTGAGACTGCGTCTTATCGCAACATCGGCAACAGGCCATCCGCGCTTGAACCAGGGCCTTCCATATTGGCGGAACAGAGCGCCTATATAGACAGGTTTGTCATCGATTTTGTGAAAACGTTCGCACGTGATGATGAGATCGACATATACGCCATCCACAGGAATTTCCGCGCCGCCGCCTATTCGTTCTATGATGGTGCGGCTTATCAATCCGCCCCGGGGTTTTCCAGCGTCCCTGAAAATGCCGATGGCGTCAATTCGGACCTTCAGCAGAAAATCGAACATACGCAATTCAGAATTTTGCTATCGTGGCTTCTGAGATCGCTTAATGATGGCAGTTTTTTCATATATTTCGCGTTCTCCTGCGTCGTCATACTTGGGTTTAAAGGTTTAGTGGAAAAATTTACCAAACGTCACTAATGTGGCGGCATAGCGTGTTGCGTGATCATCACAACTGCGCCAAGGTCCGCCGGATGGTTCGCGCTGAAATCATCCTGCTTCAGTATTACCATCCTTATCCTCTCAGGCCTGTAAAGACCGGCTAACGCAAGTAAGTTTCCCAATTCAATGAATGATACCCACAATGCCATCGCCGCACGGCGTACTTTTGCGATCATCGCCCATCCGGACGCTGGCAAGACCACGCTGACCGAAAAGCTGCTGCTGTTCGGCGGGGCCATTCAACAGGCGGGCGCTGTCAAGGCAAAGGGCGAACGCCGGCGCGCGCGTTCCGACTGGATGAAGGTTGAGCAGGAACGCGGCATTTCGGTCGCCTCATCCGTGATGACATTTGTATATGAGAATCGTACCTTCAACCTGCTGGATACGCCGGGCCACGAGGATTTTTCCGAAGACACCTATCGTACGCTTTCTGCGGTTGATAGCGCGGTGATGGTGCTGGATGCCGCCAAGGGCATTGAAACCCAGACACTCAAACTGTTTGAAGTGTGCCGGTTGCGCGACGTGCCGATCATCACCTTCATAAACAAGCTGGACCGCGAGGGGCGCGAGCCGTTCGATCTGCTGGACGAGGTGGAGCAGGCGCTGGCGCTGAGCGTTACCCCCGCCAGTTGGCCGATCGGCATGGGGCGGAATTTTCTGGGCTGCTATGATCTGTTGAACGACCGCCTGCTGCTGATGGGCCGGGGCAGCACCGATATGGGCGAGGCCTGTAACGGTATCGATGATCCCCGTCTGGATGAACTGCTGCCCGCAGCGGCGGTTACAAAATTGCGCGAGGACATTGCCATGGTGCGTGGCCTGTGCCCGCCCTTTGACGCAAAATCTTTTCTTGAGGGGCATCTGACGCCGGTATTTTTCGGCAGCGCGGTGAATAATTTCGGGATGCGCGAATTGCTGCATGGCCTGGCCGCCTATGCGCCGGCGCCCTGTCCGCGTCCCGCACTGGAGCGGACCGTGCAACCGGATGAGGCCCCCGTGACCGGATTTGTGTTCAAAATCCAGGCCAATATGGACCCCAAACATCGCGACCGCATTGCTTTTGTGCGGCTATGCTCGGGGCATTTCAAACGCGGCGCAAAGCTGAAACATGCCCGTTCCGGTAAAATCATCAATGTGCATAACCCGGTGCTGTTTCTGGCCCAGGAACGCGAACTGGCGCAAGAGGCGGTGGCGGGCGACATTATCGGCATTCCGAATCACGGCCAGTTGCGTATCGGCGATGCGCTGAGCGAAGGCGAGGTGCTGCATTTTACCGGAATTCCCAGTTTTGCGCCGGAAATTCTGCGCCGGGTGCGGTCCGATGACCCCATGAAAGCCAAGCATCTGGGCCGCGCGCTGGTGCAATTGGCCGAAGAAGGGGCAGGCAGCGTATTCAAGCCCCTGCTGGGGGCGGACTGGATTGTCGGGGTGGTGGGCGTGCTGCAATTTGATGTCTTGGCGGATCGTATCCGGACAGAGTACGCTATACCCGTGCGTTTTGAGGATGCGCCCATTTATACCGCGCGATGGGTACAGGCTGAGGATGCACAAAAGCTGAAAAAGTTTCTTGAAGACAACCGGGCCGCCATGGCCGAAGATCATGATGGCTGTCCGGTGTTTCTGGCACGCAACGCGTGGCATCTTGATCGCGCCGCAGAGGACTGGCCTGATATACGCTTTTTGAAGACGCGGGAACAAACACCAGGTTGATATAGACAATGAGCAAGAAAAAAACCGGTACTGTCAGTTTACAGGAATGGAAGACAAGGCTGCTGGCCTTGCGCGCGGATGTCGAGGCGCTGCTGGCAACCCACGAAGAACCGCGCGCCCAACCCGAGAGCGATCAGGAAGTTGGCGATCGCGCCGCCCGCGCCGAAGCGGTGCTGGACCATGAAATGGCGGCGGAAACCACGCGGCGGCGCCACACGGAACTGCACCGCATCGACGCCGCGCTAAAACGCCTGGAAGACGGCGTGTTCGGCGATTGCGTCACCTGCGACCAGCCCATCAGCCCGGAACGCCTGGCGCTCGACCCCGCCACACCGTTCTGCATCACCCACGCGAAATAGGGCAAACGGCTTTTCTCTCATTGATCTGATTGAGCGCTGAGACAAAGGGCGCTATTCAGGGTGTCTCGTCACCAAAGGTTCCCAATGACCGATCATCTGAAAATAGCACTGGTGCAAGCCAACCCTACCGTGGGCGATGTGGCGGGGAACGCCGCATTGATCCGTGCGGCGCGGGCCCAGGCCACTGCTGCTGGCGCCGATCTGGTGCTGTTCAGCGAACTGTTTCTGATCGGCTATCCGCCAGAGGATCTGGTGCTGAAGCCTGCCCTGCAGGACGCCATTGCCCAGACCATGCAGACGCTGGCGGCAGAGACCAGGGATGGCGGCCCGGCCCTGCTGATTGGCGCGCCGTGGCGGGAGGGCGATGCGCTGCATAACGCCATGCTGCTGTGTGACGGCGGGCAGATTGCCGCCATCCGCTACAAGCATGACCTGCCCAATTATGGCGTGTTTGATGAAAAGCGCGTGTTCACTGCGGGGCCGATGCCGGGGCCGGTGAATTTTCGCGGCGTGCGGCTGGGCGTTCCAATTTGTGAAGATATCTGGCAGCCCGATGTGGTCGAATGCCTGGCGGAAACGGGCGCAGAAATTCTGCTGGTTCCCAACGGTTCACCCTATGAGGTGGACAAGGCCGATCAGCGCATGAACCGCGTCGTGGCGCGCATTACCGAAAGCGGGTTGCCGCTGGTCTATGTCAATCAGTATGGCGGGCAGGACGAACTGGTGTTTGATGGCGGCTCATTCGTGCTGAACAGCGATTGTTCGCTGGCCGTGCAGATGCCGCACTGGCAAGAAGGGCTGGTAATCACGCACTGGTCGCGTGAAGCAGACGGCTGGCGATGTGCAGCGGGCGAGCGCGCCGCGCCCCCTGAAGAGATGGAAGCGATCTATCAGGCGATGATGCTGGGCCTGCGCGATTATGTGAACAAGAACCGGTTTCCTGGAATATTGCTCGGCCTTTCCGGGGGTATCGACAGCGCGCTGAGTGCAGCCGTCGCCGCCGATGCGCTGGGCCCGGACCGGGTGCGCTGCGTGATGATGCCATACATATACACGGCGCAGGAAAGCCTGGATGACGCCGCCGAATGCGCAAAATTATTGGGTGTGCGCTATGACATCGTGTCCATCAAACCGGCGGTGGAATCATTCAGGGAAATGCTGGCGCCATTGTTTGCCGGACGTGACCCGGACATTACGGAAGAAAATATGCAAAGCCGCGCGCGCGGCCTGTTGCTGATGGCGCTGTCCAACAAGTTCGGCGAAATGGTGCTGACCACCGGCAACAAATCCGAAGTGTCGGTGGGTTACGCCACGCTCTATGGCGACATGTGCGGCGGCTATAATGCGCTGAAGGATATTTATAAAATGACCGTTTTTGCGCTCAGCCGCTGGCGCAATCAGCATCACCCTTTGGGCGCGCTTGGGCCCAGGGGCCGCGTCATTCCCGAAAATATCATCACCCGCCCGCCCACGGCGGAACTGCGCGCCGACCAGAAAGACGAAGACAGCCTGCCCCCCTATGCACAGCTTGATGACATTCTGGACTGCCTGGTCGAACGCGAAATGAGCGTGGCGCAGGTGGTGGCGCGCGGCCATCCGGTTGATGTGGTGCGCCGCATTCAGCATCTGCTTTATATCGCCGAATATAAGCGCCGCCAGGCCGCCCCTGGCGTAAAAATCAGCCGCAAGATTTTCGGCCGGGACCGGCGCTATCCCATCACCAACCGTTTCCGGGACACATGAAATCGCCATGCGGAAATTTTTCCTGTGGACAGGCGGGATCACGCTTGGAGCAATTCTGATTGCAGCGGCAATATTACTGCGCACACTGGTTTTTGCCGGGCAGTTCACACAGATCGATCCACATTTTTCAGGAAAATGCCGGACCATCCCTGGTGTAACCGGCGGCGAAGATCTTGATATCGATCCAGCATCTGGAACCGTCTATATCTCTGCATATGACCGGCGCGCCGTGCTGGCCGGTGCGGCGA
>DAIOWE010000011.1:0-31168 GCA_036758605.1 Pseudomonadota bacterium | reverse complement strand
AAAAGTGTAACCCATGTGTCCGGTACAAAATGTCACCTATGTCTCGGGTCGCTCATTGGGTCCGAACCGAACTCTCACTCCATGGCATCTTCACCTCCTGCTTGCCAGGACAAGCAAAAAGTGTAACCCATGTCTCCGGCACGAAATGTCACCTATGTCTCGGGTCGCTCATAGCATTTTTTGGCGCGAGTTGGCACACTCCGCGCTCCTTGCAGGCCAGGGCTTTGTCATGGCGGGCGGAATCCGGATGCGCGGCGCACATCAGTTCCACATGCAGATCAGACGCAACCTTCGGTCGGCAATGTCGGTGACAGTGATGACAATGCTTTGCCCGCTGCGAGGACGTGGTCCCTGGCGATCCTTCGAAGCCGTAGAGTTCGCAACACTGGAATGCGTCGACTGGTTCAATCACAGGCGGTTGCCGGAGCCCATCGGCAACATCCCGCTTGCTGGGGCTGAAGAAAATTATTACGCCATGCTGGACGAAATCCCCATGGCCGCGCAACTTAAACCGAATAGCCTCCGGCAATCCCGGGGCGGTTCACTTGCCTTTAAGTCAGATTGCATTAAGGATCACCATGCTTCACATCTTTGCTACGATCCTGCTGCTGCTATCCACTTCAGCGCATGCGGATGGGCCTGATAATCTGATGCCGCTGGACGCCACAATCTCCACGCCCCCTGCCCCGTGGCGGCTGGTTCGGTTTGATGAGAAAATTCCGGCCACCCAATATCGTGTGCGCGAATGGGACGGGGTCACCGCCATTGAAGCCGTGGCCGACAAAAGCATGGCGCTGCTGGCGCGCCCGGTTGCGGTTGATCTTGCGGCGACGCCGGTGCTGTGCTGGCGCTGGCGGATTGATGCGCCATTGATCAGCGCGGACATGGCGAAAAAGGCGGGCGATGATTATGCCGCGCGGGTTTATCTGAGCTTCAGGCTGGCGTCTTCGGATATGTCGATTGGCACACGGATGAAGCTGAAACTGGGCCGACAGATCTATGGTGCTGACACGCCGGATGCGGCGCTGAATTATGTCTGGGACAATCGCTATCCGGTGGGGACTGCCCGCTGGAACGCCTATACGGATCGCGCCCACATGATAGTGCTGCAATCCGGCGCGCAAAATGCGGGCCAATGGATGGTGGCGCAGCGCGATATTCTGGCTGATTTTACCGCCGCCTTTGCTGTGCAACCGGCCCAGCTTGCGTCCCTCGCCATTGCCTCGGACACAGATAACACCCTTGAAACCGCCCATGCCGGATTTGCCGGTTTCCATTTCGTGCCACGCGGACAGGCCTGCGCCTTTCCATGATTTGGGTAAAATCGCCATACCCGGTTTCATCCTATGCTATAATGGTCTAAATAGCCCTTTATCGTACAGTCTTCACCCCCAGGACATACAAACCGGATAATCCCGCCATGTGGCGTTTTGCCAATCCCGCGATATTTTATGATCTGGCTACCACGGCGTCGCCCTGGGCGGCGGGGATCAGTTTGTTGCTGTTGGGGCTCGGCGCTTATCTGGGGCTGTTTGTCGCGCCGCCGGATTATTATCAGGGCGAAATCATGCGCATCATGTATGTGCATGTGCCCGCCGCCTGGATGGCGATGTTCTGTTATGGCGTGATGGCGGTATCCAGCGCCAGCGGGCTGATATGGAATCATCCGCTGGCCTATGTCGCGGCCAAGGCCACCGCCCCCATTGGCATGGTGTTTACCGCCATTGCGCTGATTACCGGATCGATCTGGGGCAAGCCGACATGGGGAACCTGGTGGTCATGGGATGCGCGCATGACATCGGTGCTGATCCTGCTGTTTTTATATCTGGGTTATATCGCGCTGTGGAACGCCATTGAAGAGCCGGTGCGCGCCGCCAGGACAACGGCAATTCTGGCGCTGGTCGGCGCGGTGAATTTGCCGGTCATCAAATTTTCCGTGGACTGGTGGAATACGCTGCACCAGCCGGCGTCTCTGATGCGGGCCGATGCGCCGGCCATTCATTCATCCATGCTGATGCCGCTGCTGCTGATGGCGCTGGGTTTTACGGTGTTTTATATATGGCTGCTGCTGCTGCGCATGCGCGGGGAAATTCTGGCGCGCCGGGTGCGCGGCCTGCGGCTGGCGCGGGTGCAGGCGGGACAGAACTGAGGTGCAGGAATATTTTCCGATGGGAGACTTTGCGGCCTATATCTGGTCCGCTTGGGGAATTGCAGGCGCGCTGTTGCTGGCCATATGGCGCACGAGCGATGGCCTGTTGCGCCGTCAGATGGCGCTGCTGGCGACGCTTGAGGCTGAAGAAAAATCATGACCCGTAAACAAAGAAGGCTTTATTCCGTGATCGGCGCTATGGCGCTGCTGGGCAGCGCGGTGGGTCTTGTTCTGTATGCGGTGCGCGACACGCTGGTATATTTCTACAGCCCCACGGAAGTTGCGCAGAAGCATCTGCCGCCCGATCGTAATTTCCGCATTGGCGGCCTGGTCGAGGAAGGATCAGTCGTACGGCATGCAGACGGCACGAATATCGATTTCGCCGTAACCGATCTGCAAACCCGCATCATGGTGCGCTATACCGGGCTGCTGCCGGATTTGTTCCGCGAGGGCAAGGGCGTGGTCGCCGAAGGCCGGCTGGATTCGGATGGAAAATTTATCGCCAGCTCGGTACTGGCCAAACATGATGAAAATTACATGCCGCCCGAAGTCGCCGATGCGTTAAAGAAATCAGGCCAATGGGTAGACGGCGACCCCACGCATTATGATCCACCCAAGGACGAAGAATGATCATTGAACTGGGCCATTTTGCGCTCATACTGGCGTTTGTGCTGGCGCTCACACAGGCCAGTCTGCCGCTGATCGGTGCGGCGCGCGGCAATGCCGCGCTGATGGCAGTGGCGCGCCCCGCAGCATTTGGACAATTGATTTTTCTGCTGCTGGCGTTCGCAGCGCTGATGTACGGATTTGTGACATCCGATTTTTCCGTGCAGGTGGTGACGGCCAATTCGCATTCCGCCAAACCGATGCTGTATAAAATTGCGGGCCTGTGGGGCAATCACGAAGGCAGCCTGTTATTGTGGGTGCTGATCCTCGCAATATTCGGCGCGGCGGTCGCGGGTGTTGGCGATAATCTGCCAGCCACATTGCGCGCGCGGGTGTTGAGCGTGCAGGCGATGATCGCCACCGGGTTTTTGTCATTCATGCTGGCGACATCCAATCCGTTTACACGGCTGATCCCCGCACCGCTGGATGGCAATGGGCTAAATCCATTGTTGCAGGATCCGGGCCTGGCGTTTCATCCGCCATTTTTATATCTGGGCTATGTCGGATTTTCGATGGCGTTTTCGTTTGCCGTCGCCGCCCTGATTGAAGGCCGGGTGGACCCCGCCTGGGCGCGCTGGGTGCGGCCCTGGACGCTGGCGGCCTGGTGCTTTTTGACCATCGGCATCGCCATGGGATCATGGTGGGCCTATTATGAACTGGGCTGGGGCGGCTGGTGGTTCTGGGATCCGGTCGAGAATGCGTCCTTCATGCCGTGGCTGGCGGGCACTGCATTGTTGCATTCGGCTATTGTCGTGGAAAGGCGCGATGCGCTGAAATCCTGGACCGTGCTGCTGGCGATATTGACGTTCTCGCTCAGCCTGCTGGGTACATTCATCGTGCGGTCCGGCGTGTTGAGTTCCGTGCATGCCTTCGCCACCGATCCGGCGCGCGGCGTGTTCATACTGGGCTTTCTGGTACTGGTGATCGGCGGCTCGCTGACATTATACGCGATCCGCGCACCCATCCTGAAGGGTGGCGGCATCTTTGCGCCGATCAGCCGCGAAGCCGCATTGGTGGTGAACAACTGGTTGCTGGCGACGGCCTGCGCCACCGTACTGCTGGGAACGTTATATCCGCTGCTGATGGATGCGCTGAGCGGTGGCGCAGACAAGGTGACGGTGGGGGCGCCCTATTATAACGCGACCTTCACACCGCTGATGGTTCCGCTGCTGATGATGATGGCGCTGGGGCCGCTGATGAGCTGGAAACGCGGCGACCTGGCGGGCGTGCTGAGCCGGTTACAATTTGCCCTGGGATTAAGTGTTCTGAGCATGCTGCTGGTCTGGTATCTGCGCGAGGAAGGGCCGGTGCTGGCGGTATTCGGCATTGGCCTGGGGGTGTGGCTGATTGGCGGCGCGCTGACAGATCTGGCCGAACGGATCAAATTATTCCGCGCGCCATTTGCCACGAGTTTTGCGCGCGCCGTGGGATTGCCGCGCGCCAGTTGGGGCGCGATGCTGGCCCATGGCGGCGTCGGCATTGTGGTGCTGGGCATCACCGCCAGCACCGCCTGGACGGAAGAAAAAATCATCCTGATGCAACCCGGCGATGAAGCCACCGTCAGTGGTTATGTGTACCGTTTCATCCGCGCCGAACAGGGGCCGGGGCCAAATTATACAGCGCTGCGCGGACAGTTTGAAGTCAGCAAAAACGGCGCGCCATTGGTTAGCCTGGAACCCGAAGCGCGCAGTTATCCCACGCCACCGATGGATACAACCGAGGCGGCAATCTATCCGATGCTGAGCGGTGATCTGTTCGCGGTGATCGGCAATCCGCAGGGGGACAAGGGCTGGTCGGCGCGACTGTATTTCCGGCCGCTGCAATCCTGGATCTGGGCGGGCGCCATCATCATGACCATTGGCGGCGTGATTTCATTAAGCGACCGCCGCCACCGGGTGGGTGCGCCGCGCCGCGCGGCAACTTCAATCATCGGCGGCGCCCCCGCCCCGCATACGGCGCAATAACCATGCGGTGGCGCAGTTTCATTCCGCTGATCCTTGTTGGCCTGCTGGCGGCGGTGCTGTTTGTGGGACTGGGACTTGATCCGAAAATTGTGCCCTCGGCATTGATCGACAAACCGGTGCCGCAATTTGATCTGCCGCCGCTGCCGGGGAAAGAGCCGGGGCTGATCGCCGCCGATCTGGCGAAAGGCCAGATTACGCTGCTAAATGTATGGGCGTCCTGGTGCGGGCCGTGCCGCATTGAGCATCCGCAATTGATGGAAATCGCCAACACCACAGATGTCCGCATGATCGGCCTGAACTACAAGGATGATCCGGCAAAGGCGCTGGCGTTTCTGAAACAGCTTGGCGATCCCTTTGCGTCAGTGGGCGCCGACCGTACTGGCAGGGTGGCAATCGAATGGGGCGTATATGGGGTGCCGGAAACATTTCTGATTGATGGTAAGGGCCGCATCGTGATGAAACATGTGGGCCCCCTGCGCCCCGAAGATATCCCCGAAAAAATACTTCCCGCCATCAAGGCGGCGGCACAATGAAACGGCAGATTATACGTCTGGCCATCGCATTCATGCTGATTGGCGCCAATCCGGCCTATGCCATCGCCGTCGATGCGGTGACATTGCAGGATCCCGCACTTGAGACGCGGGCGCGCATCATCATGCAGGGGTTGCGCTGCCTGGTATGCCAGAACCAGTCGATTGAAATTTCCGACGCCGAACTGGCCGGGGATTTGCGCCGCATTGTGCGTGAGCGGGTGGCGGCGGGCGATACCGACGCCCAGGTGCGCGCGCATCTGGTGGCCCGCTATGGCGACTGGGTGTTGATGCGCCCGCCTTTCAGACTTTCGACGCTGGTCCTGTGGGCAGGGCCGCCAGTGCTGCTGGTGTTGGGGGGCATTGCCCTGTGGGCAGGCCAGCGCCGCCGGGAAGCCCCGGTTTTACAGCCCCTGACCGAGGCCGAACAGGCCAAATTGCGTGAAATAACCGCGCCTGATTAACCTTTGTTAAACCTTCCCCGAATAGTCTTGCCGCAACCATAAAAATAACCGGCAGAGCAAATTATATGGCCAATGTTCATCCATCCAGCCTGATAGGTGCGCAAGCCTATGCAGTCCAACTGCGCCGTCAGTATGGGCAGGAGGAAACCGCGCGCGCCATCAACCTGGATGACCGCCAGACCGGACGTTCCAACAGTCAGGGAAGACGCGCCGCTTTTGAACTTGAGCGGAGCAAGGACGAGGATAAAAAACCAGCCCCAGCCGCAGGCGCCAAAGCTGATAATGCACGCACACTGGCTACGGGAAACCCGACCGTCGGTGAAGTAACCCCCCGGTCAAATCCTCCCGCACGCCCGCTATTTTCAAGCACAAACCGCGAGGCGCCAAACCCCAACGCGCAGTTACGCAACACCCGCCCGGGGACGCATCTCGATATAACAGTTTAGAGACGGTTTATTTACGGCGCCTGGCGGCAGGTTTTGCCGGAGCTTTCCCGTCATCCATGCGCCCCATGGCGCGCAGGCATTCCAGCAGCACCGCCCGCTTGCTGGCGGGCACCGGCGCGATGACACGTTTTTCCGCATTGCGCACCTTTGCCGCCGTTGCCGCCAACTGGCGTTTGCCCGCCGCCGTCAGAGTAACGGAGTTGGCGCGCTGATCACCCTCTGTGCGTTCACGATCCAGCAGGCCGCTGGCGATCATGCGGGCAATCATGTCTGCAAGGGTGCTGCGGTCGATGCCGGTGGCGCTTACCAGATCGGTCTGGGTCTGGCCTTCATAGGCCGCCACAGCAGTAAGCACCACATATTGGCGCGGGGTCAGGCCGCTGATCCCGACCTCTTGAGTGTAGATGTTGGATGCCCGCTGTTCGGCGCGGCGCAACAGATGTCCGGGAGAATCCGTCAGTACCGGCTTGATCGTCTGTTTTTTGACCGCTTTTGCGGCAGTGCGTGGTGCTGCTTTTTTAACTTTTGCCGGTTTCGACATATGGATGCTCAGCCCCCTGATCAAGTTTTGTCCGTAGGCATCATGAAACGCAAAAAGTGATGCGCGAAATGCATCTGTTAGCCTAACGCTATATTCAGCTGTACACCATAATTTTATTGGCGCTTTTTATGCAACCGAAATAGGCTGGGGACGTAAATTTTTTGGACACAGGGCATATGAGCAAATCTCCCCCACAACATCCAGCCACCATTGGTTTTGATTTTTCGCACAAAACACCTGCAGGCGACGATAAGGAACGTCTGGTGTGCAACGGCTGCGGCTTTATAAATTATGTGAACCCGAAGATCGTGGTGGGCGCCGTGACGGAATGGGAAGGCAAAATTCTCATGTGCCGCCGCGCCATTGAACCGCGCAAGGGTTTCTGGACATTGCCTGCGGGGTTCATGGAAGAAGGCGAAACCACCGAACAGGGCGCGAAGCGCGAAGCGCGCGAAGAAGCAAACGCCGATTTGGAAATTTTATCGCTGCTGGCGGTGTACAGTATTCCACGCATCAGCCAGGTGCAACTGATGTACAAGGCGCGGCTATGCTCGCCCAATGTAAGCGCAGGTGTGGAAAGCCTGGAAGTTGCTTTTTTCGACTGGGATGAAATCCCGTGGAACGAGATCGCGTTTCCAAGTGTCGTATGGGCGCTCAATCACTATCGCCAGGTGCGCGATATGACGCTGTTCGCGCCATTCGTAAATCCGGAAGGCGAAAACGGCAATTTTCCCGTGGCCGGACAGGGTCTTAATCGCCCGGATTGATTGACTTAA
Organism: Pseudomonadota bacterium; assembly: GCA_036758605.1. GTDB lineage: Bacteria > Pseudomonadota > Alphaproteobacteria > UBA11222 > UBA11222 > UBA11222. The sequence goes on along the minus strand of DAIOWE010000011.1, from coordinate 23,632 downwards.
TCCAGACGCTGCACCGGGTCTCCCATGGTGATCTGTCCGCCCTGCAACACTGATGCGTACAGTCCGAAATTATGTTTCCAGTCGCGCACCAGCGCGCGCATGATCTGCGGCGTCCTGGGCAGATTGCCTTGCGCATGGGTTGTCATGGCGCAGCGCGGCGCGTGACTGTCTGCAATCACCACGGCGGTCCCGGCTTTCATCCGTACACCTACAAGCGCCGCTGACTGCAACGGGCTATCCAGATCGTTAAGCACAATGTTGGGACGAAAGCGCATGGCGTCCACCGCCGCATCCGGCAAAATGTTTTGTAATTTCTCAAGCTCGGAAGCGAGCACAATATGGATCGTGGAAACATCATAATAAGTACCGGGCAAAGTAACATTCATCATGGCTTCGCGCGGCAGTTTCGAGAAATCCGGAAACGGCTCATCCGCCAGCAATCCGAGAACCTCCCGGACATAGGCCTCATATTTTTCTGGCGCGATATTGGCGCGCGCATAATGCGCCGTATCACTGGCCGGGCGTAAATCATAAATCGCCAGTTGCCGACCGGCATAGTTTGAAACCATTGCATCGCAGTCCGGTGCGTCCGTCAGCATGGTTTCACCGGTTGGAAGCGAAATCCGGGCACGGGGTTCAAGACCATCCTGCAGCAGCGTTGCGGCGATCTGCAACAGTAACGGGCTGCGCTTGGCGCTGGTGATCTCGCCACGCTCCACATCCCGGAACGCCCATAGCCGGTCGCCCACAAAGCCGGAAGCAAGCACATCCGTTGCCTCCAGCGCCTCGCCGCGCAGGGATTTAACCGGATAGCGGAATAATCCGCTGACCGTTCCCAAATTACCTTTCTGCGTCATAAGAGGCCGTCCTTAAAGCTTAGCCCTTGTTCGCGGCAAACAATTCCAGACAGCGCTGTTTGGCCAGTTTGGCGCAGGCCTCGTTATAGTCGGTGCGGCGGTCGGACTGGAAGCCGTGGCCGGCGTCATAGACATAGACCGGCACATCGGGATGCGCGGCTTCGATCTTGCGCACGGTCGTCATGGGAATGCCTTTGTCATGTTCGCCGAAATGCAGAATGGTCGGGCATTTGGGTTTTTCAGTGATATGATCACCAATGCCGCCACCATAATAGCCGGCCGCCGCCGCAAGCCCGGTACAGCGGCATGCAGCCACCCAGGCGATCGTGCCGCCATAACAATAGCCGGTCACGTACACCGGGCCTGCATGGCGGCCTTTCAGGTAATCAATTCCGGTCTGCACATCCTGGATGTTGTTTTCGGTGCTGGTCTTGGCGCGCAGGGCGAGACCCTTCTGAATATCGTCCGGCGAATAGCTGGCCTGAAAGTTTTTTTCCACCCGGTCATAGAGCGCGGGCGACACCACCTCCAGCCCGTCTTTCGCCCAGGCGTCGCAGACATCCTTGATGTGATCGGTGACGCCAAAAATTTCCATTACGCAGACCAGGCCGCCCTTGCGCGCGCCCTGCGCCTCGACATGATAAAAGTCGATGTCTGCCCCGTCGCCGCTTTTCAGCGTAATCATTTTTCCCAGATGCGCCATCGCCTGCTCCTCCCCTGTTATGATTGCGGCTTGCGCATCACCATGCCCTGGCCGGTAAAGCGCAGAACCAGTTCACCCTTCTGGTTGAACCCTTCGTTGGTGCTGCGAATGATGCCCCATTGCGGGCGGGTTTTCATCAGTATTTTTTCCGCCGTGGTCGCCGAGAACGAAAGGACGTCGCCTGGCCGCACCGGGGTTGGCCAGAGCATATTGATAAAGCCCGGCGATGGACCGTTTTGAGGCTTTGGCCCTGGTGTTTCGATTTCAGGCTTTTCATATTTTGCAGCCTGTTCATTACGCTGTTTCATCATCGCGCGCATCCAGCAGGCAACCGTAAACCAGCCGCTGGCGGTAATCCCGCCGAAATGCGACTGCGCCGCCAGTACCGGATCAATATGAAACGGCTGCGGATCATATTTGCGCGCGAAGGCAATCATTTCGGCCTCAACCATCTTCCATTCGCCAAGATCGATGCGGTTACCCAGTTCAATATCTTCCAGCCACTGCGCCATATGTCTATACCTCCGCGCCGGGATTGCGGCGCGCGATCATCATCAATCCTTCCGTGATCATTTTTTCTTCACCGTTCTGGTTGGTCATGGTGTAGCGGAACCGGGTAAGCCCCATTTCCGGCCGCGATTTTGACGCCCGGCGCTCCAGGCATTCGCGCTTCAGGGACAGAATATCGCCAGGACGCACCGGCGCGCGCCATTTCGTGTACTCGACGCCGGGCGCGCCCATGCCCGCTGTTTCAAAGATGAAATGATCGCACATCATGCGCATGGCGATTGCGCAGCTGTGCCAGCCGCTGGCGCACAGGCCGCCCATGAAACTTTTCTTCGCGCCCTCTTCGTCAATATGCATCGGCTGGGGATCATATTCACTGGCAAATTCGATGATTTCTTCTTTCGTAACGTGATAGGCCCCGAATTGCGCCACTTCCCCGGGCACAAAATCTTCCCAGTAATATTTGATTTCTGTCATGAGGGTCCTCTTGAGTGTTTAGCTTCTTACGCCGCGCGCAGCGCTTTTTGCACCGCCTTTGGCGCGCGGTCGATCACCAGCAGATAGGCGCGTGTTGGTCCTTCTGGCTGGCGCTTGCCCTGTTCCCAGTGCCGCAGGGTATTAACGCTAAAGCCAAAACAGGCGGCAAATTCCTCCTGTGTCATGCCAAGTTTGTCACGTATCGCGCGGACATCTATTTGCTTGGGAACATGTATGCGGCACCTGCTTTCATCAGCGCCGCCACGCGCATAATCAAGCGCTTCCTCAAGTCCTTTGCGAATACTGTCTGCGACATTGCGTGTCATCGCTTTGCTCTCTCGTAATTTTCCACCATCAGTTTGGTTAAGCGTCTGAAGCTGTTCCTATCGGCCTGACTTAAATTTGTCTGTTCATTTTTTGCATACGCGGTCAGGATGAAAAGTGGTAAGTCCGTGCCGTGATAAAAATAGATTACCCGCGCCCCTCCAGCCCCCAGCGGAGTTTGCGAACGCCGCCGGTTCCGGCAATCACCGCACCTGCCGCCGGGTTATACGCCAAATAGTCAATCAGCGAGGCGCGTTCATCTTCGTGCAAAAGCTTGCCTGCGGAGGCAAGAAACTCTGGCGTCTCAACAATGGTGACCGGAGGGGAACCCTGCATATACTAATCCATTGCACCACACGCGGCAAGCATAAAGTAATCCATTGGCTTATCTAAAAACATGTGTTCAATTCGCAAAGCGGAAATGCAGCACGTCGCCGTCGCGCACGGCATATTCCTTGCCTTCCAGGCGCATCTTGCCTGCTTCCTTGGCGCCGGTTTCGCCATTGCAGGCGATATAATCATCATAGCCAATGGTTTCAGCCCGGATGAAGCCTTTTTCGAAATCGGTGTGGATGACGCCTGCGGCCTGGGGGGCTTTGGCGCCGCGCGGGATGGTCCAGGCGCGGGTTTCCTTTGGGCCGACGGTGAAGAATGTCACCAGATCCAGCAGGCCATAGCCTGCAAAAATCACGCGCGCCAAACCGGTTTCCTGCAAGCCGATGGTTTCCAGAAATTCCGCGCGTTCTTCTTTGGGCAGGGAGGAGACCTCGGCTTCAATGGCCGCCGACACGATGATGGCCACGGCATTTTCAGCCCTGGCTTTCGCCGACACAATATTGGACCAGGCGTTGCCGGTGGCGGCGTCGGCCTCAGACACATTGCACACATAGAGCACAGGCTTTGCGGTGATCAGGCCAAGTTGCAAAAACACATCGCGCAGATCATCAGGGATGGTTGCGGTGCGGGCGGGGCGGCCCGCGCGCAGCGCCTCAAGTGCGGGTTCCATCACCGCGAGTTGCGCCAGCGCCTCTTTATCCTTGCCCGCAGCTTTTTTGCGCGCCGCGTCCACGCGGCGCTCCAGGCTTTCCATATCCGACAGCATCAGTTCGGTTTCTACCGTTTCGGCATCGGCGACGGGATCGATTTTGTTGTCCACATGGGTAACATTGGGATCTTCGAAACAACGCAGAACATGAATGATCGCATCCACCTGGCGGATATGCGACAGAAACTGATTGCCCAGCCCTTCGCCCTTTGATGCGCCGCGCACCAGCCCGGCAATATCAACAAAGGAGAGGCGTGTTGGAAGGATCTTTGCAGACTTTGCGATCGCCGCCAGCGCATCCAGACGCGGGTCCGGCACCGGCACATCGCCCACATTGGGCTCGATCGTGCAAAACGGGTAGTTGGCAGCCTCGGCGGCGGCTGTTTGCGTCAACGCATTGAACAGGGTTGACTTGCCCACATTGGGAAGCCCGACAATACCGCATTTGAATCCCATCCGGGCCTGTTCCTTTCCTATAAATTGTCTTTAGACGGGCGTTCCGTGCGCGGGTTTGGCTTGATCTGCGCCGCCACCCGGCTTTGAAACGCATCATCCTCACCGCGCGTCAGATATTCCGCGCAACCCGCAATCGCATCCAGCAAAGCGTCCAGCCATTCCTTGTGTTCCTGCTTCGTGAAATCGCTCAGCACATAGGGCGTGACCAGATCCTTATTTCCGGGATGGCCGATGCCGATGCGCGCGCGGCGATATTCCAGCCCGATATGGGCATCGATGGAACGCAGGCCATTATGCCCGCCATTACCGCCGCCGGTTTTTACGCGCAGCTTGCCGGGCGCCAGATCAAGTTCATCATGGAAAACCACCACATCCGCAAGTGTCAGTTTAAAAAACCGCATCGCCTCGCCGACCGATTGTCCCGACAGATTCATGAAAGTGGCGGGTTTCAGGCAGACCACTTTTTCACCGGCAATCAGGCCATCACGGGTTACCCCCTGAAAGCGATGGCGCGGCGCCGCCAGCCGGTAATGATCAGCTATTGCGTCCACCACCATCATGCCGGCATTGTGTCTGTTTCTGGAATATTTCTGACCCGGATTGCCGAGCCCCACCAAGAGCAGCATGGCTCTGCCCCTCAAAACAATATCCGGTCAGATAAAAGCGCGATCAGCGATTGATCCGAGCGCGCAGTCATCAGATTGAATTTGCGGATTCAATCTGATGAAAGGAAACGATGCTATTTCTTGCCACCTGTTTTTGCGGCTGGCGCTGCGGGCGCTGCCTTGCCACCTGCGGGCGCTTTGCCACCGGCTGGGGCTTTGCCACCTGCTGGCGCCTTGCCGCCGGCTGCGGCGGACGCAGCGGCTGCGGCGGGTTCGGCGCCTGCTTTTTCGGCGGCAGGTGCGGCAACTGTCACGACAGTGAAATCGCGGCCGCGAATGGCCGGGCGCACGCCCTGTGGCAGCTTGATCGCGGAAATGAGGAGACCGTCGCCTATGTCAAGAGCACTGATATCGCATTCGACATGATCAGGAATATCATCCACCGGGCAAAGCAGATCAATTTCATGATGCACGACGTTCAGAACACCGCCGCGCTTGATGCCGGGTGACACTGCCTCACCCGTAAAATGCACGGGGATCTGCACATGAATCGTCGAGCCTTTGAATAACCGCATAAAATCAACATGCAGCGGAAAGTCGCGCACAGGATCAAGCTGTATGTCGCGCGGAATGACGCGAACGGGCGCGCCGTCCCCCATATCCACCATGAACTGGTGACTGAGGAACCCGCCGCGCTTCAGGACTTTCAGCAGCGCCGCATTATCGATGGAAATCATCTGGGGCTTGTCGGGGCCGCCATAGATGATGCCAGGAACCCGACCGTCACGGCGGTTTGCCCTGGCGGGGCCTTTGCCCGCTTCATCACGCTTCAGCGCGGTAATTGTGTGCATCTCAGCCATGATAATATACCCGGTTGTGCCGCACGGCCCATTTTCAGGGGGGCGGTAAAGTAACGAAATACTGCAAGGGGCGGGTTTTACCCCCGATGGGCGCGCTTATCAAGGGGGAACTGGGAAAAAACCTAATCAAACAGGCTGGAAACCGACTTTTCTTCGGAAATGCGCTGAATTGCTTCTGCCATGAGCGGCGCAATCGGCAGGGTGCGGATATTGCGGGCCTTGCGCACCGCCTCTGTGGGGGCAATGGTGTCGGTCGTGACCAGGCTTTCGAGCACCGACGCCTCGACGCGGGCAACGGCGCCGCCCGACAATACGCCGTGGGTGACATAGGCGTGAACACCGAGAGCCCCATGATCTTTCAATGACCTGGCCGCATTGCACAGGGTTCCGGCGCTATCGACAATATCATCGACCATGATGCAGACACGGCCATCTACCTCGCCGATAATGTTCATGACTTCGGATTCGCCTGCACGTTCGCGGCGTTTGTCGACGATCGCCAGATCGCCATCCAGCCGCTGGGCCAGGGCGCGCGCGCGCACCACGCCGCCCACATCCGGCGATACGATCACCGGTTTGATCCCATTAAAATGATCCTTGATATCGCGGATCAGCACCGGGGCGGCGAAAAGATTATCGGTTGGAATATCGAAAAAGCCCTGAATTTGGCCGGCATGCAGGTCCATGGTCAGCACCCGGTTGGCGCCCGCAGTGGTAATCATATTGGCCACCAGCTTGGCCGAAATAGGGGCGCGCGGGCCGGGCTTGCGGTCCTGCCGGGCATAGCCGAAATAGGGGATCACAGCCGTGATGCGACGGGCCGATGCGCGGCGCAGCGCATCAATGCAGATCAGCAGTTCCATCAGATGGTCATTGGCCGGAAAAGACGTGGACTGAATAACAAAAACATCCTCGCCACGGACATTTTCATGAATTTCCACAAAGATTTCCATATCGGCAAAGCGCCGCACGGTCGCACTGGTCAGGGGCAGATGCAGATGCGCGCCGATGGCCTCCGCAAGGGGTAAATTGCTATTGCCCGCCAGCAGCTTCATGGGTGCACCCTTGTGATCTGATTGATGCGCGCCTTGTAACAAGACTGACACAAGAAGTAAACGGCTGACGGTGACTTACGGAGTTTGCGCCGGTTTTGCTGCGTCGGCAGCCGGGCGGGCCTGATAGTCCTGCAACAGGGGAACAATGCCTTGCGCCGCGCCCGCAGCCGCACCATAGGCGAGCTCTCCCCAATTGCCGTCAAGCCGCCCGTGGGGTACCGGATTGCTTTGATCAACAAGACCAATCTCCGACCCATCGGGAGCCAGCGCCCGCCAGGTCAGTTTGACCAGTTGATTGGCTGCATCCAGTTCGCTCAGGATTACCTGCCCCTCAATTCGGATGGCCTGGCTATCCTGCCTTTCGGCAATATTCAGGCCTGCGGCGCGCAACGCATTGCGCAGGGCGATAGGAAGTGATTTGCCGCCATCGCCGGGGACATTGGGAATATCCGGCACAAACACCCGCAAATTTTCGCCCTGCTCTGCGCCGGTCGCGGGGAAATGCCGGGCCAGGGCGGCCACGGCCTGCGATGTCAGTGCCTGGATCACCGTTGTTGGCAACGGTTTGCTGGCCGTCGCATCCGCAGACAGGGCGTCACGCACCTTTACGCCCTCCAGTTCGGCGCCGTCAGGGGCGTACAACACCCAGTCGATCATTATCGCGCCGTTTTCCATTTGGGCCATACCCTTGATCGCATGCGCGCCCGTCAGCCTCTGGCCTGTGATGGCGGGAACATCCTGTTCCTGCAATGCGTCCACCAGCGCCTTTGCAAGCTGCCCACCGATTTCAACCGGGACGCCTTCGGGCGGCGTGACCTCAACCCCTGCCTGATGGACGATGGCATTCAGCAGACTGGCGTCTCTGGGCATCACCGCATAGGGCCGTGGCGGCGGATGATCGGGATCGCATGCAGCCAGCGCAAGTAATGTGGAAAAAATCAGCAGCCGGATGATAAAGCTCATGGCTTGAGCGCAATCACGGATATGCCACGGCCATAATCGCTTTCGCCGCGATGTGTGGTGCGGCGAAAACTGAAAAACCGCGCCTCGTCCGCATAAGTGCACAGATCAAGATTTTGCACCATGGCAATGCCCGCGCGTTCAAGCCGGACCGCGACATAAGGCGCCAGCGCAAACTGGCGTTTTCCGGGGCTGGCCGATTTCGCAAAAAACGCGGCGCCTGATGGATCCTGGGCCAGATAATTCTGTTCAAAATCCACCCCCACTTCGTATGCGGCTTGCGAAATGCAGGGGCCGATGGCGGCAATGATGGCGTTACGTTGCGCACCCATTTCCACCATGGCATCAATCACCGCCTCGCCCGCACCAAACAGCGCGCCTTTCCAGCCCGCATGGGCGGCGCCAATTATTTTTTTCTTACGGTCCGCAAACAATATGGGTGTGCAATCCGCGCTTAGAACTGAAAGACCAATTCCGGGAAGGCCGGTCACCAGACCATCCGCCTGCGGACGAAGTGCGGCGTCTTCGCGTGTACGAATAACATGCACCGCGCGCCCATGCACCTGATGCACGCCGGCAAGCATATCGACGCCCAGCGCCAGCGCAACCCTGTCGCGGTTCTGGCGCACATTATCCGGCGCATCTCCGGATCCCAGCCCGCAATTCAACGAGGCGTAAATGCCCGTGGATACGCCGCCCTGCCGGGTAAAAAATCCATGACGAACCCCGTCATCCGCCGGAAGGCAATCTGCGGTGATACAGGGAATTTCCCGGTTCATTTTTTTACACCTCAAATCCAGGCGAAGGCACAAGTGCGGGATGGCGCAGGGCCATGGCCTTGAACAATTGTCCCATTTGATCTGCATCCGTCAACCGGTGAAATGCAGACCTGATCGCGTCCTGTTCATCCGGTGCGGCGTTTTGCGCCAGACGCTGCGCCCGTGCGGCAAGGCCCAACTGTAACAGAAATTGCCCCTGCGATATTGGCCCATCCGTTTGGCACCCTGCGCGATGCGCCACCTCCGCAAGGCTTTGAAAATCAACATGGGCGGTCAAATCCGCATGACCGGGATTTTGCAGGGGATCGCAATAGCCATGGCCGCGCACCGCCTGAAAACTGTCGCCGGCAGCGCTTTTGGCCGGACCATAATCCATAATCAGGGCCGCACCCCCATATTCTAGAAGATGCGCCGCCAGACTTTCAATGACGCCCTGCCCCGCCGGGCATAGTTCCGCGATGGCGTCCACCGGCGCGGTTCGCATGGCAGCGGGAATGATCGCATCTTCGCGTATGGGCACGGGAGACAGGGAAAAACATAATTGTTCCGTATCAGGATTAATTGTCACCAGGCGTTCGCGCCAGCCATCAGGCGCACGCTGAAACTGCCGGATCGGCAGCGCATCAAAAAATTCATTGGCGATGATGAGCGCAGGCAATGGCGGCAGGTCCGCTACGGTATCATGCCATGTAACCGCATTGCCGATCACCGTCTTCTGACATTCTCGCAGCTTGCTGCTGGTTTCCACCAGATGTACCCGCGCGGCATTCAGAAAATCCGGCGCAAGCCGCGCCGCACGCAGCGCATCGGCCATCAGCGTGCCGCGTCCCGGCCCCAGCTCGCACAGCATGAACGCAGGCGGGCTGCCCATATCGCGCCAGCGTTGCACACACCATAATCCAATCAGTTCGCCAAACATCTGGCTGATCTCGGGCGCGGTAATAAAATCCCCAACGGCTCCAAACGGGGTTTGGCTGTGGTAATAGCCATGTTTCGGGTGGCCAAGCGCCAGCCCCATATAGGTAGCCAGCGAGATCGCCCCCTGATCACGGATAATGGCCTGAATATGGTGCAACAGTTCGTTCATGCAGCGGGTTTGCGCAGCGCCATGACGATTAATCCCGCGCCCCCCAGAACCAGCGGCAGCGACAGCACCATGCCCATGGTGACACCCCCTACCAGAAATCCGATCTGGGCGTCGGGTTCGCGGAACATTTCCACAAAGATGCGCGACGCCCCGTACCACACGCCGAATATACCGGTGACCAGCCACGGCCGCGACAGCGCCCTGGTATATTGGCCCACCAAAAACAGCAGCAGCAGCAGTGCGAGCCCTTCCAGCCCTGCTTCATACAATTGGCTGGGGTGACGGGGTTCAGGCCCCCCATTGGGAAATATCATGCCAATCGGCGCGGTCGTGACCCTGCCCCACAATTCGCCATTGATGAAATTCGCCAGGCGCCCAAACAGCAGGCCGATGGGCGCAACGCTGGCCACCAGATCGGCGAAACTGCCAAGCTGAATGTCATTGCCGCGGGTGAATATCAATATCGCCAGCGACACGCCGATCAGCCCGCCGTGAAATGACATGCCGCCCTGCCAGACAAACAAAATCTCGCCGGGGTGAAACAGATAATATCCGGGATTGTAAAACAGCACATAGCCCAGCCGCCCGCCAAGGATAATGCCCAGCGTCACCCAGGCGACGAAATCACTGATAAGTTCAGGCGTACCCGGCGCCTTGCCCTGCGGCCACAAGGCCGTCATGCGCACCAGCCGGTCCGCATAGGCCCAGCCCAGTAAAATGCCGCCAAGATAGGCCAGCGCATACCAGCGGATAACCAGCGGCCCTATCTGAAAGGCAACCGGATCAATAGAGGGGAATTCGAACATCCTTACCACCCGTTCAATATGTGCTACTGTACCCGCCAGAAGTGTTGCCGCAACCATATGCCGTCACGGGGCCCAGCATGCAAACCGAAAACCGCTTTCTTGATGATCTTGCCAAAATGATGCTGAACGCTGCGGGTGCAGCACAAGGCATGAAAGGCGAAATCGATGTCCTGTTGCGCCAGCGCCTGGAACGCTGGCTGGAGAGCATGAACCTGGTGCCGCGCGAAGAATTTGACGCTGTACGCGCCATGGCCGCCGAAGCGCGGGCGGAAAATCTCCGCCTCGAAGCCCGCATCGCGGCGCTGGAAGCGGCGCAAAAACCGGCTAAACCGCGCAAATCCACTCAGGACAGCGCATAATAGGGACATTACGGGATTCTACTTCTGCATCTGCCGGTATTTGTGCGCGGGGTACACACCCAGAATTTTCAGGTGCGACGAGAAAAACTCCAGTTCCTCAAACGCCAGACGCAGCGCGCGCTGCGCCGGATGCCCATCCACATCCGCGTAAAATTGCGTTGCATTGAACGAACCGTCGAGCTGATAACTTTCCAGCTTGGTCATATTGACCCCATTGGTGGCGAAACCGCCCATGGCCTTGAACAAGGCGGCGGGCACATTTCGCACCTGAAACACAAAGCTGGTGATCAGCGGACCAGAATCGGGTGCAGGTTCCTGCGGTTCCTTCGACATGATCAGGAACCGTGTGGTGTTGTGATCCAGGTCCTCCACATTCGCACGCAGAATATCCAGGCCGTAAATTTCCGCCGCCAGCGTGGGGGCCAGCGCCGCCGCTGTTGGATCGCCCGCCTCTGCAACCTGACGCGCCGATCCCGCCGTATCGGCGGCGGGAATTTGCGTCAGCTTCAATTCATTGATCAGTTTGCGGCACTGGCCAAGCGCCGGTAATTGGCTGCGCACCGTCTTGAGACCCGCCAGCGTTGCCCCTTTGACCCCCAGCAATTGATGATGCACCCGGAAGAAATGCTCGCCATTTATGTATAGGCCGGATTCCGGCAACAGGTGATGAATATCCGCAACCCGTCCAGACACGGAATTTTCTACCGGAATCATGGCCAGCCGGGCGCGGCCTTCTTCGACAGCGGCAAAGGCTTCTTCAAAGGTTGGGCAGGCCAGGGTTTCCATGCCGGGAAACGCTTCGTGGCAGGCCATTTGCGAATTGGCGCCGGGTTCGCCCTGAAACGAGATGATGTTCGCCACGCTGGCAGGTGATGCTTTTTTTGTCATGGTGATTACGCCAGCGCCGCGCGGGCGCGTTCAAGATCGGCCGGGGTATCCACCCCCAGCGGCACACTGTCCACATAGGCGGCTGCGATCTTCATACCAGCTTCCATGGCGCGCAACTGTTCCAGCCTTTCACGTTTTTCCAGCACCGATTGTGGCAGCGTAACGAAGCGTTCCAGCGCGGAACGCCGGTACGCATAGACGCCGATATGATGATACAGCGGCCCTTCGCCTGATGGAACGGCGGTGCGGCTGAAATACAGCGCATTGGCAATATGTACCGGGCCGGTCTGTTTCACAGGAAATGAAAGCACCGCTTTCACCACATTGGGATCATGGATTTCTTCGGGCCGGGTGATTTCGGTCACCAGCGTCGCAATATCCACCGCCGGGTCGGCCAGTGGCAGCAGCACAGTCCCGATATCAGCGGGCGCAATAGTGGGCAGATCGCCCTGCAGATTGATCACAAAGTCATGTTCCTGACGCGGGTCCAGCCGTTTTACCGCCTGCGCAATCCGGTCAGACCCGGTGGTAAGTTCGCGATCGGTCAGCACCGCCTCGCCGCCCGCCGCAAGGATCACATCAACGATTTCCTGTTCGCCCGCCGCGACCAGCACCCGCCCGGCCTTCGATTCGATCGCCCTGCGCCAGACATGCACAATCATGGGCTGGCCATGAATATCGGCCAGCGGCTTATTGGGCAGCCGTGTGGCCCCCATACGGGCGGGAATAATAATGATCGGATTGCGGGTGTTCACCTGATTGGCTTCCTGAATAAGCGTGATTTGGTCCCCCCTTATACGGCTTGCGCCGTGCCGCCGGAAGCGGCTAATGTCCCGCGTCGTTACCAGCAAGGCGGAAGATCATGGATTCGTTTACAATTAACAAGATAGCGGGCGCCATTTTAGGTACTTTTCTGCTGTTGTTCGCCATTAGCCTGGCGAGCGAGCAGATTTTTCCGGAACCCGAATCGCACGGGACCGAATCTGCAAAGGCCGAAGCTCCGGCTGAAGATGCGCCAGAGGCAGCAGCCCCCGCAGCAGCGGATGAAGTAAGCCTGGCGGCGGCGCTGGCCGCCGGTAATGCGGACAATGGCGGCAAGGTCTTTAAGAAATGCGCCGCCTGTCATGCGGTAGATGCGGCGGGGGGCAACAAGGTTGGCCCCAATCTGCACGATGTGGTTGGCCGCAAGGTCGCGTCGGCTGCCGACTTTGGCTATTCACCGGCCATGACCGGCCATGGCGGGGAATGGACCTATGAGAACCTGGATAAATATCTTGCCAATCCCAAGGCGGCAATACCCGGTAACAAAATGGCCTTTGCGGGCCTGAAAAAGCAGGCGGATCGCGCGGATGTCATTTTGTATCTGCGCGACAACAGCCCCAAGGCACCGCCGCTTCCAAAGAAGTAACCGGAGCCGCCATTAACCAACGATAGGCCTATGCGAAAAATCACTGGATGCCTGATTGCGCTTTTGCTGATCGCCGCCGGTGTTGCGCAAGCGGCGGACAGCCGCACCTCGCATGGCCTGTCATTATTTGGCGAACTGAAATATCCAGCGGATTTCAAACGCTTTGACTATGTCAATCCGGACGCCCCCAAGGGCGGCGTGTTGCGCATGGCGGCGATTGGCGGTTTTGACAGCCTGAACCCGTTTATCCTGAAAGGCGAGGCGGCGGCGGGGGCAAGCCAGATCTATGACCGGCTGCTGAGCGCATCCTATGACGAAGCGGGTGCAGAATATGGCTTGCTGGCCTCCTCCATCGAGGTCGCGGCAGATTTTTCATGGGTTGTGTTCACCCTGCGCCCCGAAGCGCGCTGGCATGACGGCAAGCCGGTCACGCCGGAAGATGTGGTGTTCAGCTTCAACATCCTGCGCGACAAGGGCGCGCCTGTTTACCGCTTTTATTACGCCAATGTGAAAAGCGCCGCCAAGGCTGGAGCAAATGGGGTGCGCTTTGAATTTGACGCGGCGGGTAATCGCGAATTGCCGTTGATCATGGGACAATTGCCGATCCTGCCTGCACATTATTGGAAAGGCCGGGATTTTGAGGCAACGACGCTGGAGCCGCCACTGGGCAGTGGCCCCTATCGCATCGGCAAGGTTGAAACGAACCGCAATATTACCCTGGAGCGCGTGAAGGATTATTGGGGCAGGAACCTGCCCGTGAATGTTGGTGCGCATAATTTTGACCAGATCGTGTTTGAATATTACCGCGACGACACGGTGGCGCTGGAAGCGTTCAAAGCCAATAATTTTGATGTGCGCTTCGAGACCAGCGCCAGGAACTGGGCCATTGGTTATGATTTTCCTGCGGCAAAACAGGGCAAGGTGGTGCGCGCCGGACTGGAAACCCGCAATGCCGAACCCATGCAAGGGTTTTTGTTCAATACACGGCGCACCAGGTTTTCCGATCCGCGCGTGCGCCAGGCGTTCAACTATGCGTTTGATTTTGAATGGGCGAACAGGAACCTGTTCTATGGCCAATATGCGCGCTCCAGCAGCTATTTCCAGAATTCCGAACTGGCGGCGAGCGCACTGCCCGACGCCGCCGAACTGGCATTGCTGGAACCATTTCGGGCGCAATTGCCGCCGGAAGTTTTCACCACTATTTACAAGCCGCCAGTGACCGACGGAAGCGGCGAGAACCGCAAAAATCTGCGCGAGGCGCAACGCCTGTTTGCAGAGGCCGGCTGGCAGGTGAAGGACGGCGTGTTGACCCATGCCGCCAGCGGCGAAAAAATGCAGGTCGAGTTTTTACTGGATCAGCCGAATTTCGAGCGCGTCGTATCGCCCTATGCGCGCAGCCTGGAACGGCTGGGGATCAAGCCATCCATCCGCATGATTGACACCGCGCAATATAAAAATCGCACGGATTCTTACGATTTTGACATTATCATCGGCGGCATTGCCAATTCGCTTTCGCCCGGCAATGAGCAGCGAGAATATTGGAGCACCGCCGCAGCAGACCGCCCCGGCAGCCGCAATCTGGCGGGGGTCAAAAGCCCTGTGGTTGATGCGCTGATTGACAGGATCATCTTTGCGGAAAACCGCGCCGCATTGATCACGGCCAGCCGCGCGCTAGACCGGGTATTGTTGTGGGGGCATTATCTGGTGCCGCAATGGCATACGCCCATTACCCGCGCAGCCTATTGGAATGTGCTGGAATATCCAAAGCCCTTGCCCGATTATAATATCGGCTTTCCCGATCTGTGGTGGCACAAAGACGCAAAGCCCAAATGACCGGGCGCCCGATGCGAATTTTATGCAGCTTAGAACAATCCCATAGCTCCTCGTCATCGCGAGCGAAGCGCGGCGATCCAGAGTCACTCGCAAAGGGCTGTGTTTGTGACTCTGGATTGCCGCGTCGCTGCGCTCCTCGCAAAGACGGTCGTGGCATGTTGCATTTTATGACTTTTATCCTGTTATTCCTCATCACCATCCCCGCACACGCCGCATCCAGTCATGGGCTGTCGGCGTTTGGAGATCTGAAATATCCCGAAAATTTCACGCATTTCGCATATGTAAACCCCGATGCGCCGGTGGGCGGGCAATTGTCGATGATTGGCACATCCGGCGTGACATCGTTTGACAGTCTGAACGCCTTTATCCTGAAGGGGCAGCCGGCGGAAGGATTGAACCTGCTGTTCGATACATTGATGGTGCGCGCGATGGATGAACCCGACGCCATGTATGGGCTGCTGGCGCAATCTGCCGAAATATCAGAAGATCGCAGGTCAGTGACATTCACTTTGCGCGGCGAGGCCCGCTTTCATGATGGTACGCCTGTAACCACCGCCGACGTGGCGTTCAGTTTTGACATGCTGAAAAAGGATGGCCATCCCTTTATCCGCCTGCCATTGCGCGACGTGGCCAAAGCCGAGGCGCTGGATGCGCATCATGTGCGCTTTACTTTCGCCGGCGCGGAAACCCGCGACCTGCCAATGATCGTGGCGGAATTGCCGGTATTTTCCAAAGCCTATTATAGCACACATGATTTTACGGCAACCACGGTGGACCCGCCGCTGGGCAGTGGTCCGTACACGGTGAAAGATGCGCAGCCTGGGCGATCCATCACCTATGCCCGCAATCCGGATTATTGGGGATGGAATTTGCCGGTCAATCGCGGGCGGTTTAATTTCGCCGCCATCCGCTATGATTTTTTCCGCGACCGTTCGGTGGCGTTTGAGGCCTTCAAGGCGGGGGCGTATGATATGCGTGAGGAATTCACCTCGAAAACCTGGGCGACGGAATATGATTTTCCAGCAAAGCGCGACGGGCGCGTGGTGCGCGCCACACTGGCGGACGAAAACCCGTCCGGGGTGCAGGGATTTTTCATCAATCTTCGGCGCGAAAAATTTGCAGATATTCGGGTGCGGCGCGCGCTTGATCTGGCGTTTGATTTTGAATGGGCCAACCGCAATCTGTTTTTCGGCCTGTATGATCGCACCGACAGCTATTTTGAAAACTCCAGTCTCGCCGCATCGGGCCTGCCCGGCGCCGCCGAGCTTGCACTGCTGGAACCGCACCGGGACAAACTGCCCGCCGCTGTGTTTGATCGCGCCTATGTGCCCCACGTCACCAATGGCAGCGGCAATCTGCGTAAGGAACTGAAGCAGGCAGGTGAATTGCTGGATGCGGCGGGCTGGCGCGTTAAAGACGGCAAACGTGTAAACGCCAGCGGCGAACATTTGGCAATCGAATTCCTGAATTATGAAACCGCCTTTGAGCGCATCATCGGCCCCTATATCCGTAATCTGAAACGGTTGGGCATTGACGCAAAGGTGCGCACGGTTGATCCCTCACAATATGAAGCGCGGGTGGAAACATTCGATTTCGACATCACCACATCGCGTTATGTACAGCGCAATACGCCGGGCATAGAATTGCGCGGATATTTCTCTTCCGCCGCCGCGTCGCAGCCGGGAAGCCGCAATATTTCTGGCATTTCTGATCCGGTAATCGATGTGCTGATCGAAGCGGTGATCGCCGCCCCGGATCGTGCAGCCCTTACTGCGGCGGCAAGGGCGCTCGACCGCGTGTTGCGCAGCCAGCATTACTGGGTGCCGCAATGGTTCAAAGGCGTGCACACCATTGCCTATTGGGACCGTTTTGGCCGCCCCACGGTGACGCCAAAATATGATACGGGCATACTCGACACCTGGTGGGCCGATCCGGCGAAGGCGGCGCGTATCGACAGCCGAAAGGCCAACTGATGGCGCGTTATATCAGCTATCGCATCCTGCTGATGATCCCGACATTGTTTGGCATCATGCTGATCAATTTTCTGCTGGTGCAGTTTGCGCCCGGCGGGCCGGTAGAACGCATTATTGCGCAAGTTCAGGGTACGGATGTTTCGGCCACCGCGCGGTTTTCCGGCGGCGGCGGGGAAATGACCGGCGGTGCGGCACGCGCCCAGAATTTTGAGGGAACCGCCAGCAGCAAATATCGCGGCGCGCAGGGGCTGGACCCGGAATTCATCCGGGAACTGGAAGCGCAGTTTGGTTTCGACAAGCCTGCGCATGAACGCTTTGGCAAAATGCTGTGGGGCTATCTGCGGTTTGATTTTGGCGAAAGTTATTTTCGCGATGTCAGCGTGATTTCACTGATTCAGGAAAAAATGCCGGTTTCCATATCGCTGGGCCTGTGGACGACGCTTCTGGCCTATATGATTTCCATTCCGCTGGGGGTGCGCAAGGCCGTGCAGGATGGCAGCCGGTTCGACGTGTGGACCAGTGCGGTGATCATTATCGGCTATGCCATTCCCGGTTTTTTATTTGCGGTGCTGCTGATCATTCTGTTTGCGGGCGGCAGTTTTCTGGATTTGTTTCCGCTGCGCGGCATTGTGTCGGAAAACTGGGATACACTTTCCTGGCCGATGCGCATTGTGGATTATTTCTGGCATCTGGCGCTGCCCATCACCGCCATGCTGATTGGCGGGTTCGCCACCACCACTCTGCTGACAAAAAACTCGTTTCTGGACGAGATCAAAAAACATTATGTCGTCACCGCCCGCGCAAAGGGGCTGAGTGAACGTGAAGTGCTGTATGGGCATGTGTTCCGCAACGCCATGCTGATTGTGATTTCGGGATTTCCGGGCGCGTTTATCGGAATTTTCTTTGCCAATTCACTGCTGATCGAAACTATATTTTCGCTGGATGGGCTGGGCCTGTTGTCGTTTGAATCCATTATCAACCGCGATTATCCCGTGGTGTTTGGCACGCTGTATATTTTTTCGCTTATGGGACTGGTGATTTCCCTGATCAGCGATCTGACCTATGCGTGGGTTGATCCACGCATCGATTTCGCCAGCCGTGAGGTATGAGCATGTCCCCGATTGGCCGCAGACGATGGCAGAATTTCAGGGCGAACAAGCGCGGCTATTGGTCCACATGGGTTTTTCTGGCGCTGTTTTTTGTGACCTTGTTTGCCGAACTGATCGCCAATGACAAGCCGCTGTTGTTGCGCTTTGACGGGGACTATTATTTTCCGGCATTTGTCAGCTATCCCGAAACCGCGTTTGGCGGCGATTTTGATACAGAGGCGGATTATCGCGACCCGTTTCTGAAAGATTTAGTCGCGGCAAAAGACGGGCGCATCTGGTGGCCACCGATCCGATACAGCTATGACACCATCAATCTGGATTTGCCGGTTCCGGCCCCCGCGCCGCCGTCGGCGGATAATTGGCTGGGTACGGACGATCAGGCGCGTGATGTGATGGCCCGGCTGATTTATGGCTTTCGCATTTCGGTTCTGTTTGGCCTGACCCTGACGATTTTTTCGTCGATTTTCGGCGTTATTGCGGGCGCGGTGCAGGGCTATTTCGGTGGCTGGATCGATCTGGGGTTTCAGCGTTTTATCGAAGTGTGGACATCGGTTCCGATCATTTACCTGCTGATCATTCTGGCCGCCGTGATTGAACCGAATTTCTGGATATTGCTGGGCATCATGCTGGCCTTTAGCTGGATCGCGCTGGTGCCGGTGGTGCGGGCGGAATTTTTGCGCGCCCGGAATTTCGAATATGTGCGCGCCGCGCGCGCGTTGGGCGTCGGCAATGTGACCATCATGTGGCGGCATATGCTGCCCAACGCCATGGTGGCGGCGCTGACCTTCATGCCGTTTATTCTGAACGGGTCCATCACCACGCTGACTTCACTGGATTTTCTGGGCTTTGGCCTGCCGCCGGGATCGCCTTCGCTGGGCGAACTGCTGGCGCAGGGAAAAAATAATATTCAGGCGCCCTGGCTGGGCATCACCGCCTTTTCGGTGATCGCGGTGATGCTGAGCCTGCTGGTGTTTGTGGGCGAGGCGGTGCGCGATGCGTTTGATCCGCGTAAAGCGCTGGGCGCAAAATGAGCGGCGAACATTTATTACAGGTCCGCAATCTGTCTATCGCATTTCGTTCCGAGGGACGCGATGTGCTGGCGCTGGAGCGCGCCTCTTTCACGCTGGAAAAAGGCAAGACGCTGGCGCTGGTGGGCGAATCCGGTTCGGGCAAATCCATCACGGCGCTGAGCATTCTGCAATTGCTGCCCTATCCGGCGGCCAGCCACCCGTCCGGCTCGATCCTGTTTGCCGGTCAGGAACTGATGGGCGCGGATGAGGCCGCGCTTCGCAAGGTGCGCGGCAATCGCATTTCCATGGTGTTTCAGGAACCGATGACCAGCCTTAATCCGCTGCATCCGATCCTGCGTCAGGTCGGCGAGATACTGGAGCTGCACAAGGGCTATCGCGGTGCCGAGGTGCAGGCGCGCGTGCTGGAACTGCTGCATCTGGTCGGCCTGCGCAATGCGCAGGCGCGGCTGGGTGCATACCCGCATGAACTTTCGGGCGGCGAACGTCAGCGCGTGATGATCGCCATGGCGCTGGCTAATGAGCCGGACCTGTTTATCGCCGATGAACCCACAACCGCGCTTGATGTCACCGTTCAGGCGCAAATATTGGAACTGTTGCAGCGGCTGCAAAAACAATTGGGCATGGCGATGCTGCTGATTACCCATGATCTGGGCATTGTGCGCAAAATGGCGGATAATGTGTGCGTCATGCTGGGCGGAAAAATTATCGAATCCGGGCCGGTGCAACAGGTGTTCGATCATCCGCATGAGGAATATACAAGGCATCTGATCGAATCCGAACCCAAAGGCCGCCCGCATGCGGTGAAACCTGACGCACCGGTGGTGCTGACGGCGGAGGATATGAAAGTCTGGTTTCCGCTCAAGCGCCGCCTGTTCAGCCGCACCCAGGACCATGTCAAGGCCGTGGACGGCATTTCGCTTTCAGTTCGGGCGGGCGAAACCCTGGGTATTGTGGGCGAATCCGGTTCAGGAAAAACCACCCTGGGCCTGGCTATTCTGCGTCTGATCGCATCGCAGGGCAAAATTACCTATGTGGGCAATCCGATCCATAATCTGAACAGCCAGCAGATGCGCCCCTTGCGCAAGGACATGCAGATTGTGTTTCAGGATCCGTATGGCTCGCTAAGTCCGCGACTGTCCGTGGGGCAGATCATCGCCGAAGGATTACTGGTGCATGGCAAACGCCCGAGCACACAGGAGCAGCGCGCCATTGTGGCCAATGCGCTGCGCGAAGTGGGGCTTGATCCGGCATTGCAGGACCGTTATCCGCATGAATTTTCCGGTGGTCAGCGCCAGCGTATCGCCATCGCCCGCGCCATGGCGCTGCAACCACGCCTTGTCGTTCTGGATGAACCCACCAGCGCGCTGGACATGACCGTGCAGGCGCAGATTGTTGACCTGCTGCGCGATCTGCAGGCGCGCCACGCGCTGGCCTATCTGTTCATCAGCCATGATCTGAAGGTGGTGCGCGCCATGGCCAATCAGGTAATTGTGATGCAGTCTGGCCGCGTCGTTGAACAGGGCGCGGCGGACATGATTTTTGATCATCCGCAAACGGATTATACAAAAGCGCTGATGGCCGCCGCCTTTGCGCTGGAAGCCACGCATACGGGCGCGGTGCGGGTTTAGCGATTTTTCTTTTTAAGTTGAATCGGGTTTGGCCCCCCACCCCTAACCCCTCCCCACAAGGGGGAGGGGAATCTGGCGCAGAATTCTGATCTTCTCCCTCCCCCCTCGTGGGGAGGGCCGGGGTGGGGGGATTGGATCAATGAGATCAAAAAACGGTACAGAGTTGCGCCACCGTCAGATCGAACAAATCCTGTGGTGACGCGCCGGTAATTTGTGCGCGGTACCAGCCGGCGGTCAGCGATAACGCCGCATCCAGGCCATGCTGTGGCCGCCAATGCAGTTCTTCGCGCGCCTTGCTGCAATCCAGTTCAAGGCGCGCCGCCTCATGCGGTTGATCTTTGGGCGGATCGGCGCGCCAGTTTGCCGCAAAATCATGCGCGCGCATTTCACCCACCAGACGGTCAATCACGCTTTGTACGTCGCACACGGAATATATTTCAGGGCCGAAATTCCACGCCTGCGCAAAACGCGCACCGTCAGCCGCCAGCGCCTGCGCCAGCACAAGATAGCCGCGCAGCGGATCACAGACATGTTGCCAGGGACGGGTGGCGTGGGGGCTTCGGATGATAAGTGTTTCGTCCGCGCGCCAGGCGCGCATCGCATCGGCAATCAGTCGGTCTTCGCTCCAGTCACCGCCGCCAATAACATTGCCCGCGCGGGCGGTGGCGATAGCCGGTCCATCTGCTGAATAAAACGAGCGCCGCCACGCGCTGACGGCAATTTCGGCCATGGCCTTGCTGGCGCTGTAGGGATCATGCCCGCCCAACCGGTCAGTCTCGGCATAGGCCTGTTCATCGCCGGTATTTTCATACACTTTGTCGGTAGTGATGATGACGATCGCGCTTATCCCATCATGGGCGCGCGCCGCGTCCAGCACATGCACCGTTCCCTGCGCATTGGTAGCGAATGTTTCCACCGGCATGCGGTAAGAGCGCCGCACCAGGGGCTGCGCCGCCAGATGGAAAATAATATCCGGGCGCGCCATGCGCACCGCTTGCGTCAAACTGTCCAGATCGCGGACATCGCCGATCTGGTGGTGCAGGCGTCCCCCCAGACGCGCGGGCAAATCCAGCGCCGAAAAAATATCGTCATCCCGTTCAGGGGCCAGCGCATATCCGAAAATTTCCGCCCCCATCTGCGCCAGCCACACGCAAAGCCAGCTTCCCTTGAAACCCGTATGCCCGGTAAGCAGCACCCGCTTGCCCGCCCAGAACCTCGGGTCAACCGCGCCGCGCGGATCGGAATTTGGCTGGGGGTTACGCATTGCACCATCCATTGCGTCAGTTGCTGCTAGTATAGCCGCTTCTATACGAATCACGCGGAATATAAATGGAAAAATTGCAATGTGCGGGTTAGCGGGTTTTGTAGACCGGCGCCCCTCACGCCTTGGCGAGGCAGGCGCGCTGGCGGATCAGGCGCGCCGCATGGCGGAAAGTTTAAGGCATCGCGGCCCCGATGATGCAGGCGTCTGGGTAGATGCGCTGGCAGGGGTTGGCATCGGGCATCAGCGGCTGTCGATCATTGATCTGTCGCCGCAGGGCGCGCAGCCGATGGTGTCCGGCAATGGACGCTATATCATCGCGTATAATGGCGAAGTATATAATTTCGGCGAGCTGCGGCAGGAATTGCAGCGCCGTGGCCATGTGTTTCGCGGCCACAGCGACACCGAAACCATCGCCGAAGGCTTTGCCTGCTGGGGTATTGCGCAAACCGTGCGCCGCCTGCTGGGCATGTTCGCCATTGCCGTGTGGGACCAGCAATCGCGCAGCCTGACGCTGATCCGCGATCGCGTGGGGGTGAAGCCCTTATACTGGAGCCATCAGAACGGGCTGTTCCTGTTTGCATCGGAACTGAAGGCCCTGCATCGCCATGATGGCTTTCGCCCGCACATCAACCCGGCGGCAGTGGGGGACATGATCGCCTATTCCTATATTGGTTCACCCTACAGCATTTATCATGGGGTGTATAAGTTAATGCCGGGGACCATGTTGCATCTGGCGCAGGATGGGCAACTGCGTTTTGAAACTTATTGGGATCTGACAGAGGTGGTGCGCGCCGGGCGCGCCCATATCGCTACGGCGGACACCCTGGAGACGCTGGAAACGCTTCTTAAAGACGCTGTTGGCCGGCGTATGGTGGCGGATGTGCCACTGGGCGCGTTTTTATCTGGCGGCATAGATTCGTCCCTGGTGGTGGCGTTGATGCAGGCGCAAAGCACCCGGCCCGTGCGCACCTTTACCATTGGCTTTGCCGATGACCGGTTGAACGAGGCGCCCTATGCCCGGCAGGTAGCGGATATTCTTGGTACGGATCATACCGAACATATGTTCTCTGCGGATGACGCCTTGCAGATCGTGCCGCAACTGGCGGATATCTATGATGAACCGTTTGGCGATTCCTCGCAACTGCCGACCTATCTGGTCTGCGCCCTGACCCGAAGGCATGTTCGCGTTGCGTTGTCCGGCGATGGCGGGGATGAATTGTTCGCAGGCTATGGCCGTTATGTCTGGTTCAACCGTATTGCGCAGATTTTGGCTCCCCTGCCCCCGGTGGTGCGCCATTCTGTCGCGGGACTATTGCGCCGGATACCCGTTGATCGCTGGGATAGAATTGCTGCCATGCTGCCGGCGCGACACCAGATCAATCAGCCGGGTGAAAAACTGCATCAGCTTGCCGCCGCCATCGGGGCGCAGGATCGCGCTGGCCTGTACCAGATTTTGATGCAGCAGGGAACGAACCCAAACCGGTTATTGCGCCATCCGCCGCCGCAACGCATTGGTCATGCGCTGCCGGTAAGCGACAATAGTTTCGTACCACATATGCAATATGACGATATGCTGGGATATCTTCCTGGCGATATTCTGACCAAACTGGACCGGGCC
>DAIOWE010000010.1:0-32299 GCA_036758605.1 Pseudomonadota bacterium | reverse complement strand
TGGCATTCGTTACGGCATTCCCAGCAAAGCTGAATACATTCGCGCATTGATCCGTGGTCGTGGTGCATAACAATCTCCATGGCTGGTTACGTTAAGTGGCTTGTCTGATAATGCGAAAAAGAAATAAGGACGCAGTATGCTTTTTAGAAATACGCATAAGAAAGTGACAAGGATTTTCTCCTGCGACAGACGTTTTACTCCGGGAATATCCTTACGGAAAAAATATGCGCCTGCAGCTTTGCCGCAGCGCTTTTTTACAGGGAAGCAGCTACGGCTGCTTAAAGACTGGAGAAGCTCAATATATCGGGAGATGATGATGAATGAAGTAATGAACGGCGGTGGCTCAATGATGTGGGGCATGGGATGGGGCGGACTGCTGGCCGGTGTGCTAGTCGTTCTCAGCGTCGCCGCGCTCGCCAAATACCTGTTCTTCGACAACAGATGATAAACGGCAATATCAATATCATACCGTACTATCTCAGTAGAATGCTTCCCGTTACTTTCGATGAGACCGTGACCCACAGTTGACGCCTTGAGAAACGAGGGCTTCGGCGTCAGCCTGAGCGCATTCCTCGCAATCTCATATGCGCTCTGCATTCTGTTCTATGTGCTTTTTCCGGGCACGGCGGAACAGCATGTTGTACTTTCACTCTTTCTGCCATGGCTCAAGGTATTAACATTGCCAGGCTTTCTGCTGGGCCTTGGCGCAAGCATCGTCTGCGCCTGGTACATCACGCTGATTTTCTGTCCCCTGTATAATTATTTTACCGCAAGGGGAGTGTGATCAGGCAGAAAGACCCCGCCATAGGAAGGTAAGTGGTTCACTTGCCTTCCCGCCGCAGACCCATTTTCATGCCCACTGCGCCCGGCATTAACGGCATTAGTTCGTCGGCTTTTTTCTTCTGTTCCGGGGTCAGCGCCGCATACAATGCCGTGGCGGCGGGGCGGATTTTTTTCATCGCTTCCAGATGCTCGCTCAGCCTTGCTTCATTATCGGCGAGGCGCTCAATCCAGGTGCGCGGTTTTGCGTCAGCATCGGGCGTCATCTGCATGGCGTCCTGATGTTTCTTGATAAGCGGCGTCAGTTGCGCGGTATAGGCCGTCCATGCATGCGTTTGCGCCTCTGTAATTCCGAGTTCAGCTTTTAAAAAAGCAAATAATCCTACAGAATGCGTAATCATCATCCCCATCATGGGGTGATCCCAGCCCATCATGCCTTGCGGGCCAGCTTGCATGCCCATCATTGGCATCATTCCCATCATTTGGTTCATCATCGGCATCATTCCACCGCCCATCATTGGCATCGTCATGCCTGGCGTGGCGGGTGCGCCGGCAGCGGGCGCTCCCGCCGGGTGATGCGGGTCTGGCGCTGGCGCCTGCGCGCTTGCGGGGGCGGCAAGCAGCAAGCCGAGCGCGGTTAAGGGGGCGAGGCTTCTCTGAAATAAACTGGTCATGGCGCTTTCTCCCTGTTTGATGGCCGCAAGAGCACCCGCTCAGCGGCGTTGACTATCCAGAACCTTGATTAACTCGTCGATCTTTTGCTGGCGGTCCCGGAGCGATCCGTTGTGAAAGGCATGCGTGACGCAAGTCCGTAAATGCTCGCGCAGCACTTCCTGTTCCACCCTGTCAAGAGCCGCGCGCGCAGCATTGATCTGGGTCAATATGTCGATGCAATAGCGGTCTTCCTCGACCATATTGCGCACGCCGCGCACCTGCCCCTCGATCCGGGCGAGGCGGTTCAGGCTGGCTTTTTTAGTTTTCATGTCCATGCTTGAATAATACCCCATATGGGTATATATAGCAATAGGGCCGCTGTTGAAATGGCAAGCTACCCCATAAAACTGCCTGGGTATTTGACTTGGCTCAACAGCTGGGGTCGCAGCAGGGTGTTAAATTACGCAAAAGCCGCAACTGATTATGAGATGGCGAAAGGATCTCTTCCATGATTGATCATGCGCACGCGCATCACGCGACCGGCGCTGCCGCAGCCCCCGGCAATATGGCCAAAGACCCGATCTGCGGTATGATGGTCAGCAAAGCGGGCGCGGTGGCGGCGGGCCTGACATCAGAACGCGCGGCGCGACTGTATTATTTTTGCAGTTCCGGCTGCAAAAACACCTTCGAGGATCCCGAGCGCGAACTTAAATCCATGCGCACCCGGGTCACCATCGCGCTGACCGGCGTACTGGCGCTGGCGATTTTGCGGGCAGGCGCGTTCATTGCCCTTGCTGCGGGCGCCACCATCGTCACCTGGGTTCCGATCCCGGCATTGCCATGGTTCACCTGGGGGGTGTGGCTGTTCATTCTGGTGACGCCGGTGCAGTTCATCGGCGGCTGGGGCTTCTACAAGGGTGCCTGGGCGGGGTTGCGCGCGCGGTCAGTCAACATGGACTTCCTTATAGCCCTTGGCACCAGCGTTGCCTATTTCTTCAGTGTGGCGGTCATCTTCTTTCCCGATGCTCTCCCCGTAAAAGTGGATGAGCGGGAAGTTTACTTCGAGGTTTCCGCCGTCATTATCGCCTTTGTGCTGCTCGGCAAATATATGGAAGAGATCATCAAGATGCGCTCATCGGCAGCGGTGCGCAAGCTGATGGATTTGCGGCCCGCTGTCGCGCATGTGATTCGTGATGGCAAGGAAGAGGAAATTCCCGCTGAAGCCATCATGGTTGGGGAAGTGGTTATCGTGCGCCCGGGAGAGCGCATTCCAACCGATGGCGATGTGCAAGAGGGCGCATCATCCGTAGACGAATCCATGCTGACCGGCGAATCCATGCCGGTGTCCAAATCGCCCGGCGCGAAACTGATCGGCGGCACGCTCAACCGCAGCGGCATGTTGCGATTTACGGCAACGCGGGTGGGCAAGGATACGGCGCTGGCGCAAATCATCCGGCTGGTGGAAGAGGCGCAAACCAGCACGGCTCAGGTGCAGCGCCTGGCCGATCAGGTCACCGGCTATTTCGTGCCCGCCGTGGTGGCGATTGCCTTTCTGGCGTTTTTCGGCTGGTGGCTGGCCGGGGATTTTCCGCAGGCGCTGCTTTCCTTTATCGCGGTGCTGATTATTTCCTGCCCGTGTGCGCTGGGCGTGGCGACGCCAGCCGCGCTGATGGTGGGGGTCGGCAAGGGGGCGGAGGCCGGCATCCTGATCCGGGGCGCCGAGGTGCTGGAGCGGGCGCGCAATCTGAATGTGATTGTGTTCGACAAGACGGGAACCCTGACCCGCGGCGAGCCGGAGGTTACTGATATTGTAAGCTTTGGCGGCTCCAGTGAAGCGGAGGTGTTGCGTCTGGCGGCAGCGGTTGAAATTGGATCGGAGCATCCGCTGGGCGAGGCGATTGTGCGCGCCGCTAAGCAGCGCGGCCTGACAGTGCCCGCAGTCAGTGCATTTAACAGCATTGCGGGACACGGCATTCGCGGAACCGTGGACGGGAAAACGGTTTGGCTGGGCAATCGCCGTTTAATGCTGCAGGAAAACATCTCCATTGCTAGCGCTGAAGACAGTATGACCCGGCTTGAACGCGAAGGCAAAACCGCCATGCTGCTGGCGGCGGATGGCGTGCTGACCGGCGTTATCGCCGTGGCGGACACGATCAAGCCCGAAGCACAGGAGGCGGTGGCCGCGCTGCGCCAGGAAGGCATCGAAGTTATCATGCTGACCGGCGACAATACACGCACGGCGCAGGCCATTGGCCGCGAGCTTGGCATTGACCGGATTATCGCAGAGGTGTTGCCCGGCGATAAGGCGAAAATCATCAAAGAGCTGCAATCGCAAAACAAGATGGTCGCCATGGTGGGGGACGGGGTGAATGATGCGCCCGCGCTTGCCACCGCCGATATTGGCATCGCCATTGGTTCGGGCTCAGACGTCGCCAAGGAAACCGGCGGCATCATCCTGATCAAGAATGACGTGCGCGAAGTCGTGCTGGCGATCCGGTTGTCGCGTCTGACCTTGCGCAAGATCAAGCAAAATCTGTTCTGGGCTTTCATCTACAATACGCTCGGCATTCCAATTGCCGCGCTTGGCTATCTGAACCCGATCATCGCGGCGGCGGCAATGGCGCTCAGTTCGCTTTCCGTTATCGCCAATTCGGCGCTGCTCAAACGTGTGAAGCTGTCCTTATGACAAATCTCACTTTTCTTGGCGGCGCCGGAACGGTGACCGGATCAAAATATCTGCTTGAAGCGGGCGGGCGAAAAATCCTGATCGATTGCGGGCTGTTCCAGGGACTGAAGCAGTTGCGGCTGCGCAACTGGGACCGCTTTCCCGTTAATCCGGCCCAGATTGACGCGGTGGTTTTGACCCATGCGCATCTTGATCATTCGGGCTATCTGCCGCTGCTGGTAAAAAATGGCTTCAAGGGGCCGGTGTTCTGCACAACGGGGACCAGGGACCTGTGCGCGATTTTGCTACCGGACTCCGGGTTTCTGCAAGAGCGTGACGCCGAGTTTGCCAACCGGCATGGTTTCTCAAAACACAGGCCGGCGCAACCGCTCTATACCGCAAAGGAGGCCCGCGCCTGCCTTGACAATATCATCACCAAGAGGTTTGAGGAATGCTTCGAGATTACCCCTGGAATTAACGTTCGGTTTTATCCAGCGGGCCATATTCTCGGCGCGGCAATTGTCGAGCTTGTTATCGGCAAAACCAGGCTGGTGTTTTCCGGCGATCTTGGAAGGTCAACCGATCCGATCATGCGCGATCCGTCGCCGGTGCGTCAGGCGGATTTTCTTGTCGTCGAATCGACTTACGGTGACCGGACGCATGAGCCGGCCGACCCGCAAGATACGCTGGCGGAAATAATTAACCGGACGGCGCAGCGCGGAGGCGTGGTGTTGATTCCGGCTTTTGCCGTCGGGCGCGCCCAGACGCTAATGTACCACCTGCAGCAACTCAAACATACGCACCGTATCCCTGACCTGCCGGTCTATCTCGACAGTCCCATGGCCATAGACGCCAGCGAGGTTTTTTGCAATCACCTCAGAGAACACCGGTTGAGGGCGGAGCAATGCCGTTCACTGTGTGGCGTAGCCCGGTACGTGCAAGATGCGGAAGAGTCGAAGAGCCTTGACCAGGATAGAATGCCCAAGGTCATTCTGGCCGCCAGCGGCATGGCGACCGGCGGCAGGGTTTTGCATCATCTCAAGGTGTTTGCGCCCGATCCGCGCAACACGATCCTGTTCGCGGGCTATCAGGCCGCCGGAACGCGCGGCGCGGCGATGGTGGCGGGGGCTGAAAGCGTCAAAATCCATGGCGGCTATGTGCCCATTCTGGCCGAGGTGAAAAATCTGCGCATGCTATCGGCGCATGCCGACCGCACAGAAATCCTGACATGGCTGAGAAATTTCGAGACGCCGCCGCGCATGACCTTTATCACCCACGGCGAACCGGTGGCCGCCGATGCGTTGCGGCTGGCGATCGAGGAACAGCTTCAATGGGCGACGCGCGTGCCCGAGCATCTGGAACGCACCACGCTGGAGGAGCATTAAACACGGCCATGATAAACACGAAGCTGTCCCTCACATGAGCGGATCAATTATCCAAATGTTGTTGAACAGAATAATCGGGCGGGAAGCAGCTATCTCCTCAATACCGGAATGTGACAGTGCAAATGAATAAAGAGGCTGCTTTTACACCCGCTCTGGGACTGCGTTTCCTGACGCCGCTTTATGATCTTGCCATTGCATTATTGACTCGCGAATCGATCTGGCGATTCGCGCTGGTCCGGACAATCAGTTTGCGGCCAGACGAACATGTTCTTGATGTCGGATGCGGCACTGGCTCGCTGGCAATGCTTCTGGCGAAGCAATTCCCGGATTCCGGGGTGACCGGAATTGATCCCGATCCCGATGTGTTGCGGCGCGCACGGGCTAAGGCAAACCGGCATGGCGTGAATATTGGCTTCCACGAGGGGTTCTTAAGTAAGGAGTTTCTCGAAAGACACGGCCCGTTTGACGTCATCACTTCGTCTCTGGTGCTGCATCAGGTTCCATTGGAGAAAAAAATTGAAATCCTCTTGATGATCCGCATGGGCCTGAAGACGGGGGGCCGTGTCTGTATTGCAGACTACGGGTTTCAGCGCACCCCAATGATGCGGTTTCTGTTTAGGAGGACTGTGCAAACGCTCGACGGTGTAACCGACACGCAGCCAAATGCGGAAGGGATTCTCCCGATCCTGATTCGCCGCGCCGGTTTTTCTGATGTTGTGGAGGTCGAGGTGATTCCAACACTCACTGGCTCCATATCCATTTATCATGCGGGATAAGAGGATATTTTGCAGCTTTACTTCTCAAACTTCGCCGCCCATTTAGCTCAGCCCAGCCTGGCGGAGGTGCAGGGAATTTACCGCATGATCATGTTCGCCTTTGCGCTGTATGATGTGGCGGGAAAAACCCTGTTCATGACGTGCGACCCAATGGGCAAAGAGCCGCTGCATTACAGCCTGCTGCCGGATGGCGCATTTATTTTCGGGCCGGAACTGAAAAGCCTACTGCCCTATCCGGGGCTTGCGCGCGCCATTAATCCGCTGGCGATCGAGGAACAGCTTCAATGGACGACCCGCGTGCCCGGGCATCTGGAACGCGCCACGCTGGAGGGGCATTAATCACGGCCATGATAAATCCGCATAACCTTCCAGAAGAGACCCGGCCGCATACTTTACGCTTGCGCCGGCTGGGCATCGACACACATCAGGAGCTTGTCGTCTATATGCGGCAGGACTGCCACATCTGCCGGTCCGAGGGATTTACCGCGCAGGCGCGCATTCAGGTAACCGCCAACGGGCGCAGCATCATCGCCACCCTGGGCAAAATCACCAGCGATCTGTTGGGGCATGGCGAAGCAAGCCTGTCAGAAAGCGCCTGGCGGCGGCTGGGCGTTGAAAATGGCAGCGAAATTTCGTTCTCGCATCCCCCCATCGTTGAATCGCTCGGCCTGATGCGCGGTAAAATCTATGGCCAGCGCCTGGATGCGCAATCGGCGCAACAGATCATTCAGGATATAGTGGCGGGGCGCTATGCCGATGTGCATCTGTCCGCCTTCATTACAGCATGTTCCGGGCGCGCGCTCAACCGCAGTGAGATGGCGGCACTGACCCGTGCGATGGTGATGACGGGAAGCAGGCTGGACTGGGGCGATCAGCCGATTGCCGATAAGCATTGCATTGGCGGCCTGCCCGGCAATCGCACTACGCCGATCGTCGTCGCCATTGCGGCAGCCTGCGGGCTGACCATCCCGAAAACCTCTTCGCGGGCGATCACCTCTCCGGCGGGAACGGCGGACACCATGGAGACGCTGACCCCGGTTGATCTGGATGTGGCGGCGATGCGCCGTGTGGTGGAGGCGGAAGGCGGCTGTCTGGTGTGGGGCGGCGCCGTCGATCTCAGCCCGGCGGATGATATTCTGATCCGTGTGGAACGGCTGCTGGATATTGACAGCGAAGGGCAGCTTGTCGCCTCGGTTCTGTCCAAGAAAATTGCGGCGGGCGCCACCCATGTGGTGCTCGACCTTCCGGTTGGGCCCACCGCAAAACTCCGGACCCCTGCCGACGGGCATCATTTGGCGAGCGCCCTGCATAGTGTTGCAGAGGCCATGGACCTGCATGTGCGGATCATGATGACAGATGGCGCGCAGCCGGTTGGCCGTGGCATCGGCCCGGCGCTTGAGGCGCATGATGTTCTGGCGGTATTGCGCAATGATCCGGCAGCGCCGCAGGATTTGCGGGCGCGCGCGATAGATCTGACGGCGGGCCTGATCGAACTTGTGCAGAAGCTTTCCGCACGGGAAGCCCGGCTGAAGGCCCGCGAAGCGCTTGAAAATGGCAATGCGAGACGGAAATTTGAGGCGATCTGCGTTGCGCAGGGCGGCCTGCGGGAACCGCCACGCGCGCCCCATACGCATCCCATACTGGCGGCGCATGCGGGCATGGTGGCCAATATTGATAATCGTGTGCTGGCGAAAATCGCCAAGCTCGCCGGCGCGCCCAATGCCAAGGCGGCGGGGCTTGAATTCTACACCCCGCTTGGCACACAGGTCGAAACCGGAACCCCGCTATTTACGGTGCATGCGGAATCCAGAGGCGAACTCGCCTATGCGCTGGACTATGTCCGCAATCATCCCGGCGTGGTCAGGCTGGAGGCCGATGCATGAAAAAGAAGAGCATGGAAAGTAAGGCGGGTCAGGAACCCGGGAATATCGGTAAGCCGGAATATCAAGCGGAACTGCATGGCCTGCAAATCGAGCTGGTGAAGCTGCAAAAACATTTTATCCGTTGTAATGACAAGATACTTGTATTGATAGAGGGGCGTGACGCCGCTGGGAAGGATGGCGTCATCAAGCGCATTGTCAAACATCTGAGTCCGAGAGAGACACGTGTGATCGCCCTGGGAAAGCCCTCGGATCGCGATCACGGCAGCTGGTATTTTCAGCGCTTTGTTCCATACCTCCCTGCGGAACAGGAGTTCGTCCTGTTCAACCGCAGTTGGTATAATCGCGCCGGGGTCGAACGGGTAATGAAATTCTGCACCGAGGAAGAATACGAGGCGTTCATGCAGACCGTGCTTGAATTCGAACACATGCTCGTCAGGTCGGGAATAAAGCTATTCAAGTATTACCTTGATCTCACCCGCAGCGAACAGAAAAGCAGACTCGAAGACCGGCGTCTGGATCCTCTGAAGCAGTGGAAAAGCAGCCCGATTGACGCCAAGGCCATCAGTAACTGGAAAAACTATAGTCATGCGCGCAACAATATGTTTGCCCGCACGCACAATGCGGTCACGCCCTGGACCATCGTGCGCGCCGATGACAAGCGCCTGGCCCGCCTCAATCTCATCAAGGACCTGCTCACCCGTCTTCATTTCGATAATAAGGACGATTCAGTATTGCTGGTGAACGCGGACATCGTTTTTCAGTATCAGGAAGCCTATGTGGAAAACGGCATGATTGCGCCCTGAAGCCCAAACAACAACCTGCCCGGAGGGAAGATGGACAAGTGAAGACTGTAACCATCGAAGTTGGCGGCATGCTTTCGGTGCTGAGCGCGCTTGGCGTACAGAAGCAATTGGCGCGGCTGCCCGGCGTGAAGAAGGCCGAGGTCAACTACGCCGCTGGCAGCGCAACGGTCACTTTTGATGAAATCGTCACCAATATCGAGACCATCAGGGCCAAGGTGTACAGGTGCGGCTATCACTGTGCAGGTGAATTGCTGCCGAAGCATGTTTGCGCGGCCGGTGATACCGCGGCCGGGGCCGCGGCAATTCGAGCGCATGGACCCAACGGCCACGCAATTCATCCCGCCCCTATGGCGCACGGGGCGGAAGCGATTCCCGTTAAAGGACGCCCTGCGCCAGCCGGAAAGGCGGACGCAATGGCGCATGAGATGGGCCATGGGGCGGGTATGGATATGCAGGCGATGGTGCGCGACATGCGCAATCGCTTCTGGATTGCGCTGATTTTCACCATTCCGATCTTCGTTTACTCTCCCATGGGCGGGATGTTCACGCCCCCCGCCCCGCCTTTTGGACTGCGCCTTGATGTGTGGCTGTTCCTTCTTGCCACTGTCGCCGTGATCTATCCGAGCTGGCCGTTTTTCACCGCCGCCTGGCGGGCGCTGCGGAACGGCGTACTCAATATGGCGGTGCTCATCGTGCTCTCGGTCGGCACAGGCTATGTGTTCAGCATCGGCGCCACCTTCTTGTTTCCTGGCGTGCAGTTCTACGAGGCTGTGGCGGTGCTGCTGGTGTTCATCCTGCTTGGGCACTGGCTGGAAATGCGCGCCCGTGCGGGGGCCTCGGAGGCGATCCGCACCTTGATGGATCTCGCCCCGCCGATGGCGATGGTGCTTCGTGACGGACGCGAGGTCGAAGTGCCTACCGCCGGGGTGCTGGCGGGCGATATCGTCGTCATCCGCCCGGGCAACAAGATCCCGGTGGATGGCGAGGTCATCGAGGGCGAATCCCAGGTCGACGAATCCATGCTCACTGGCGAGTCCATGCCGGTCAAGAAGGCGCCGGGCGATATGGTGATCGGCGCCACCATCAATAAGAGTGGCGCGTTCAAGTATCGCGCTACCAAGGTTGGCGCCGACACGGCGCTGGCGCAGATCGTCAAACTGGTTCAGGAGGCGCAAAACTCAAAGGCGCCGGCGCAGCTACTGGCCGATAAAGCGTCACAATGGCTGGTGCTAATTGCGCTCGTAATCGGGATCGCAACTTTCGCCGTGTGGTTCTGGTGGATCGGGGAGCCACTGCTCTTTGCGCTAACCCTTACCATCACCGTCTTCGTCATTGCGTGCCCCGACGCACTCGGGCTCGCTACGCCAATGGCGGTGATGGTGGGCACAGGCCTCGGCGCCATGAACGGGATTTTGTTCAAGAACGCTTCGGCGCTGGAGGATGCGACCAAACTCGATGTAATCGTGTTCGATAAAACCGGTACGCTCACACTAGGGCAACCCGAGGTGGTCGAAGTTGTCGCCGTGCCCAAATCGAGCGAGGACGAGGTGCTGGCGCTAGCAGCGGCAGTCGAGCAGGGTTCGGACCATCCCCTGGCCCAGGCGATTTTGCGGCGATCCAAGGGGGGTGTGGTCGAACAAACAACCGGGTTTGAAGTGCTCGAAGGCAAGGGAGCGATGGCCGGCATCAGCGGGAGCACTGTCTTTCTCGGGAACCGCCGCCTCATGGAGGAAAAGAGTATCGACTTGTTACCTCTCGCAGACCAGATCAAGCGATTGCAAGGCAAGGGTCAGACCGTCGTGCACGTGGCCCTTGGCGGTGAACTGGTGGGATTGATCGCCATTGCCGATGCCCCGAGGCCAACCTCAGCGGCCACGGTGAAACGGCTGCGGGAGAGCGGCGTCGAAGTGGCCATGATCACTGGTGATAACCAGGAGACAGCAGAGCGTATCGCCAGCCAGCTGGGGATCACCACCGTCCTTGCCGAGGTGTTGCCCGGGCAGAAGGCTGAAAGGCTCAAGGAGTTGCAGGCGCAAGGCAAAAAGGTCGGCATGGTGGGTGACGGCATCAATGACGCCCCGGCGCTGACGCAGGCGGATGTGGGCTTCGCCATCGGCGCCGGCACCGACGTTGCGATTGAAAGCGCCGATGTGGTGCTCATGAAGAGCGACCCTTACGACATCGTCGGGGCGATCCTTCTCTCCCGGGCCACCTTGCGCAAGATGCACCAGAACCTGTTCTGGGCGGTGGCCTACAACGCCATCGCATTCCCTGCCGCCGCCGGTGTGTTCTACCCGCTCATCATCAGCCCGGAGGTGGCGGCGCTGGCAATGTCCGGCAGCTCGGCGCTGGTGGCAGTCAATGCCTTGCTGCTTAAACGCACCCGCCTTGAAGGCATTCATCGATCGCGGCAACAGATCCCGGTGACCACATGACAAGAGCCCGCGCAAGGTCAAAGCTCAAAGTCACCGTGCTTGACCGCGCCGCCAGCCATCCCGGCGTGATCAGGCTGGAGGCCGATGCATGAAGCCGCTGCTGCTGGCGTTGTCTGGAAATGAAGTAATTGGCGAACGCCTGGCTGCCGCAATCGCGGCTAAATATAGCCATCCGGAAACCCGCCGCTTTCCGGATGGCGAGACCTATCTGCGTATCACAGGCGATGTGCAGGGGCGTGATGTTATCCTAGTATGCAGCCTGGACCAGCCGGACGCGAAGTATCTGCCGCTGATATTTCTTGCCGAAACCGCGAAGGATCTGGAGGCGCATTCGGTTGGGCTGATCTGCCCCTATCTTGCCTATATGCGTCAGGACACAAGATTCAAACCCGGCGAAGGAATCACGTCCGCCTATTTCGCCAGGGCGCTAAGCCAGCATGTTGACTGGCTGGTCACGGTGGACCCGCATCTGCATCGCCGCAAAGACCTGTCAGAAATATATATGATACCGGCGGCGGCAGTACATGCCGGCCCGGCCATCGCCGCCTGGGTTCGTGATAACGTGCCGATGCCGCTGATTGTCGGGCCCGACAGCGAGAGCGAGCAGTGGGTTGCCGAAGTGGCGCGCAGCGCCAATGCGCCGTATATGGTGCTGGAAAAACGCCGCCATGGCGACCGCGAGGTCGAGATCTCGGTGCCGGATATAAGTGCCAGGCAGGACCGGACACCGGTGCTGGTGGACGACATTATCTCAACAGCTCACACATTGATTGCGACCACTCGCAGGCTTCATGCGGCTGGTGCGTCCGGCATTATCATTGTGGGCATTCATGGGCTGTTCGCTGGCCGGGCCTATGAGGAACTACACGCAACGGGCGCTTTGAAGATTGTTACGTGCAATACCGTCACGCATCCGAGCAACGCCATTGATGTCACGGCTTTGCTCGCCAAAGCGGTGGAAGAATTGATGAGAGCATAAAAACGCCACTACAGTTGATCCAGGTCAATGGGTGGGCGTCTTGGATAGGTTCAGAATTACATGGTAGACGAATAGAACGATGGGCGTTCAAAAACCGTAGACATGGGGGCTGACATGAAACCTTACTTGAAACCTTACACAGTCATGAAACCTTACCTTTTACTGTTTGGACTTATGCTGTTTATGCCTGTTACGGACTATGCCGTGGGCCAAACGCCTGCCATCGAACATAGCAAAAAAATGCAGGGCATGCAGGAGGACATGCGTCAGATGGAGAAGGATCTGGAAGCGCACCGTTCCATGCAGCACTGCATGCCGGTCATGAAAGCGCGCTGCCAGGAGATCGCCGATCTGGAATATATGGAAAAGCGCATGAAGCTGATGCGCATCTACATGCAATATTGCTCGGTAGACGAAAATGATTGCCGCATGCCGGAAATGGCCGGCGAGATGAAAGCCATGCGTGAGCGGTTAGACACGCTGAGCCGTGACATGCAGCAATCTACCGGGCTGCCGGACGCGCAAAAAAACAGCAGCAAGGAGAATGCCCATGCCCCGGCAAAATGATCCAGCGCAGGATAAAGGCGGAAGCTGGCTGTTCTCGCGCGCCGGAATCGCGGCCCTTGTTGCGGTGCCGATTCTTGGATTCCTGATCTTCACCGGTCATGGGCTGCATTTGCTCGGCTGGGCGCCATTCCTGCTGATCCTGGCCTGTCCGCTGATGCATTTTTTTATGCACGGCGGACATGGCGGGCATCGCCATTCACAAGAGGAGAAATAGCCATGGACCATGCGCAAGATATTCCCGCCTATGGATTGTGGGGGCTGGCGATCCTGAACTCCGTGATTTTTATCGGTTTTGCGTTCAGTTTTTTCAAACCGCAAACCACAACCGACTGGCGCTCGTTTGGCGCCTTCAGCGCCTTTCTGGTGGCGTTGTTTGTGGAGATGTACGGATTCCCCCTGACAATCTATCTGTTTTCCGGATGGCTGCAATCGCGCTATCCGGATGTAAACTGGTTATCGCATGATGCCGGACATTTGCTGGAGGTGCTGTTCGGCTGGAAGACCAACCCGCATTTCGGGCCTTTCCACATTCTCAGTTTCGTGTTTATCGGCGGCGGATTTATGCTGATCTCCGCAGGGTGGAAGTTGCTGTACGACGCGCAGCGCCAACACAGACTTGCCGCCACGGGCATCTATGCCTGGATCCGGCATCCGCAATATGTGGGCTTCGTGCTCATCATGTTTGGCTTCCTGCTGCAATGGCCGACCCTGCTCACGCTCGCGATGTTCCCGGTTCTCACCTTCATGTATGTGCGCCTGGCATTGATCGAGGAACGGAAGGCGCTGGCCGAGTTCGGAGACGCCTATAGGCGCTACATGCTGGATGTCCCGGGCTTCATTCCGCGGCTCGGTGGTCCGAAACGCAAACGCGCCTAACAGCGCACACGGAGGACGCCATGGAGATAAAGCGCGAGCATCAGATCACTTTCTGGTACATCATTGCCGCCGTCGTGGGGGTGATGCTGATACAGGACTTCTTCGCTCGGCAAGATCACATCGAGACAATTCCCTATAGCGAATTCCAGCAACTGGCCGACCAGGAAAAGGTGTCCGACCTTGTCGTGGGGCCAACGCGGATCACCGGGACCTTTATTGAGTCAGTGGAAGGAAAGGCTCGGCATTTCTCCACGATACGTGTGGAGCCTGACCTCGCTCGAACGCTGGCGAATAAAAATCTGACGTTCTCGGGTCAACCCGAACCGGGGTTCCTGACGCAGGTTCTGAGTTGGCTCTTGCCCACTCTCGGCTTTCTGATTCTCTGGATGTTCGTCATTCGGCGCATGGGCATGGGACAAGGGGCTGGCGGCCTGATGTCGATCGGCAAAAGCAAGGCGAAGGTCTTTGTCGAGAAAGACATCAAGATCACCTTTGACGATGTCGCGGGTGTCGATGAAGCGGAAGACGAGCTTCGCGAGGTTGTATCTTTCCTGAAAGATCCCACGGGCTATGGCCGCCTCGGCGCACATGTCCCCAAGGGTGTGCTCCTCGTGGGCCCGCCTGGCACCGGCAAGACGCTGCTGGCGCGGGCCGTCGCGGGCGAGGCGGGCGTTCCCTTCTTCTCCATATCCGGATCGGAATTCGTCGAGATGTTCGTTGGCGTCGGTGCGGCGCGTGTGCGTGATCTCTTCGAGCAAGCCCGTAAACATGCGCCAGCAATCATCTTCATCGATGAGCTTGATGCGGTGGGACGCGCGCGCGGCATATATATGCCAGGCGGGGGCGGGCATGATGAGAAGGAGCAGACGCTCAACCAACTCTTGAGCGAACTTGACGGCTTTGACCCGACGACGGGCGTCGTACTCCTCGCAGCAACCAACCGGCCAGAAATACTCGATACTGCGCTGCTACGGGCTGGGCGCTTCGACCGGCAAGTGCTGGTCGACCGCCCAGACAAGAAGGGGCGAGCGGATATTCTCCAGGTGCACCTGAAGAAAATCAAACTGGCTTCGGGTGTGCCGGTGGAGGATATCGCGGCGCTCACACCTGGATTCACCGGGGCAGATCTCGCTAACCTTGTGAATGAGGCAGCACTCCTTGCGACCCGACGCAGCGGTGACAGTGTAACACTTGACGATTTTGTCCAGGCGATAGAGCGTATCGTTGCCGGGCTTGAAAAGCGCAACCGGCTGCTCAATCCGCATGAACGGCAAGTGGTCGCCCACCATGAAATGGGACACGCGCTGATCGCCATGGCGCTGCCGGGAGTCGACCCCGTTCAGAAGGTGTCCATTATCCCACGCGGGATTGCCGCGCTTGGGTACACCATACAGAGGCCCATCGAAGACCGCTTTTTGATGGATCGCGCCGAGTTGATGAATCGGATGACCGTTTTGCTAGGCGGTCGCGCGGCGGAAAGCCTTGTGTTCACCGATGTTTCAACGGGGGCCGCCGACGACATCACCAAAGCGACCGAGATCGCGCGCAGCATGGTCGTCCGCTTCGGCATGGACCCGAAGCTCGGGCCAGTTGCCTACGAGCCCGAAATGTCACCGCTTCTTGGGATGCCCAGCGGCACGGATTGGCGTCCGCGACACTATGGGGAGGAGACAGCGGCCGCCATTGATACGGCCGTGCGGGGCCTCCTGGACGAGGTGTTCGGGCGAGCCGTCACCATTCTGAGACGCAATCGCGATATCCTCGACACAGGGGCCGCAGCTTTGCTGGCCAAGGAAACCATGACTCACGACGACCTCGAACGCCTGGCTGCCGGACTGAAGCGCGAAGAGGCGGGAAAACTCGAAATCGCTACAACACTAGGGCAACGCTAGTCATGGGACACGCGCATACCCGCCTATGGTTTGTGATAGCTGGTGATACTGAACTTTGAGATTTTTCCATATATAAGCAGGTAAAAATTGATGCACGATACAATCTTCACCGCAAAAGCGCTGACCAAGATCTACACCTCGGGTGAAGTTGAGGTGCTCGCCTTGCATGATGTGGACCTGGAGATTTGGGCTGGTGAAGTGGTGGTGTTGCTGGGGCCGTCCGGCAGCGGAAAATCGACGCTGCTGAACATTCTGGGCGGGATCGATCATGCAACGCGCGGCAGTCTTTTTTTCAAGGATATCGATCTCATCGCACTTGGTGATCGCGGCCTTACAGACTATCGCCGCAAACATGTGGGCTTTGTGTTTCAGTTTTATAATCTGATCCCCAGCCTCACCGCTTATGAAAACGTCGCGCTGGTTACCGAGATCGCCGAAAATCCTATGCGGCCGGATGAGGCGCTGGCGCATGTGGGCCTTGAAGATCGGATGCATCACTTCCCGGCCCAACTTTCAGGCGGTGAGCAACAACGCGTCGCCATCGCGCGCGCCATCGCCAAGCGGCCAGAAGTGCTGCTGTGTGACGAGCCGACCGGCGCGCTGGATTCCAAAACTGGCATCCAGGTGATCGAAGCTCTGCTGGATATAAACGCGAAACTGGGCGCCACGGTGCTAATTATCACCCATAACGCCATTATTCAGGACGTTGCCGATCGCGTGTTGTTCTTTGCTGATGGTCACATTTCCAGAATTCGCAAAAATGGAACGCGCCGCACCGCCGCCGAACTTAGCTGGTGATCCAGTGCGAGCGCTTGATATCAAATTGTTTCGTGATCTCTGGCGGCTCTGGGCCCAGGTGCTTGCCATCGCGCTGGTGATTGCCGGTGGCGTTGCCTCGCTGGTGATGGCGGTAGGTTCCTACCGCTCACTCGACGAGACGCGCACCGCCTATTACGAACGGCATCAGTTTGCGGACGTCTTTGCCACGGTGCGCCGCGCGCCGAAGACACTGGCCGCCCGGATTGCAGAAATTCCCGGCGTCGCTGCGGTGGACACGCGCATTGTCAAGCTGGCGCTGCTGGACATCCCGAACTTTCGCCAGCCCGCAACCGGGCAAATCGTTTCGCTGCCCGAAAGCGGCCAACCTGCACTCAACCGTTTGCATGTCCGGCTGGGCAGGCTGCCTGAGCCAGGCAGCCTGAAAGAAGTCGTCGTCAACGAGAACTTTGCCAATGCGCACGCCTTCAGGCCAGGCTCGCGTTTCTCGGCGATATTGAACGGCCGCAAACGCGAGCTCGTGGTGACCGGGGTTGTCCTTTCACCCGAGTTCATTTATGCGATCGGCCCCGGCGACATGATGGTGCCGGATGACCGCCGCTTTGGAATCATCTGGATGTCCGAAACGGCGCTGGCCAATGTCTATGATCTTGAAGACGCTTTTTCCTCAGTCACCCTCAAGTTGTCGCGCGACGCCTCCGAACCGGAGGTGATTGACCGCCTTGACGCGCTGCTCGACCGCTATGGCGGACGCGCGGCTTATGGCCGCAAGAATCAGGCCTCGCATGAGTTTCTGGATCACGAGCTTGATATGCTCAATAATATGAGCCGCACCCTGCCGCCGATTTTTCTTCTGGTTGCGGCGTTTCTGGTCAATCTCACGCTTAGCCGGCTGGTGGCGCTGGAGCGGGAGCAGATCGGGCTTTTGAAGGCGGTGGGTTATGGCAGCCTTGCCATCGCATCGCACTATATCAAATTCGTTATCATCATTGTCGTGATCGGCGTGGTCATTGGCGGCGTGGCTGGCACCTGGCTTGGCATTTTGGTCACAAAACTATTTGGCGATTTTTTCCGTTTCCCGTTTCTGGTTTTTATTCAGAATCCTGATCTCTATGTCATGGCCGCCGGATTGAGTCTTGCGGCCGCCATCCTTGGCGCCATCCGCGTACTGCGGGATGTTGTGACCCTGCCGCCCGCCGTTGCGATGCAGCCGCCGGCGCCTCCGGTGTTCCGCCATTTTTTACCAGCAACGTTCGCGCTTGGCAGATTTGTCTCGCAACCCACCATGATGATGCTGCGCAATATTGCACATCATCCGTTCCGGGCGGGTTTTACGGCTCTGGGCATGGCGCTGGCTACGGCGATACTCGTGGTATCGCTGTTCACCAGAGACACTATGGAGCAATTGATCGATGTGACGTTTTTCATGGCCGACCGGCAGGACGCAACGGTGAGCTTCATCGAGAAGCGTCCGCAAAATGTGGTCAATCAGGTGGCGCGGCTGCCCGGTGTTCTTGCCGTTGAGCCCTATCGTCAGGTTGCCGCGCGCATCCGCTTTGGCAATATCGAACGCCGGATGATGATCAGCGGCAGGCCGCGTGATTCTGATCTCAGCCGGATCATTGATGTTGATCTGCGGGTTGTCACGCTGCCGGAAGCGGGCCTGGCGATCTCGGACATGCTGGGAAAAGTGCTTGGGGTGAATGTCGGCGATATCGTCGAGATTGACCTGCTGGAGGAGCGGCGCAGAACCGTGTCCTTGCCCATTGTCGCAAAGGTCGAGGACTATTTCGGCATCAGGGGGATGATGGACGCTGGCGCCCTGTCGCGGCTGATGCGTGAGGCGCCAGCGGTGGACAGCGTCCAGATCAGTTTCGATGAGAACCGGCGCGAACCTCTGTTTGATGCGCTGAAAGCCATGCCGGTGGTCAGCGGCATGGCGTTGCAACGGGTTTCACTGGCGAATTTCCGCGAGACGCTGGCCTTGCTGGTCACCTCAATGGCGAGCATCTATACCGGGCTTGCCGCAACTATCGCCTTCGGGGTTGTCTATAATGGCGCGCGGATCTCGCTTTCCGAGCACGCAAGGGAATTGGCTACACTGCGTGTCATCGGCTTCGGGCGCGGCGAAGTATTGCGCATCCTGCTACTCGAACTGGCTTTGCTTACATTGATCGCGCAGCCGCCGGGATGGGCAATCGGCTATGGCCTGGCCTGGATTATGCGGACCAATTTAGCGGGTGAACTGATGCGGGTGCCTTTGACCGTCAGCAACCTTACCTATGTGCTGGCCAGCGCGATTGTGATTGCCGCAGCCGTGCTTTCCGCCCTCGTCATGCGCCAGCGCGTCAACCGGCTGGATCTTGTAAGCGTTCTCAAAACACGGGATTGAACCATGCGCAGCATCTGGATTAAACGATCACTCTGGGCTCTGGGTTTGGGGCTGGCAATTGCAGGCATTGTCTGGTTTGCGTGGCCGCAGCCCATTCCGATTGATTTTTCGGTGGTCACAAAAGGCCCGATGGAAGTTACCGCCGATGACGAGGCAAAGACCAGCGTACGTGAAATCTATACCGTCTCCGCACCGGTTTCCGGAAAGGTGCTGAGGACGGCGCGGGATGCGGGCGATCCGGTCATTGCAGACGAGACAGTCGTGGCGGTGATGCAGCCGGTGACCCCGGCGTTTCACGACGCCAGCACCCACGAGCAACTGCTGGCGGCGGCCGCCGCCGCCGATGCGGCTGAAAAACTGGCCGAAGCCGAGGTGCGCAGAATTGCAGCCTCGCTCGATTTTGCCCGTAAGGAGCTTGACAGGGCGCAAGAGTTAGCGCGCACCGATACGATTGCCGTCCGGACCCTGGACAAGGCCAGGTTTGACGCCGAGGCCAATGC
Source organism: Pseudomonadota bacterium (assembly GCA_036758605.1). Taxonomy (GTDB): domain Bacteria; phylum Pseudomonadota; class Alphaproteobacteria; order UBA11222; family UBA11222; genus UBA11222. The sequence continues at coordinate 12,935 of DAIOWE010000010.1, read as the reverse complement.
AGCGGCGCTGGCCAGCGCCAAGGCGCAACTCGACGTCCGGCGCAGCGAACGCGCGAGTGTTGCAGCACGGTTGATCGACCCATCCAGCGTTCCCGCGCAATCAGATTCCGCCTGCTGTATCCAGATCCGTTCCCCGGTGGCGGGCCGCGTTCTGAAAATTATTCAGGAGAGCGAAACCATCGTGCAGGCGGGCGCGCCGCTGATCGAGATCGGCGATCCGCAGGATCTTGAAGTCGTCGCGGAACTGCTTTCAACGGATGCTGTTCAGATCAATGTTGGTTCATCTGTGCGGATCGATGGTTGGGGCGGCGCGCCGGTCCAGGGCCGCGTGAGCCGCGTTGATCCGGCGGGGTTTGTCAAAATCTCCGCGCTCGGCATCGAGGAGCAGCGGGTGCGCACCTGGATCGATTTCACCGATCCGGCAGAGCGCTGGTCGCGGCTTGGGCATGATTACCGCGTCATCGTGCATGTCATAATTTGGCAAGCCGATGATGTGCTGACGGCGCCAGCCGGGGCGTTTTTCCGCAAGGGAAACGATTGGGCGGTATTCGCCATCCGCGATGGCCGCGCGCGCAGCGCCCTCGTCACCCTGGGTCAACGAAACAACCAGACCGCGCAGATAATATCAGGTCTTTCCGAAGGCGATCAGGTGGTGCTGCATCCCAGCGACAGAATTAGTGAAGGCGTTGCGGTCGCGGAGCGAGAGGTACAGTGATGGAGTCTTTAGTGCTCTCCACGCTTGAGGCCGCCGACGACGCCGTCGAGATTGTTGAGCGTAAGGGTCTTGGACATCCGGATACGATCTGCGACGCGCTTGCCGAGACACTCTCGCGCAATCTTTGCCGCGAATATCGACGCCGATTTGGTGAGGTGTTGCATTACAATGTCGATAAGGCGCTTCTGTGCGGCGGGCGTTCCGCGCCCGCCTTCGGCGGCGGCGCTGTGCTGGCTCCCATCAATATCTTTCTGGCTGGGCGGGCAGTAACCCAGATTGGCAACGACGCCATTCAGATCAAGGAGATTGCCATTGAGGGCTCACGCGCATGGATGCGGGCAAACTTGCATGCCCTGGATGCAGAGCGTAACGTGCATATCTAGGAGTTCATCCAGCCTGGCTCCGTGGATTTGCAAGGGCTGTTCTCGCGCCGCCGCCTGGGCGAAGCCCCGCTCGCCAATGACACGTCGATCGGAGTTGGTTATGCCCCAATGAGTCCGCTGGAGCTTTTGGTGCTGGCGATAGAAAAACGCATCAATGGCAGAGACCGCAATCGTGATCACCCGGCATGGGGCGAAGACGTCAAAGTTATGGGCGTCCGGCGGGGCGGTTCAGTCAATCTCACCGTGGCGTGCGCGATGATCGGAAGGCATCTTGCTCATATCGATGATTATCTAACCGAGAAGACTGCGGTCGAGAAGCTTGTGCAGGGGCTTGCTGCGGAGCACGGCTTCCCGAGTTGCGAAGTAGGCATCAATACCGCCGATGACCCAACAGCAGGCATTATCTATCTCACGGTCACCGGCACTTCTGCCGAAGCGGGTGACGACGGCCAGGTGGGCCGCGGCAACAGAGTCAATGGGCTGATCACGCCTTGCCGGCCGATGAGCCTCGAAGCCGCCGCAGGAAAGAACCCCGTAACTCATGTAGGCAAAATCTACAACGTCATTGCACGGCGGATAGCAGAGACACTGGTGACCATGGTTCCGGAGGTTACCGCCGCACAATGCCTGATGGTTAGCCGCATCGGTACGCCAGTGACGAGCCCGGCAGTTTTGCAAGTGAAGCTTGCCACCCGGGACCAATTTCCGGTCGCTCAATTAAGACGGCAAGTCGAGGAAATCTCCGTTAATGCTCTGAGCGGCATTCCCAACCTCATCGACGATTTCATGGCTGGAAAGATCGAGGTATTCTGACGGCGCCGGTGCGCAACACAAGGAAGCGATTTTGACGGATATTCCCAGACCTGAAGAGTTAGCGGCCATCGACGCCTATTGGCGGGCGGCTAATTATCTCTCTGTTGGGCAGATTTATCTTCTCGATAATCCGCTGCTGCGCCAACCTTTGACGCTTGAACATATCAAGCCGCGACTGTTGGGTCATTGGGGCACCGTGCCCGGATTGAATTTTATTTACGCGCACCTGAACCGGGTCATCCGGCGTCACGATCTCGAGATGATTTATGTGACCGGCCCCAAGCTGGTGGATGGCCTGAAGGCCGACGGAACATGGCGCTCGCAGCAGGTGCCAATAGCAGATATGGCCAGTAGGCCCGAACATCTCATACTGCTTGAACAGTGTATGCAAAGCTATCGCCCGCAGGAACTCTTCAATGAAACCGGTCGCTTGCTGCCTGCCCTTGCAGCGCTGGCGCCGGTGCCCGCCCCATCCGCCGTCGCCCATCGCTGGGTGCACGGCGGACCCCGCGGGCGCGCACGGCGGCGAAACGCCTACAGCGCTGGCTATGGAGCGCGGCGTTTCGCCTGCCCTGTGCCGTTCAATAAGCCAGGCTCGCAAAATCGGTGTTGTTCTGGCATTCTTGTGCGCTTTCATGGGGAGACCTTCGAGGCGGGTGGTTTGTCGCAAAACTCACATACCTCACTGTTTCCTCGTGAACAATCTATTGAGACGTTACATCTAGAGCGGGATGATTTTAGGTTTGTTCATATCCAGCGTTAGCGAAGTATGCGGCACCTTCGTGTGAAGGGAAGGCGTCGAGGAGGGTTCCGATGCGTTGCCAGGTAGCCTCTACGGTGCGCTCGGCAGCTTTTCGCATTAGGTGTTTGAGTTTGGCAAAGACCTGCTCAATTGGGTTCAGGTCGGGTGAGTATGGCGGCAAGAAGAACAGCTTTGCTCCAGCGCTGCGGATTGCCTTGCGTATGGCGGGCCCTTTATGGCTGCTGAGATTATCCATGATGACAATGTCACCTGGTTTCAGTGCTGGCACGAGGAACTGCTCGACATCAACGGCGAAGCTTTCGCCGTTGATTGGGCCATCGAGTACGCAAGGCGCATCGATCCGGTCATGGCGTAGCGCGGCCAGGAACGTCATCGTGTGCCAGTGACCATAGGGAGCTTTGGCGCGATGCCGCTGTCCTTTTGCACACCACCCGCGCAAGGCAGCCATATTGGTCTTGTCCCATGTCTCGTCAATAAAGACAAGCCGCTGGGGATCAAGCCGATTCTGGTATTTCTTCCACTGCGCCCGCCGCCGTGCAACCTTTGGCCGATCTTGCTCTGATGGCAGGATGCTTTTTTTTGAAGCTCAGCCCTTCGGCATGAACAAAAGCCCAAACGGACCGGTAATCCACTTTCACTCCACGCCCGGCCAGCTCGGCCACCAGCCCGCGCAGCGTGAAGTCCGATGCCGCCGCCCGTTGTAAAAGCCAGTCGCGATGCTCACCCGCCAATGTACGCGGCTTGTGTCCGCCCATCTGCCCAGGTGCCGTGCTGCCAGTCTCGCGCAAGCGCCGGACCCAATTAATTGCCGTGTTGACCGCGACACCAAAATGCGCCGCAGCCTGATGACGCGACAGTCCGCCCTGCTCAACCGCTGCAACAACTCGCTCACGAAGATCAATAGAATAAGGTTTCGCCATCAATACTGGCCTCCTATCCAGCCAGTATCTTGAATCAGAAACTAAGTGATTTGAGAATCCCTAATCGATTCAACCTAAAATCATCCCGCTCTAAAAGAAAAAGCTGGAGAGGCGGACCACGCGCTGACCCTTCCCGTTCGCAGTGGTCCGTGTCAATGAAGATTAAATCATGGTGCACGCTGCTGTCGATCCGAACCCTGCGCAAACAAGACACGCTTGCGTAACCGGCATCATGCGATGGCTGCGCTGCGGGCTTTGATGACGGCATAGATCGCCGGGATGACAATCAAGGTCAGTATGGTCGACGACACCATGCCGCCGATCATCGGAACGGCAATCCGCTGCATGATTTCGGAACCCGCGCCGGCACTCCACAGAATCGGCAACAGCCCCGCCATAATGGCGGCCACAGTCATCATTTTCGGCCGGACACGCTCAACGGCGCCCGACATGATTGCTAGCTGCAAATCCGTTCGTGTCAGGGGCCGCCCTTCGCGTTTACATTGGGCCAGCGTTTCATTAAGCGCCTGATCCAGATAGATCAGCATGACGACGCCGGTTTCGGCGGCGACACCAGCCAAAGCGATAAAGCCGACGGCGACGGCAACGCTGAGATTAAATCCCATCCACCATGTCAGCCACACCCCGCCAATCAGCGAAAACGGCACCGAGAGCATGACGATGAGGGTTTCCGTCAGGCGGCCAAAATTAAGGTATAACAGCACAAAGATGATCGCAATGGTCAGTGGAATGACAAGCATCAGCCGGGCCTTGGCGCGCTCAAGATATTCGAACTGGCCACTCCAGACGGCGCGATAACCTGGGGGGAATTCTACTTGCGCCGCGACCATACGCTGTGCCCGCGCTACGAAGCCGCCAATGTCGCTATCGCGCGTGTCGACATAGATATAGCTGACGAGTTGGGCATTTTCCGTGCGGATGGTGGATGCGCCTTGCGTAAGTGTAATGGTTGCGATCTGCCCGAGGGGAATCATCGCGCCGTCAGGTGTTGCAATGAGCACTTCATGGGCGATGGTTTGCGGATCAGCACGCAGATCGCGCGGATAGCGGACATTCACTCCAAAGCGCTCGCGGCCCTCGACGGTTGTGGTGACGGTCTCGCCGCCCAGCGCGGCGCGGATCGTCTCCTGAACATCGCCAATCATCAGGCCATAACGCGCAAGTTGGGCGCGATCCGGCTGAATATCCAGGTAATAGCCGCCGCTGATCCGTTCGGCAAATGCGCTTGTGGCGCCGGGCACGGTGCGTAGAACCGCTTCTATCTGCTTGGCCAGCCGGTCAATTTCTTTGATGTCGTTGCCGAATATTTTTACGCCGACAGGTGTGCGGATGCCGGTTGACAGCATGTCGATGCGGGCCCTGATTGGCATCGTCCACGCATTGCTGACGCCGGGAAATTGCAGCGCATGATCCATCCCGGCGATCAGTTGATCGATGCTCAGGCCCGGCCGCCACGCGTGTTCGGGCTTCAGGGTAATCACCGTCTCGGTCATCTCAACAGGCGCTGGATCGGTGGCGGTACTGGCCCGTCCCACCTTGCCGAAAACCGAAGCCACCTCAGGAAAGCTTTTGATGATCTTGTCCTGGGTCTGCAACAGCTCCGCCGCCTTGGTGAGCGACAAACCGGGCAACGTCACCGGCATATACAGAAGCGTGCCTTCATTGAGCGTGGGCATGAACTCGCTGCCCAGCCGCGTTAATGGCCATGCGGTAATGCCGAGCGCCACCAATGCGAGCGCCGTGGTGGCCCAGCGCCAGCGCAAAACAGTTGCGATCAGAGGCCGGTAAATCCAGATGAGAAACCGGTTCAGCGGATTGCGCTGCTCCGGAACGATCTTGCCACGCACAAACAACAACATCAGCACCGGGACCAACGTCACCGAAAGCAAAGCCGCCCCCGCCATGGCGAAGGTCTTGGTATAAGCAAGCGGCTTGAACAGCCGGCCTTCCTGCGCTTCCAAGGTAAAGATCGGCAGGAACGAGACAGTTATAATCAACAGAGAAAAGAATAACGCGGGTCCAACCTCAACCGCCGCCTTGATCAACGTCTCGCGGCGCGGCGTTTCCGGGGATGCGCGCTCCAGGTGTTTATGCGCGTTCTCGACCATGACGATGGCCGCATCGACCATCGCACCGATAGCGATGGCAATCCCGCCGAGACTCATAATGTTGGAGCTGATGCCAAAAGCATGCATGACAAGGAATGCGATCAGTACGCCAACCGGCAGCATCAGAATGGCGACAAGGGCACTGCGCACATGCAGCAGAAAGACAACGCAGACCAGGGCGACAATAGCACTTTCCTCAATCAGTGTTCGCTTCAGCGTGCCAATCGCGCGGGTGATCAACTCTGACCGGTCATAGACCGGCATGATGGAGACCCCGGACGGCAGGCTTGGCGCAATCTCCGCAATCATCTGTTTTACATTGCGAATAACATCGAGCGCATTTTGCCCTTGGCGCTGCAGGGCGATGCCGCTGACCACTTCCCCCTCGCCATTCAATTCGGCGATACCGCGCCGCTCATCCGGGCCAATCTCGACGCGCGCCACGTCGCGTAGCAGTACCGGCGTTCCATTTTCAGATTTGAGCATGATCTGCTCAATGTCCGATTCGCTGCGCAAATAGCCATGACCGCGCACCACATATTCCGTCTCGGTCATTTCCACGGTGCGGCCACCGGTATCCTGATTGCTGCTGCGGATGGCTTGCGAAACGGTTGCCAGCGCAATGCCATAGGCTTGCAGCTTTTGCGGATCGGCGACCACCTGATACTGTTTGACGAAGCCGCCGACACTGGCGACCTCGGCAACCCCATCAGCCGTGGCGAGTGCGTACCGGATCACCCAATCCTGTAGGGCGCGCAGTTCGGCCAGTGTGCGCTGGCTTCCGAGTACGGCATATTGATAGACCCAGCCAACGCCAGTGGCGTCTGGCCCCAACGAAGGCGTAAGGCCCGGCGGCAGACGCGCGGCGGCGAAATTCAGATATTCCAGCACGCGCGAGCGCGCCCAGTAGATATCGGTGCCTTCCTCAAAGATCACATAAACAAAGGAGACGCCAAAATTGGAAAAACCGCGCACCACCTGCGAGCGCGGCGCCGCCAGCAATGCCGTTGTTAGCGGATAGGTAACCTGATCCTCCACCACTTGCGGGGCCTGTCCAGAATATTCCGTGTACACAATGACCTGGGTGTCGGACAGATCAGGTATTGCATCGAGCGGCATCTGCACCACGGCATAAATACCTGCTGCAACAATGAACGCCGTGGCGAACAAAACCAGCAGCAGATTGCGCGCTGAAAGCGCGATGATCCGCGCGATCATTTGCTTACCCCTGCCGGATCTGTAAACGCGCTGAGCGCCGCCTTCAGGTTGCTTTCCGCGTCGATCAGAAAATTGGCGCCCGTCACCACCATCTCGCCAGCCTGCAAGCCGCTGCGGATTTCATAAAAGCCGTCGGCCTGCGCGCCAAGTTTGACCTCGCGCGGCTCGAACCGATCTTCGCCATGCGCCACAAGAACGGCTTGACGTGTTCCACTGTTGAGCACCGCAGAAACCGGGACAGCCACTACAGCGCCAGCGCTGACTGGCGCTGTCAGTTCCACATTGGCGTACATATCAATCTTCAGGCGGCCATCCGGATTGGGAACTTCGATGCGGACTTTGACCGTGCGTGTATCGCGCGTAACATCGGGATAAATGAAGGCTACCGTGCCAGTGAACGCCTCGCCGGGATAGGCGACAACGTTAATTTTAGTCATTGCCCCCTGGCGGATAGCGGCAAGGTCCTGTTCGAAGACATTGGCGATCAGCCAAACCGTAGATAAATTAGCGATCTCAAACAATGCGTCACCGGCGGTAAACCGCATGCCCTCGATGGCCATTTTCTGCATCACCACCCCGTTCGAAGGGGCAAACAGCGTAAGCCTCCGCGCCGAGCTCGCGTCCCGTTCGAGGCGTTCGATTTGCTCCTGGGAAATATCCCAGTTTTTTAGCCGTTGCAGCGCCGCGTTCGCAAGTTGCGTCGCCGAGGCGCGAACGTCCGCGCTGGCGCCTGCCATGTCGTGCAAGGATTGCCGCGCGAGAAGATATTCCTGCTGAGCGGCAACAAGCTCCGGCGCATAGAACTGCATCAGCGGTTGCCCGCTTTGCACCGTCTGGCCGGTGGCGTTGACCAGCAGCTTTTCGATAAAACCGTCGAACTTTGTTGTGACGATCGTCAAACGGCGCTCATCCGGCTGCACTGTTCCTGCGGCGCGTACGGTTCGGGCCATCTCGCGCAGTTTGACCGCTTCGGTGCGCACACCCAGACGCTGCACCTTCGCCAGGCTGACTTTGACACTGCCGCTGTCGTCAGGCCCCTCGCCTTCATAGACGGGGAGGTAGTCCATTCCCATGGAATCCTTCTTGGGCACCGGCGAAGTATCCGGCTGCCCCATCGGGTTGCGGTAGTAGAGAATTTTCGGTTCCTGCGCTGCCATGGCGGGCTGTGTCGCGGTCACGGGCGGTTCCGCGCGCTGGCCAAACCAATAGCCGCCAATTGCGGCGACACCGGCAACAAGGACAGCCAGCATAGCTAAAGCATTACGGCTCATAGACTGCCTCCGATAATGCGCTCAATCTCGGCGAGCATTACTTGCTGTTCTGCCTGTACCTTGAGCAGTTCGAGCCGGATCTCTTGCGTGCGATGCGCCGCTTCCAGCACGGTTGTCAGATCGCCACGGCCAAACTGATAGCCGCTCATTGCGGAGCGGTACGCCGCTTCCGTTTGGGGTTGCAGGCTGGTGGTCAGCAACGCCTCGATTTTCTGTATGGCTTGCAGCCCAGCCAGAGTTTCTTCCAAACCGCCTTGCAATTGCAGCAGCGCCGCGTCCCGCCGCATTTGCGCCGCACCGGCCATCAAAGTGGCTGCACGGATATTTTCTTTACGAAGGCCCCATTGCAGGGGCAACCGGATACCGGCCGACGCCATGACCCCCGCCGGACCATCCTCGCGATCAATCGCGCCAATGCCGAGAGTTATATCCGGATAGCGGTTCTTTTCGGCAAGACGGCTTCTATCTTCGGCCGCCGCGATCTCGTAACCAACGGACGCGAGCATCGGATTATTTTGCCGCGCACGATCAAGCAGACTATCCATTTCAAGCAGGCTTGTTGACGGCAGCGGCGACAAGGCAACAGGCTCAGCCAGTTGTGCACCCGGCGCGCGTGCCAGCAACGCATTGAGTTGGCCGCGCGCACCGCGCTTGTCGCGCTCAATCGCCGCCAACGCCAGATCAATACGGCTGCGCTCAAGCGCACTGCGAATTGCGTCAGATTGCGAGCCAATACCCTGCGCGTAACGGCTTTGCGCACTTTGCGCAACGCTGTGCAGCAGCGCATGCATATCGTGCGTGACTTCAATCTCACGCGCCGCCCGCCAGTATCGGGAAAACACGGTCTTGATGCGTGCGTCCAGTTCAATGGCGGCTGCTTGCTGCTGGCTGCGTACACTCGCTGCTTCGGCCTGTGCTATTTGGCGCTGCAGTTGCCGCTTGCCCCACAACGGAAACTCCTGCTCCAGCGAATAGATCATCTTGTTGATGCGATCGCCGCCGGTCCGGTCCACTTCGTCGGAAGTGATCCGGAACATCGGATCGTCCAGCGCGCCAGCCGCCGCGACCTTGGCCAGCGCAGCCTCGCTCTCAAGCGCCTTTGCGGCAAGTTCCGGGTTAAGCCGGCGTGCCAGAACCAGCAATTCATCGACAGTGGCGCCTGGAACCGCGTCACTGGCGCCGGCCGACATTCCAATAGCGAACACCGCCGCCAGGGTGACACCCGTGACGGCAGTGATGCGGCGGAAGGCGCCACAATTAAACGGGCGCATGTTACTTCGCGACCGGAATCGTAACAGTGCCGGTGATCATCTCCGGCTCGCCGGGTGCCTTTGCCGAAAGGGTTAAACCCCAGTTTCCTGCCATCGTGGGGTGTGCTTCAAACAGGTAGACATCTGGCTCGCTCGACGGCAGCGGCTTTACCGGCGCTGTCATTGCCGCCATTCCATCCGGTCCCATATCCAATTGCGTCTCGACAATTGCGATCCCGGGAACAAGTTTACCATCGGCCACGGTAACCAAATGCAGCTTAACGAGCATTATAGTCCCGGTTTTCTGAGGCTGTCCGGCCAGTTCGAAACGATAGTCTTCGGGTGCGGCCCGGCCCGCCAGCGGGGCGGATATTAAAAGCAGGGATAAAATAGCGGAATTACAGAATCTGGACATGTGCTATCCCTCATAACCATCCGTACAAAGACGGTGGCGTGCCTGAAGATCGACGGCTGTTGATCGAACAGCAATCAGCTCAAATCAGTTCAGGCGTGTGCGATGGGAGGGGAATGTTCGGGTTTGATGCTCACACCGTCTGGCGTGGCGTTCAGGGAGAAATAGCTGACAGCGCCCCATTGCAACGGCACAGAGGCCATCAGGGGCGCGACCGGCGCGGCAGCGTTAACAAGGCAACCCATGCTGTCGATACAATCCGGCGTCATGCCGGGGCAGGGTGCGGCAGGCTGATCGCAATTGCCGCCCATATCCATGGCAGTCATTTCCATCGCAGGCCTACCGGCTGCGGCAGAGGCCGACCCGGCAATTTGCAGTGTCACCCCGAAGATGACGGCAAAAGCCAGAAAATATATCGTAACGCGTTTCAGCATGGCCCTCAACATAGGCCCGCAGGCCCCGCAAATCAAGACTGGTGGCAGCACAGTGTAATTAGCCGCCACGGCCTTCGACCGGCAGACCGTTCTGGTTCCATCGCTCCATTCCGCCGTGCAGCACATGGACATCACGGAAGCCGGCTTTGCTGAGCAACTTTGCCGCATTGGCCGAGCGCTTGTCCGTGCGGCATATCAGAATGACAGGCTTGTCTTTGAGCGCGTTGATCTCAATCAATCGGCCAGGCAATTCAGCGACCGGTATATTGCGCGCAGCGCCAATGTGGCCAAAGGGTCCCGTAAACTCGTCCGGCCCGCGCACATCGATTAAGGCAATGCCGCTGCGTTCTCTGAGTTGGCTCGCAAGCCCATCCACCTCGATCCAGCGAAACGGCTCGCCGCCACGCAAGCGGCGTATCAGCCGGGGCAAAAAAGCGATCGCCGCGAGCAGCGCCAGTGCAAGCAGGCCGTAGCGGATGGCCGCCTCGTTGCCGGCGAGCGCCTCCCGGCCAGCGTGACCCAGCCAACTGTAAACGAGCGTGCCGGGGATCATGCAGACGAGCGATGCGAGAACATATTGCGACACGGGAATGCGCGTCAGGCCTAGCGCATAGTTGAGCAGATTGAACGGGAATACGGGCACAAGGCGCGTAAAGGCGACAAATCGCCAGCCCTCATCTTCGACGCCTGTAATCAGCCGTTCAAGCCGTCCGCCGGCCTTGCGTCTGACCCAATCCATAGCAAGGTAGCGGGCAGTGAGGAAGGAAGCGGTCGCGCCCAGTGTCGCGCCAGCTAGGTTGAAGACCGTCCCCCAGAGCGGGCCAAACAGCATGCCGCCAGCCAGGCCGAAAATGGCGCCGGGAACGAAGAGGACCGTTCCAATGGCAAAGGCGGCGATATGGGCGAACGGCGCCCATGGGCCGAGATCGCGTATTGAACGCTCGACCAGCGCCGGATCGAGACTGTCTCGATTAAGCGCTAGCCAGACCGCCGCAGCCGCGATGGCGAGTGCGAGCAGGATGCGTGGCAGGAGTGTTCGCATCGTCATTCGGCATTCTCCCTCTGGCCAAGTGGATAGAGGCGGACGTCGCCACGGAACGGCTGCAGTAGCATGCGGTCAAGGCGTAGTTCGCGCGGTTCCCGGAACTGCGAAATGCCGATCGTCATCTTCTCATGCCCGGCCGCGGGTTGCGCACAATAGGTTCCGGACAGCCTATCCCACCAAGGGAGATTGAAGCCGAAATTACTGTTGGTCTCGCGTGGCGCCACCGAATGATGGACACGATGCATGTCGGGCGTGACGACAATCCTGCGCAGCACACCATCAAGCCGTTCAGAGAGGCGAACATTGCCATGATTGAACATCGATGTAGCGTTGAGCAGCACCTCGAAGATCAGCACCGCCACCGCTGGCGCGCCGAGCGCGGCGACAACGCCCAGCTTGATGGCCATCGACAGCAGTATCTCTATTGGATGGAAGCGTGCGCCAGTGGTGACGTCAAACTCAAGATCGGCATGGTGCATGCGATGCAGACGCCACAGCACCGGCACGGCGTGGAACAGCACGTGCTGCAGATAGATGGCGAGGTCGAGAAAAATTACCGAGGCAGTGATCGCCAGCCAGGCCGGTACCTTTAAGGCGTGAAGCAATCCCCAACCATGCAATTCGGCAAAAAGCGCTACGCCGACGGCGGCAGTCGGGAATACAAGCCGGACAAGCAGCGTGTTGAGTGCAACGATGCCAAGGTTACTGGGCCAGCGCCAAAAGCGCCCAATGGCTTGGGGGCGCCGTGGCGCCAGCAGTTCCCAGAGAGCCATTGCGGCAAAGATGCTGGCGAAAGCGCCCAGCCGGATGACAGGTTCATATGAAAGCAGGATCTCGGGCAAGTTCGTAACTCCAGTCCAAGGGCTTGACAAATCGACGCCGCAGGATCATGATTTAATCAATATCTTGAATAATATAATGACCGTCGGAAAAGAATGTCAAACGAAAATCCTAAGCAAGTCCTGTTCACCCAATTCGCCGTCGTGGCGAAGGCAGTGGCGCATCCGCATCGCCTCGAACTTCTGGAGCAGCTCGCTCAGGGCGAGCGGAGTGTGGAGGTTCTGGCGGATCGCATACGAGCGTCGATCGCCAATACGTCCCAGCATCTCCAGCAGCTGCGCCGTGCCGGTCTCGTAACCGCACGGCGGGAGGGCAAGTTCATTTTTTACTGTCTGGCGGACGCCCCCGTTCTCGATTTACTGGCATCGCTCCGGCGCATAGCCGAACACCAGTCGGCGGAGGTCGAACGCATCGTGCGCAGCTACTTCAATGACCGTGACAGCCTGGACGCCGTCTCCCGCAAGGAACTTCTGGACCGTCTCAAAGCAGGCATCGTGACGGTGCTCGATGTGAGGCCCGAGGACGAGTTCGCACTTGGCCATCTTCCCGGCGCCGTCAACATCCCGCTGGGAGAACTCAAACGGCGGCTAGCCGATCTTAACCCTGATCATGAAATCGTCGCGTACTGCCGCGGCCCCTATTGCGTTATGTCCTACGAAGCAGTCGCTCTGTTGAGAGCTCGAGGCTACAACATCCGCCGCCTGGAAGACGGGCTGCCGGAATGGCGCGCCGCCGGGTTGCC
>DAIOWE010000009.1:29137-32508 GCA_036758605.1 Pseudomonadota bacterium | reverse complement strand
GACGACCCCTTGTCCCCCAGACAAGTGCGCTACCAGGCTGCGCCACACTCCGACAGTTCTTGGCGGGTCAACCAAGGCGGCGGACTATACTCTGCGTCCCCCGGTTCGGCAACTACGCATACGGGATTTCTAGTCTCCGGCCAGTAAATCTTTAATCGTTGCCAGTTCAGCCAGGATTTTTTCCAGCTTTTTACGCTTGGCGGGGGGGAAGCCGGGGGCTTTCGGCGCCGCTTTCACCGGCTTGTCCGCTGTAGCCGCGGGCGATTTGAGAAAATCCGGCATAAAAAATGGCAGCGGCATTTCGTTGGGATCCGATTCGACACTGCGCCGCCTGGCTGCTGTCTTTGGCGCAGGTGCCGGCGTCGGCTCAGCGGCCACAACCTTCTCAACGACAGGCACGCCTGCGCCGCCACTGACGAAGCGCGCGCCGCGCTCTTTCAAAACCTTTTGCACGCCCTTGATGGTGTAGCCATCGCTATACAGAAGCGTGCGAATACCCCGCAGCAGAGCCACATCATCGGGCCGGTAATAGCGCCGGGCGCCTGCCCGCTTCAGGGGTTTTATCTGGGTGAATTTGCTTTCCCAAAAGCGCAGGACATGCTGGGGAACATCAAGCTCCTCAGCCACCTCGCTTATTGTGCGAAAAGCGTCTGCTGATTTCTGCACTGTGTGACTCAGTCTGCGGCTGGGCTGCTGCCGCCAGGCTTGCTCGCGGCGCTATTAATGATTTCTTTCAGAACATGGGAGGGACGGAACACCAATACGCGTCGCGGCGCGATGGGAACCTCCTCGCCGGTTTTGGGATTGCGTCCTATGCGGCCACCTTTTCCACGCACAGAAAAAGAACCGAAGGAAGAAATTTTGACCACCTTGCCGTTGACCAGCTCGTTGCACACTTCATCCAGAACCGATTCAACAAGCTGCGCCGAATCGCTGCGTGAAAGTCCCACTTCCTTGTGAACGGCTTCGCTAAGTTGCGCACGGGTTACTGTTCCCATGGTTTTTCCCCTTCTTCTGTCCCCCCGAAGCCATGACATAGAAACCTGGCGTAGGGGATGAGCCGCATAGCCCAGAATGACCAACCTGCAAAAACATATCTTGCGCGAATAAAAAGCTTTTTGTCAAATAGATAGCGGCAAATGTTTATGTAAAATCGAATCTCTACCAGCGCGCCAGCGCCGAACCCCAGGTAAAGCCGCCGCCCATGCCTTCCATTAGCACAAGCTGGCCCTTTCTGATGCGGCCATCGGCCACCGCGCAGCTCAGCGCCAGGGGAATTGACGCCGCAGATGTATTGCCATGCAGACCGACTGTCTGCACAACTTTTTCCGGCGGAATCCCCAGCTTCTTTGCCGTTGCATCAATGATTCGCTTGTTGGCCTGATGCGGCACGATCCAGTCTATGTCGCGGGCGCAAAGACCGGTCGCCGAAAGCGCTTCGTTCACGGCGCCCGACATGTTGGTGACCGCGTGCTTGAACACTTCCTTGCCGTTCATGCGCAGATGCCCGGTTGTGCCCGTGGAAGACGGCCCGCCATCCACATAGAGCAGATCATGGTGGCGTCCATCGGCATATAAATGCGTGGTCAGAATGCCGCGATCACTCAGTGCGCCGGTTGACGCCTCCGCCTTGAGCACGACCGCGCCTGCACCGTCGCCAAACAGCACACAGGTGCCGCGATCCTGCCAGTCCAGAATGCGCGAAAAAGTTTCCGCGCCGATCACAAGCGCGCACCGGAATTGACCCAGTTTCAGAAAATTATCCGCGATTGCCAGCGCATACACAAAACCGGTGCAGACAGCCTGAATATCAAAAGCCGCTCCACGGGTTATCCCAAGGGCGGCTTGTACTTTCGTAGCGGTGGCGGGAAAGGTCTGGTCTGGCGTGGCCGTCGCCAGCACGATCAGGTCCACTTCAGATGCATCCATATCGGCATTTTTCAGGGCGCGGCGGGCGGCGGCCAGGGCCAGGTCGGACGTCATTTCCCCATCCGCAGCAATATGGCGTTCGCGAATGCCCGTGCGTTCGACGATCCAGTCATCACTGGTATCCACCATCCTGGCCAGTTCTTCGTTTTTCATGATGCGTTCGGGTAGATATCCGCCAGCGCCACATATGACCGATCTGATCGTGCTCACCTTGCATTCACCTCCGCACCGGTATTTTCATTGACAGCGTTTTCCATTTTTCTTTCTACTGTTAGCTTGAACAGCTCGTCATATTTCTTAAGATCAGTGCCTATCCGCGCAACCAGATCAGAACGCGCCATTTCGATGCCCGTTTTGATGGCGTGGGCAAATCCAGCGCCATCGGTCCCGCCATGGCTTTTGATCACCAGACCATTCAGCCCCAGAAACACGCCGCCATTCAGATCGCTGGGATTAAACTTGTCGCGCAGGATTCGGAACGCTGGCCGTGCGAGCAGATAAGCCAGCCTGGTAAAAATCGAACTGCGCATCGCCTCGCCCAGCACCTGAAAAATCAGACGGGCAGAACCCTCCCCCGTTTTCAGCGCAACATTACCCGTGAACCCATCCGTGACGATGACATCCACCGTATCCGCCCCCAAGTCCGTGCCTTCCACGAAACCGATAAAGTTCATGGAGTCCTGTGACGCCATCCGTAGTTTGCGCGCGGCGTGCCGGACATATTCATGGCCTTTCTGCTCTTCTTCGCCGACATTCAGCAGACCAACCCGTGGCTGGGCAATATTCAGAACCGCGCGGGCAAAGGCCGTCCCCATCACAGCGAACTGCACCAGGCTGTCTTCATCACATTCCAGATTGGCCCCCAGGTCCAGCACCACCTTCTGATGGGTTGGGCCGGGCCAGGTCGAAGCGATGGCGGGACGGTATATCCCCTCCATGGTCCGCAGTTGCAATACCGACATGGCCATCAGCGCACCGGTATTGCCCGCAGATATGACGACGGAAGCTTCGCCTTCCTTAACCATGGCGATGGCCTTCCACATGCTGGTGCCACGCCCCCGGCGCACAATCTGGCCTGGTTTGTCGTCGGCGGCAACGACCTCATCCGTATGGCGCAGCTCGTACCGCCCTATCAGGGCCGGGTGCCGGGCAATCAGGGGCAGCAGGCGCTGTTCATCGCCGAACAGCACAAAACGCACCCCCGCATCCTGCGCGCATATAATGGCTGCCCCCTCCAGGACCATCCCGGGGGCGGCATCCCCGCCCATCGCATCCAGCGAAATGGTCAGAAGATTTTTGTCAGTTTGCGCCAACTTGTCTGTCTTTCCCTTCGATTGCCAACTCCCGGATCACCGGAGAGCCAAATGAGAATTATGTCGTTTTTGTTGCATGTCGTGCACCTGAATAGCCAAATAACCACCTAATTCCAAGCTATTCTGTCC
>DAIOWE010000009.1:0-29037 GCA_036758605.1 Pseudomonadota bacterium | reverse complement strand
TTTACATGCGTAAGGACAGGCTCCAGCGTCACCACGCAGGGCTGCACAATATCTGCGCTGACCATGCCTTCGACTGTCGCGCCATGCCTGCGCCAACGCCGCACGGCCAGTTCTGACTGAAAATTCTCAACGGAGTCCACGCCCAGATGTTCCGCTATCGCCTTACAGGTGGCAGAATCGGCCTTGGTCTTTACGATTGAAGGCAGTGCACCCAGCTTTTCGATGTTGAAGATAACATGAATTGGCAGGTCCGTTTCTTCTGAAGCGCTCATGGTTGTATCCTGATCAGTCAAATACCGGTGGAACTGTGAAATTCAGCCTGCCGGCCAGAAAATCTTCGTCGGCCTGTTGCGCCAGCACCGCCGCCACATCACGCATATAGGCCGCCATGCGCGCCAGCACCGCGGGCGCGGGCGGGTTGCCCCGATACAGGTTGCGCGCCAGCGCGTCCATCAACAGGGTGTCACCGGATGCCTGAAGGCCTGCCTCATAGGCCTCTACCCGGCCATAAAAGGCCTCGCTCATGGCGCGGATCCTTTTGCCAACGGTCAGATCGCCTACCCCCATTTCACGCAAACTGCGGTCCATATCACCGAACATCACGTCAAATAGCTGCTGCGCCAGTTCAGCCCGTGCGCCGCCGTACTGCGCACCGCTCAGGCGGCGCAGCACCAGAAACAGATGCAGGGCCAGCATGTCGAAGCGCCCGTCCAGGCTGTCGGGAACGCCGCCATCGCGGTAGAATACCGGCTGCCTAGCCTGCCCGGCCAATAAAACATAGAGTTCGTGGGCGGTGGCATCGTCTTTTTTGCGCCCAAAAAATCGCGACAGAATCATAATTTTTCGGCCCTGTTAAAATCAGCTCTATTGCACTTATTTGCGCAGCAAGGTACGTCAACCACCATGAAAACACCAAGACAGAATTCCCGGACTGTTTCACGCCCCCGCAGGCTTAACCATATTGCCCAGGCGGTAATAGTGGCGGGGCTACTTGCGGCCTGTAGCCCGACTACCGAACTGCGCGGTCATATCATAGATGAAGAAGCCCTCGCGGCGGTAAAAGAAGGTGTGGATAACCAGCAATCTGTATCCGATACGCTGGGCACGCCGTCGGCTAGCGCAACATTCGATACCGATGTGTGGTTTTATATTTCCACCCGGCAGGAACGGATGGCGTTTCTGGACCCCAAAATTCTGGAGCGCACCATTGTGGCGGTCGAGTTTGACAAAAAAGGCAATGTCGCCAGCACACGCCGCTACACCCTGGCCGATGGCCGCCCGATACAATTGGTTGGCCGTGAAACCCCCACCAAGGGCAAGGAACTGACCTTCCTCGAACAGATGTTCGGCAATTTCGGCCGCTTCTCTAGCACAGGCAGTAGCCAGGGGCCGGGCGGCGGCGGAAAGTAAATGCTGAAATTCAGCACAAAAAAGGCCGCCCGTTTCAGAGCGGCCTTTTTTGTGAGTCGCGTGAGGCTACCCGTGCGCCAATACCGCCAGCAGCAGCAGGGCCACGATGTTGGTGATCTTGATCATCGGGTTGACGGCGGGGCCGGCGGTGTCCTTGTAGGGGTCGCCTACGGTGTCGCCGGTAACCGCGGCCTTGTGGGCCTCAGATCCCTTGCCGCCGTGATGGCCGTCTTCGATGTACTTCTTGGCGTTATCCCATGCGCCGCCGCCAGAGGTCATCGACAGGGCCAGGAACAGGCCGGTTACGATGACGCCCATCAGCATGGCGCCCACCGCCGAAAGTGCGGCGCCCTGCCCTGCGATCGCGTTGATCACATAATACAGCACGATGGGTGACAGCACCGGAAGCAGTGAGGGAACGATCATTTCCTTGATCGCCGCCTTGGTGAGCATATCCACCGCCGCGGAATAATCCGGCTTTTGCGTCCCCTTCATGATGCCCGGCATTTCACGGAACTGACGGCGCACTTCTTCGACGATTGAACCGGCCGCACGACCGACCGCCATCATGCCCATGGACGCGAACAGATAGGGCAGCAGACCGCCAATGAACAGTCCAACCACGACATAGGGGTTGCCAAGCGAGAAATCCAGAACAACGCCTGCAAAGGACGGGAATTCAACCGGATGGGCGATGAAATATTTCAGATCTTCGGTATAGGCCGCAAACAGCACCAGTGCACCCAGACCAGCCGAGCCAATGGCATACCCCTTGGTCACGGCTTTGGTGGTGTTACCCACCGCATCCAGGGCGTCGGTGGTCTTGCGCACCTTCTCATCCAGCTTTGCCATTTCAGCGATGCCGCCTGCATTATCGGTCACGGGACCGAACGCATCGAGCGCCACCACCATGCCCGCCAGCGCCAACATCGTTGTTACCGCAATGGCGATACCAAACAGACCTGCCAGCGTATAGGTAACAATGATGCCCGCAACGATCACCAGCGCCGGCATTGCGGTCGATTCCATTGATACCGCAAGGCCCTGAATGACGTTTGTGCCGTGCCCGGTAACCGAGGCCTGTGCAATGCTTTGCACCGGACGGAAATTGGTGCCGGTGTAATATTCGGTGATCCAGATCAGCAGACCCGTCACCGCCAGACCGGTTACGCCACACCAGAACAGATCCATGCCAGTAAAGCTGAGCGCGCCCACGGTCATGGAGGTTTCCATGCCAAGTACGTGCGAAATCACAGGATAGAGCGCAAGGAGCGAGAGCACCGACGAGGCGATGAAGCCTTTATACAGCGCGCCCATGATGGAGTTGTTCGAACCCAGACGCACAAAATATGTGCCGATGATCGAGGTGAGAATGCACACGCCGCCAATGGCCAGTGGCAGCAGCATCAGTTGTTGTTCAAGGGCGCCATCGAAAAAGATCGAGGCCAGAACCATGGTCGCAACCACGGTCACGGCATAGGTTTCAAACAAGTCCGCCGCCATGCCGGCGCAGTCGCCCACATTGTCGCCCACATTGTCGGCGATGGTGGCGGGATTGCGCGGATCATCTTCCGGGATGCCAGCTTCGACCTTGCCGACCAGATCGCCGCCCACGTCAGCGCCTTTGGTAAATATGCCGCCGCCCAGACGGGCAAAAATCGAAATCAGCGAAGCGCCAAATCCCAGCGCCACCAGCGCGTCGATGACGGTACGATCACCTGACTGAAAGCCAAGCGGGCCAGTTAGAACGGCGTAATAAACCGCAACCGACAACAGCGCAAGCCCCGCCACCAGCATACCCGTCACAGCGCCGGAACGGAACGCCATGCTAAGTCCGGCCGCCAGACTTTCACTTGACGCCTGTGTCGTGCGCACATTGGCGCGCACGGAAATCAGCATTCCGATAAAACCAGCCGCCCCCGAAAGTACTGCGCCAATCACAAAGCCGCCCGCGACGAGTGGGCCTAACAGGTACCAGACCAGTGCAAAAATCACTGCGCCGACCATGGCAATGGTGGTGTATTGACGGTTCAGATAGGCGCTTGCGCCTTCCTGAATTGCCGCCGCGATTTCCTGCATGCGCGCATTGCCGGGACTTGCCGACAATATCGCACGGCTGGTGATAATTCCGTACACGACTGCCAACAGGCCGCAGCCAATAACGAGCTCAAGTACTGTGCTCATGAAGCTTCCCTCTAAGAATTAATATGTGGAACCGCAGCCGCCGTCATACGCCAGCCGCCCCCCGGGCCGGGGCGCAACATGCCAAAGAACCGGCACAAAAGCAACCAAATGTCAGGCTATCGCCAGAATTGTTTAGGTGTAAAGCCCGGCATTCAGCCGATTATCGTTCGCGGCTTGCGGCCCAGGGCCTGGGCCAATTGACGTAAACGCTTGTGCATGGCCTCCCCGGCGAGGTCACCATAGTCGGCAGGCAGGTGCAGGCGCAATTCGCCCGATTGCAGGCGCAGGCTGCAATTTTGCAAAATACCCGCCGTTCCCCCCGATATTGTGTGCGCAAGACGTAGCGCCAGCCCCAAAATCCGCGCATTTTCGGCCGCTTCACCTGCGAACGCCCAAAGCCGCCAGACCGCGCCTTCCGCCATTTCACCCCGGTAGCGGAAATAAATAGCCAGCGCCAGCATCGCGCGGCCATGATGGGTAATACCCACAAATTGCGCGTTAACAACCTCCATCAGGCACTGATTGGCCCGATGATCGGGATGCACACGCCAGCCAATATCACTCAGCAAACTGGCGCAGTGACGCAGGCGTAAGGATGATTCGCTTTCATTTTCAAACAGGGCAGAAGTCCAGCGGGTGATTTCGTCCGCATGTTCAGGAAAACGCCCCTGCCGCGCGCCCTTTTCCTCGCAGGCGGCAAGCAGCGGATCGCGCGCCTGAAGGGTTTTGGGCAATTGGTCAAACAACAGGCCCTCGCGCAAGCCATAGGCCGAAAACACCACACGACGCACCTGTGTGCGCCGCAGCAACCGGTTCAGCACGGCGGCAGCCGGTGCGGCTGTCTCTGCGCGCCGCTTTGACAAACCGGGAAGCGCCTCCAGTTGCGCCTGCGTCATGCGGGCGATTTCCCCGGTGAAACGTATCGCCTCGGGCGCTGCGATGGCATATTCATGGATAACATGGACAGGATGATCAATGCTTTCCATATGCACCTGCGCCAGTGCCCGCCAGGATCCGCCCACCGCATAAAATGTTTCGCCAGAAAAGTTTGACAGCCATTTCTGATTTGAGAGCAGTTCATCGACCCGGCGATCCAGTTGCTCGGCGGTCGCCTTTTTTACTTTCAGCGGACCGATGGGCAACGTTTCCGCCTGCCCATAGGCGCCATCACCGATTGCGATAAGTTCTATGCTGCTGCCCCCCAGATCACCTGCCAGTCCGGTGGCCCGTGGATTACCCGCCAGGACGCCCAGGGCGGAGAGACGTCCTTCCTCGGCACCAGAAATAATGCGGATATTGATGCCAATTTCACGCGACAGCGCCGCGACAAACTCTGCGCCATTTTCGGCGTCACGCGATGCGGCGGTCGCCACAGCCTTTATCTGGCCGACATTCATGGCACGCAACAGCAGCGCAAAACGGCGCAAAGTGGCGCGCGCGGATTCAGCCGCCTCTCCTTCTATACGGCCTGTGGCGGCAACAGATTTTCCAAGCCCGCAAAAAACTTTTTCGTTGAATAGCGGAATGGGCGTGCGGCGCAACCCGTCATAAACCACCAGGCGCACCGAGTTTGATCCGGCATCAATCACACCTATCAGTTTTTCAGAATTATTATTCAGGCCAGAAGTCGGCGCATTATATTTCGGCACGAATGAAGTTTTCGGTTCAGACATTGGTTGTCTTGCCATCAAACAATGGCACCGGTTTGGGGCGGTCTTTGGCATAGGCCTCGCCCCGGCCGGAAAGACTTGGATTATTCATGAAATAATCATGCGCGCAAAACGGCGCCTCTCCCGGCGCGGGCTTGATACGCACATAGGTTTCGTCCGGGCGCAACTCCCACGTCTGAACATTGTCCTTCAGATTGGCGATCATAACCTGATCCAGCACCTGCTTATGCACCGTCGGATTTTCTATCGGCACCAGAGTCTCAACACGAAAATCAAGGTTGCGCGGCATGATATCAGCCGAACTGATATAGATGACGGCCTTGCTGGAGGGCAGCCCATGCCCATTGCCAAAACAGAAAATCCGTGAATGTTCAAGAAACCGCCCTACAATGCTACGTACACGAATGTTTTCCGAAAACCCTGGCATGCCGGGGCGCAGGCAGCAAATACCGCGCACGACCAGCTCTATATGCACGCCCGCCTGCGAGGCCCGGTATAGCGCCTTGATTACTTCCGGGTCCACCAGGGAATTCAGCTTGAGCCATATATCCGCCGGTTTGCCCGCCTTTGCAAAATTAATTTCTGTCTCGATATGGCCAATGAGGCGGGCGCGCAGATTAATGGGCGACATGGCAATTTTTGATAATTGCGCCGGTTCCGAATAGCCAGTGCAATAATTGAAGAATTGCGCGGCGTCGCGGCATAATAGCGGATCGGCGCTGAACAGCGACAGATCGGTATAGATACGCGCATTCACCGGATGATAATTGCCGGTGCCAAAATGCACATAGGAGCGCAGCTCCCTGCCTTCCCTGCGCACAGCCAGACTAACCTTTGCGTGAGTCTTTAACTGCATGAAACCGAACACCACCTGGACGCCGGCGCGTTCCATTTCCCGGGCCAGTTGAATATTCGCCGCTTCGTCAAAGCGCGCCTTCAGTTCAACAAGCGCGGTAACGGATTTTCCGTTCTCGGCCGCCTCAATCAGCGCCTTGACGATGGGACTATCCCATCCTGCGCGGTACAATGTCTGCTTGATCGCAACGACATCGGGATCGACCGCAGCCTGGCGCAGGAACTGCACCACGACGTCGAAAGATTCATAGGGATGATGAACAACAATATCCTTGGCGCGGATGGCTGCAAAACAGTCGCCACCATGATCACGGATACGCTCCGGGAAACGCGCGTTGAACGGCGGGAACAACAGATCGGACAGCTCGTCGATAATTAACTGGCGCGTGCTGGCAAGCCCCAGCACCCCTTTTACAATAACAATCTCCCGCGCGCTGACTTCCATTTCACGCACCACAAATTCGCGCAGTTCATCGGGCATGCTTGCTTCAATGCTGAGCCGCACCACATTCCCGCGACGGCGGCGGCGCAACGCGGTTTCAAAATTACGGACAAGATCTTCCGCTTCTTCGTCAATTTCAATTTCACTGTCGCGGATAACCCGGAATGAACCGCTGGCCATCAGTTCATAGCCAGGGAACAGCCGGTCCAAAAACAACGCAATGAGGTTTTCGAGGGCAAGAAAGCGCACCTCACGCCCGCCGGTAAAATCCTCATCCGGCATGCGTATGAAACGCGGCACCTGATGCGGCAGCGGCAGGAGCGCCTGCATCAATCGTCCATCGGAAAAACGGCGAAGCTGCATAACAACACAAAAACCAAAATTCGGAATAAACGGAAACGGATGCGCAGGATCAATCGCAAGCGGCGTCAGCACCGGAAAATAGCTGTTGAGAAACTGATCCTCAAGCCATGCACGATCAGCATCATTCAGTTCATGCGGGGAAAGCACCAGGATGCCGACGGTGCGCATTTCCTTTTTCAGGTTATCCCAGCACTCCCCCTGCGCCGCCATCAGCGCACTGGCGGCGCTGTGTACGCGCTCCACCTGCTCGACCGGCGCCAGCCCGTCCTGGCTTGACCCGGTGATGCCCGCACGCATTTGCGCAAGCAGACCGGCCACCCTGACCGTATAAAATTCATCCAGATTCGAGGCCGAGATGGACAGGAAGCGCAACCGTTCAAGAATGGGATGGGCGGCATTTTCAGCCTCTTCCATAACCCTGCGGTTGAAGGCAAGCCAGGACATTTCACGGTTGATAAACATCTCGCCCGGCGCCATGGCGTCCAAATCGCGCACAAGGATTTTGCCCTGCACCGCCACCTCTCCTGCTGCACCAGCCTTGCTCACTTTTTTCTCCCGCTCAGAAATTCGTACCCTAAAATAGCGTAAAACGGCTTTCTAAAGCATTTATGACAATCTTGATGGCTTACAGCATGCCACGATAATCGCCGCCATCCATTACCAAATTCTGACCCGTTATAAAGCCCCCATACTGACTGCACAGAAAGGCGCAGGCCGCGCCAAATTCGTCCGGGTCGCCAAACCGGCCGGCCGGGTTCGCCGCCGCCGCCTTTGCAGCGACCTCCTCCATGCTTTGACCGCCGCTGCGCGTGCGCGCCAGAAACCCGCCTCGCAGACGGTCCGTGTCAAACGGTCCAGGCAGCAGATTGTTGATGGTGACGTTATAGCGCACCGTTTCACGCGAAAGACCGGCCACAAAGCCAGTCAGTCCGGCCCGGATACCGTTTGAGAGGCCAAGGGCCGGAATCGGATTTTTTACCGCCGCGCTGGTGATATTGATGATCCGCCCGAATTTACGTGCGATCATGCCGTCGACCGTTGCCTTGATCAGCTCAATCGAGCTCATCATGTTGGCGTCAAACGCCCTGATCCAGTCTTCGCGGCTGAACTGACGGAAATCACCGGGCGGTGGGCCGCCGCAATTGGCGACAAGGATATCGGGTTGTGGGCATGCGGCAAGTGCGGCCTGACGGCCTTCGTCTGTTGCCACATCGCCGACAGCAATCGTGACCTTTGCGCCACTATCGGCGTAAATATCCGCCGCCGCCTTTTCCAGACTGTCCAGGGTGCGCGCCACGATGGTCACCTCGGCGCCTTCGCGGGCCAGATGCATGGCGCAAGCCCTGCCCAATCCCTTGCTTGCGGCACAGACCAGAGCCCGTTTTCCGTTGATACCCAGATCCATGCCTATTTGCTCCTTTTTTTCAGATGGCGCTATTATTACTGATCCCGGTCATCTGTGCGAGCGCCTTGCGCGCCAAAGCTATCGTTAGCGGTCGCATTTCGCCTGCCGCCAGTCTGTCCAGCGTGACGACCATGGTGCGGGCGGCGGCAAAAGAGCGTTCGATGCGCGCGACCAGAAAACTGATGACCTCCAGCGGCACACGCAATTGACGATCAGAAAGCAGCTTTAACATCACTGCGCCCAGCAAATGATCGTCCGGTTCCGCAATACCAACGGACTGCATGGCGACCAGCCGTGAACGTAAATCCGCAAGTTGTGTGTTCCATCGTCCTGGCGCTTCGTCCGAGAGGCACAGCAAAAAGCCGCCATCCTGACGCAGCAGATTTATCAGATGCAGTAACGCCACTTCTTCACCCACAGCATCAGCATGGTTCAGTATCACGGCGCCCGCCCTGGCAATTTCAGGCACTGCACTAACCGTCAAATCTGATGCATCAATCAATACGCCGCCGCTTCTGGCGCGCCACACTTCGGCCAGATGGCTTTTGCCGGAACCTGTCGCGCCATACAGGGCAAGCGATCCGCCCTGCCAATCCGGCCAGCGGTCAATCCAGGCGACCGCATCTTCGTTACAGGCCGCGACCAGAAAATCCTCGCGCCCCTGTGCCGGACGATGCGGCAAATCAAGAACCAGCTGCCGGTCCATCGTCCCTCCCCTTGTGCGCTGGCGTTTCGAGAAAAAGCTGACTTTGCATATATACAAGCAGGCCATGACGCACCAAAACACCCGCCGTCGCCGCTAACGGAATGGCCAGCAGCATGCCCGTGAACCCCAGCAATGCACCAAAAGCCAATAGTGCAAAAATGACCCACAATGGATGGAGCCGTACCCGTTTGCCAACCAGACGCGGCGTAAGGAAATTTCCTTCCAGCGTCTGACCCGCAACAAAAATGGCAACGATAATTCCTATTGGCGTCAGTTCCGGCCAATATTGCACCACTGCCAGCCCCAGTGAAAGCATCAGCCCCGTCAACGCGCCAAGAAAAGGCACAAAACTCAGCGCGCCTGCAATGATGCCCGCAATCAGGCCGAATTTCAGACCGGCAAGGGACAGGCTAACACCATAAAACGTGGCCAGAAGAAAACATACACTGATCTGCCCACGGACGAACCCGGCCAGCATTTCATTGATTTCGTTCATCAGTTGCCGGATTGTCGCAGCATATTTTTGCGGCAACAGCGCGTCGATGCGCTCAACCATCCGGTCCCAGTCCAGCAAAAAATAAAAGGATATGAAGGGGGTCAAAAACATCAGCGACAGAATATTGAAAAATGCCAGACCGCCGCTAAGCGCCTGCCCCAGCAAGCCCGCAAGCCAACCCGTCATATCCCCGATCATGCCAGAAAACTGTTCCGGCTGACTGGCGCTGGTTGACGATGTGATCATCAGCCGCAGGCGCTCCAGCGCGGGCGTTTCAAGCAGGCGCCGGGCGCGCGCCATATAGTCAGGCAGGGATTCCGCGAAGGCCTGTACTTCTGCGGTAATTACCGGCACCAGTAAAATCAGCGCTGCAACCAACAGCAGAAAAAATCCCGCCGTGATCACGCTGGTCGCCACAATCCGGGACAAGCCCCAACCCTGCAACCTGTCCGCAACGGGATCGAACAGAAACGCAATCGCCATACCCGCAACAAAGGGCAGCAACACCCCGCGCAGCATAAACAGCAAAAATCCCACCACTACGGCCGCCACCAACCAAAACAGCATCTGGCCGCGTGGGCTCATACGATCATAAATCCGTCGTTCCGGCCGGGGAGTTCATTGCCCTGACCCAGGTAAATATATATGCGCCACCCGACGCCGCCGTGGTGAACGCCGTAAGCCAGACCGCATAGCTGATTGCCAGACCGGCCATCGCGGCCTGTTGTTCGGGAAAGGCCATATGCGCCAGCACCGCCGCCACAAGCGCAATTTGCATCACCGTATTGATCTTGCTGATCCATAGCGGATTCATTACCAGCGGATTACCCAGCGTATAGGACAATAGCACGCCGCCCACGATCAGCGCATCCCGGCTGACCGCTAGCAATACCAGCCAGGCAGGCAGTTCCTGCAGAATCCCAAGCGTGACAAAGATGCTGACCAGCAGCGCCTTGTCCGCAACCGGATCAAGATAGGCGCCCAGTTCTGTCTCCTGATTAAAACGTTTGGCAATCATGCCATCAATAGCGTCGGTTATGCCCGCAAACAGAAACAGCGCAAACGCCATACTTGCCTGCCCTTCAAGCAAAAGCCAGATGACAACCGGCGCCAGCAGCAGGCGCATCAGCGTTACAAGATTGGCGATATTCACAGTTGTTCCCATGACTGATCTACCGTAACTGCCACTTTCCGGCCTCTTGCGAAAGCGTCACCCCATGTTGCGACAATGCAGAGGCCAGTTTTTCCGGCGTCCCTGGAAAATGCAAAATTACCTGCGCACCGGTTACCGATAATGCGCGCAGATCAACCCGCTGGATCATCGGTGTGTCGGTTAAACGCTTCTGAATAGCCAGCCACTCCGGCAAAGAGGTTAATTGCGCAGAAACTTCCAGGGATGCCTGCTGGGAGAAATCCAGCGCGGATTCTACGAGCCACTCCTCCTGAATACCACGCACCAGCATCAGCGCCGCACGTTGCAATATTTGTTGCGTTGCTTCGCCGGGGGCGCCTTCGAAACGTTCGATCCGCACAGTTTCCTGTCCGGCGTCCAGATGGCGCAAGGTTACATCAAAGGCAAGACCGCCAGTTGCACCCTGGCCTGAAGACTGCACGGCATGCATCAGCAAAACACCGTCTGCCTTGTAACGTTGCGCCATGCGCCCCAGCCGTTGCATGTCCCCTGCGGCAGCCTGATCGGCACTGATCGCCGACACATCTTCGGCATCCCCCAAAGGCAATAGCAGCGGTGACAGCCGGTCATCCGCAGCGCCCGCATTCGCAACGGCGGTATGTAACGCATCGCGCCATGCATTTGCTTCCCATAGCAACCGTCCTGCCGGGTCGTCATAAACCGGAAGGATCAGCATGGATTTAGCGCTGGTTTCGCTGTGACGAATATTGGACTGACGAAACAGGGCGCGAACCTTTTCCGGGTCAAAGCGCATGGTCAGGTTTGCAAGATATCGCTGTCCCCGGCTTTTTTCATCCGCAACCTCAAAATTCGTAATGAGATTGGTGAGCGCATCATCTGTTGGCGAAGCTACCCGCATCAGATCCTGTGGCAGCACGATACGGCGCGTCAAGCGGCTGAACGCAGTATGCCGCGCGGCGGACAAGGCAATATCACGCGCCGCCGACGCCGTATCTGCTGTTTCATCCACGGCGATATTGCGGACAGTGTATATTTCTTCAAGCGTTGCAAAGCCCGGCGCGATGCCGGGCACAGTCTGGGCAGGGGCGGCATCTGGCGCCAGAAAAACCAGCGCCAGAAAAACCGCAGTTAACAGCTTTTTAGCCGCGCCCTTCCGGCAGGGGATGGATAGAAACATCGTAACCGGCTTCCTCGGGAATTTTGAGATAGGGACCATTTTCGCCTTTCATCATTTGCGGCAAAACGGTGACAATCCTGCTGGCGCGGGCGTTGGCCAATGCTTCTTTAACCGATCTGGAATGGCCAAGCTTCTGTACGTTCATGCGGGTCGGAAAGATAACCGTCCGGCGTCCGGCATCCCCCTCTTCGAGCACTTTGGCGGGCCTGATCCATACTGAGTCAACGGATTCATGGCCATCATGCAGGGCGATGTGATCGGCGGGCGCTTCGATAATGAAAAAATGCGTGTCAAAGCGCTTGGGCACCATAGGCGGCGTAATCCAGTGCGCGAACGGCACCAGATTTTCCGGCAACAGCACCAGATTTTCTTTCAGCAGAAATTCCAGCATGGTGATTTCGCCATCAACCAGCTTCTTGCGGTAATGTTCCAGCCCGCGCAGACGCTCCGCCGCGACAAGCCCCGCGCCGCCCGCATCATGGGCAAGCAGCACGCCACATTCCTCGAATGCCTCGCGGATGCCACCGACGCGCAGCGCCAGTTCCAGTTCGGAAAACTGGGCGGCATTTTCGCACCGGTCACGAATACCTGGTTCGAAATCCGCCTTGTCTATCTTGCCGCCAGGGAACACCAGCGCCCCCGTGGCAAAATCGATCTGATGGTGACGCTCCACCATGAATACTTCCAGCCCGTCCGCCCCATCCCGAATCAGCATCAGGGTTGCGGCGGGGACCGGGGTTGCAGCTTCTTTAGACATGAAATCCTCAATCCTTCGATGTTTTTAACTTAATCTGTCAATTGTGATTATTGTGTGTTGCGGGGGTCAGAGCAAGGCCAGTTTACCCTTGCCCTGATGAGTGGCAAATTGCCTAATAGGCCGTGCAGAAATCGGGAGATCAAAAATTGTCGCAAAAGGTGGCGCTTATTACCGGTGTTACGGGCCAGGATGGCGCTTATCTGGCAGCATTATTACTTGCCAGGGGCTATAAAGTACATGGCGTTATGCGGCGTTCATCCTCGTTTAACACTGGCCGGATCGACAGTCTATATCACGCTCAACAGCAGCAACAGACAAACTTTTATCTGCATTTTGGCGACGTGACCGATTCCGGCAATATGATCCGCATCGTGCAGGAAACCAGCCCCGACGAAATTTACAATCTGGCGGCGCAAAGCCATGTGAAGGTCAGCTTCGAAACCCCGGAATACACCGCCAATGCCGATGCCATCGGCCCATTACGGATTCTGGAAGCGATTCGCATTACGCGCCGGGCGCAATGGACAAAATTCTATCAGGCGTCTACTTCCGAACTGTATGGCAACGCTACACAAACCCCGCAGAATGAAACGACGCCGTTTTATCCACGCAGCCCCTATGCAGCCGCAAAGCTGTATGCCCACTGGATTACGATCAATTACCGGGAGGCCTATGGCCTTTATGCTTGCAACGGCATTCTATTCAATCATGAAAGCCCGATTCGCGGCGAAAGCTTTGTCACCCGCAAAATTACCCGCGCGGTGGCGGCCATTACGCTGGGCCGACAACAGCGGCTCTATCTGGGCAACCTGGACGCCAGACGCGACTGGGGCCATGCCAGGGACTATGTAGAGGGCATGTGGCGCATGATGCAGCATCCCACCGCCGAAGACTGGGTTCTGGCGACCGGGCAGACCCATTCAGTGCGGGAATTCGCCACGCTGGCCTTTGCAGAAGCGGGCCTGCCCCTGGACTGGCGCGGATCGGGAGTGGATGAGGTCGGCGTCGATATTGCGACGGGAAATGTCCTTGTGGCAGTTGATTCGAAGCATTTTCGTCCGGCCGAGGCCGATAATTTATGCGGCGACGCCAGTAAGGCCCGGCAAATGCTGGGCTGGGCTCCCACAACAGACTTTCGGCAACTGATTAACGAAATGGTTGCCGCAGACCTGGAGGAGGCCCGCCTGAGTAGGTCTTAACCCCATAAAATTACTCATTTTTCAGAGAATTTGAATAATCTGCCGGTTGCGGGTGGACATTTGTGAAAAGTTTGGCTATTGCTCCTCCTCCGCGAGGCTTTTGCAGCCCCTGCGGCCATTTTCTAACCCTAACTACGCCAACCCTAATTGCGAATGGAACGAATACGTGCAGGTTGTTGTACGCGATAATAACGTGGACCAGGCGCTGAAGGCGCTGAAAAAGAAGATGCAGCGCGAAGGCGTGTTTCGCGAAATGAAGTTGCGGAATCACTTCGAAAAGCCATCCGAAAAGCGTGCCCGCGAAAAGGCGGAAGCCGTGCGCCGTGCGCGCAAGCTGGCCCGCAAGAAGGCGCTTCGCGAAAGCGGCGCCGCGCCTGCCTAAAATTTTTTACGATCGCCTGCTCAGGCTATCGAATACATCCCCCACCGGGCGCAATTGCATAATATGCGCCTGGTGCCACAGGGCATAAAATAACAGCATCCATGCTGCGCGCCCTTCGCGTCCGTGCTGGCGCCGCCCCGACAGGGCGCGAAACAGCCTGATCACCCCTTCCGGCTTGCATATCTCGACAATGCCTGGCTGTACCGCAACCAGCGGCGACAATCTGTCGGCCCTGGCCGATATCCATTCGCCCACCGGAACCGTAAAGCCCCGCTTGGGTGAAAAAGGATCGGATTCCGGCAAATTCAATTGCAGCCAACGGCGCAGCAAATATTTTCCCTTGCCCTTTCTTCCGGAAATCTTGAGACGATCCGGCAGGGTATAGGCAAAACGCGCCACTTCGGGATCCAGCAAGGGGGTACGCCCCTCAAGACCATGCGCCATCAGGCAACGATCAAGTTTAATCAGCAGATCATTGGGTAACCAATCTTCACAATCTGCGGCCTGGGCGCGTTGCAACCGGGTTTGCCCGGGCGCGCTGATACGGATTTCAGCGGCGACAATGCCATCGCGCCAGTTTGGCGATTCGTTGCGCAAAACACCCATGCCATCCAGAAAGCCGCGTGGCCGCATGGTGCGCCCGCCCAGCCATAGTGGGCGCAGCACACTGCGATAGCGTCCATATCCGGCGAAAAGTTCGTCCCCGCCTTCGCCGCACAGCACCACCTTAAGTTCCTTTGCCGCCTCGGCCGCAAGTTTGTAGGTCGGGACAATTGCATAATCCGCCGTCGGATCATCCACGAATGAAGCAATTTCCGGCAACAGATTCCAGAAATCATCGGCGCTGACATCCACTTCGACATGTGATGCGCCAACGTGACCGGCCAACATACGCGCATGTGCGCGTTCGTCCTGAACACCGGTTCCTGAAAAGCCTGCGGTATAAGCCAGCACCGGTTGATCATTCAGTTTCGTCATGCAGGCCAGCAGGACCGATGAATCAATGCCGCCCGATAAGAACAGGCCGTAGGGAACATCCGATCGCTGATGAATTTCCACGCTTTCGAGCAATACCCGGTCCAGTTCTTTCAGGGCGCCTACCTCATCCCATTCACGCACACCCGCCTGCGGCAGCGCCCGGTGACGATGGCGATCCACCACGCGGCCGCGGACCACTTCCAGCGTTTCACCGGGAAGAACCCGTTTGACGCCGTCAAACATCGTATCCCGGCCAGTGGTAAATTGCAGTTGCAGCAATTCATCCGCCGCTTCCGGGTTCATAACGGGCGCGATCAGGCCTGTGGCGATCAATGCAGAGGGTTCAGATGCAAACAGCAGCCCGTGTTCAATCTCGGCATAATATAGCGGCTTGATCCCAAACGGATCACGTGACAGCAGCAGCCGGTCTTCGCGTGGATCATATAGTGCAATGGCGAACATGCCGCGCAGCCTGTCTACATAGCTGACGCCATGTTTGCGGTAGAGATACAGCGCCGGTTCGCAATCGGAACTGGTTTGCAACGGCACATCCCCAAGCGATTTCCGCAGTTCAAGATAATTATAAATCTCGCCATTGGCGACCAGGGCCGCGCCCTCCGGTTCGTAAAAGGGCTGATCGCCGGTTTCAAGATCAATAATGGCCAGACGTGTCTGCACCATGCCCAGCCCACCTGCCAGATAGCGGCCTTCGCCATCCGGCCCGCGATGACCAAGCCCGCGCAGCATATCCGCCAATATCCTGGCGGGGGGCGTACTGCCATCTCGGGTCATGAACCCCCCAATGCCGCACATCAGCGCGCTACTTCTTCAAAAAAAGTCTGATAGCGCGCCACGACTGCTGCCTCCGTAAAACTCTGTTCATAGGCCCTGCGTCCCGCCGCAGCAAGATCGGCCGCCAAAGCCGGACTGGCGAGTATACGCCGAATAGCCTGCGCCAGCGCATCCGCATCTTCACAGTCGGCCAGCAAACCCGATACGCCGTCTTTAATCAGCACTTCTGGACCACGCGCGCGCGCGGCGGCAACCGGTTTTTCCTGCGCCCACGCCTCGATGACCACATTGCCCAGTGGCTCTATTCGTGATGGACACACCAGAATATCCGCCGCCGCCAGTAATGCGGGGCCATCGTCACGCCAGCCAAGAAAATGCACCCGGTCCGCAATCTGTAACCGTTCCGCCTGGTTGCGCAACGCCCGTTCTTCCGGCCCCTCGCCCGCAAGCCAGAGATACACGCCAGGCAGTTGCGCCAATGAACTTAGCAACACATCGAAACCTTTATTCTGGTGAAGCCTGCCCATGGCCAGCAGCAATGGGGCCCCCATCGGTGTGCTGAATATTTCACGCGATAGCGGCTTTGCTGTATTTGCGTCCACAAAATTCGGCAGATAGTGGGCGCGTGATTCCGGCCAGCCCTGCGCAATAATATAGTCAACGATATCGGCTGTATTACCAATCAGATGGTCGCAATGGCGATAATATTTCAACGGATAATAACCTCCCAGTCGCGCGCAGTGAATGGGCCATAATTTCCCGGAGCGACGCGGTGGAAATTTTTGTGTCGCGCGGCTCATCCAGCTTAATGCGATATCCGGCTGAAATTGTGCGGCCTCGCGCCGTAATGCGGCACGGGTAAAAAAATCCAGCATGCCGCCAAAGCGCATCTCATATGTTGCAATCCCCGCCGCGCGCAATCTGGCGGCGCGATCCGGTGCGGTTCGGATCGCGGCATGTTGCGTAACGCCTGCACGGTGCAGCGCCATCACGAGCCGTTCAAAAAATAATTCCGCACCGCCATGCTGCGCCCCGGCCATGACCTGCAATACACGCATCCTTAGCGCCCCGGCCCTTCAAGACGGGCCCTGATATAGGATACCAGCGGATAGGTGGCGGAAAACAGCGCCAGCAACACGCCATACAGCCCTTCGCGATGACCACGCCGGGTGACATAGGATTTCCAGAAACGCGAAAAGATACGACGGACATTATTCGCCAGTGATCCGATATCACCGGATGCGCACAGATCTTTTGCGCGCGCACCGGTGTAGCGGTCAAAGCGCGCGATCATGTCGGATATATCGCGATCAACATAATGATCGATCGGGGTATTCAGCCAGCGCCGGTCGCCAGTTAATTCAATGCGAGGATGAACGAGCTGATCCCCCCAGATTTTTGCGCCCTTGCTGAACAGGCGCGGCCCGGCGCTGGCCCCGTTATAGGCGCCCCAGCCATGCCGCACCAATCGATCACCGATATAATTATCAAACCTGATCAGAAAATATCCCGGTTCGGCATTTTTGATTGCCGCCAATACTTCTTGCGCCAACGCAGGTGGCACCCGTTCATCTGCATCCACTTCCAGAATCCAGGGGCCATCACTGGCGGCAATCCCCGCATTACGGCGCGGCCCTTCCAGCGGCCACGCGCCTTCCACCAGTTTGGCCCCCGCCGCAAGCGCAATCTCACGGGAACGGTCGGTGCAGCGATCCAGCACCACGACAAGCTGATCGGCAAAGCCCAGTCGCGCCAGACAATCGCGAAGATGCGCCTCCTCATTATGCGCCACAACCAGAACGCTGAGTTTTGGGCTGTTCATCGCGCCAGCAATTCCATTACAGCGGCGTACACCCGCTCAACAGTAAGCCCCGTCATATAGGTTTGCCCGGAGCGGTGATCATAACCCGGCGCACGGATAATATCTTCAAAGCTTTGCGGCCCGCGCACCGCCATGGCATGCGGCCCCCAGGGGGCATAATGCACTTCCCTGCTGGGTCCAAACAGGCCCAGCGTGGGAATGCCCGCCGCCGCCGCAAGATGCATCAGTCCAGAATCATTGCCAATATACAGCGCCGCCTTGCGCAAACAGGCATAGGCCGTAAGCAAATCCACCCGCCCGATCAGATCAATGCATTTATCCTCGGGAATTGTGCGCAACAGCGGCTGCGCCATTTCCTGTTCCCCTGGCCCGCCAAACAACAGGATTCGCGCGCCGGGGAATGGCCCCGATGGCGCGGTCAACCGGGCGATCAATTCAGCAAAGCGCGATGCCGGCCATTGCTTGCCGCACCAGTTTGCAGCCGGGCCAAGCGCCAGCAGGGGGACATCTGATTCCGGAACCAGATGCGCCGCCCTGTCCCAACGCATCCCCGAACACCAGATACGCGGCTGCGGCGGCATATCCAGATTCAATACCCGCGCCAACTGCACCACCCGATGTTCTTCGGTAAATTGTGGCGTATACACGGCGCGCCGCCGGGTCCATAGCAGCCAGGAGATGGCAGAGCCGCGCAGATCAACCACCATCTCCCACCTTGAAGGCGCGCAGGTTTTCCACAGATTGCGCCAATGCCCTGCATAGGGTTGTTTCGGTATCGAAATAAGGTTTTCAAGGCGCGGAATATCCGAAAACAATGGCGCCGCCGCTGGCCCCGCCGCAACGGTAAATGTCGCGTCACGATAATTATCCACCAGCCAGCCCAGCAGGCCGCTGGAAAGAATCGCATCGCCAATGCGGTTGGAAGTAATGAAAAGCACTTTCATCCTGCTCTAATAGCAAAGGAATTGGACTTGTAACATGCTAAAGCCCATATAATTGCTTCAAACCGGAGGAGTTATATGAATATGGCGCGGATATGCCTGTTGCCGGAGCGTGGCGTCATTGAAGTGGGCGGCCCGGAGGCGCGGGCGTTTCTGCAAGGCCTGATCACAAATAATATGGATCTGGTTGGGCCTGCACGGGCGATTTATGCCGCATTGCTGACCCCGCAAGGCAAGTTTCTGTTTGATTTCTTTGTGGTGCAGTTGGGTGAAAACTTTCTGCTGGAGTGCGAGGCGACACGGCTGGCGGACCTGTGCAAACGGCTGAATTTCTACAAACTGCGATCAAGAGTAACGATTCGCGACGCCAGCGCCGATTTTGCCGTGGCGGCACAGTTGCCTGAAAATGCGGAACCCCCGCAACCGGGCACCGCACAGGCACAGGATGGCGGCGTTATTTTTATAGACCCGCGTCTGGCAGCAATGGGCGCGCGCATGATTCTTCCGCCCGCCGCTTTGAGCGCGCATCCGCAGACGCCGGTTGAGAACTATCACCGGCTGCGTCTTTCGCTGGGCCTGGCGGATGGCGCGCGCGATATTGCCGTTGAAAAATATTTCCTGCTGGAAGCCAATTTTGAAGAATTGAACGGCGTCGATTTCAAAAAAGGTTGCTATGTCGGACAGGAACTGGTGTCCCGCATGAAACATCGCGGTGTGGTGCGCAAACGTATTCTGCCCGTAAGCGTCGAAGGCCCCTGCCCGCCCCCCGGCACGCCTATACTGGCGGCGGGGCGCGAGGTTGGCGTCCTGCATTCCAGTCAGGATGCGCTGGCGCTGGCGTTTCTACGTCTCGCGGCGCTGGCGCCGGGCGCGCCTGCCTTGATTTGCGGAGAGGCGCGGCTTAGCCTTGCCTTGCCTGCATGGCTGACGCTTACATTTCCAGAGGTGGTTGATGAGCAAGACTAGATGCCCCTGGCCGGGGCAGGATGAATTATATATCGCCTACCATGACGATGAATGGGGAGTGCCGGAATATGATGACCGGGCATTGTATGAAAAACTGATTCTGGATGGTTTTCAGGCAGGGCTTTCATGGATCACCATTCTGCGCAAACGTGAAAATTTCCGGGCAGCCTTTGATCTGTTCGAACCGGCGCGCATCGCCCGCTATGATGAGAAAAAAATTCAGTCGCTGTTACAGGATGCGGGCATCATCCGCCATCGTGGAAAGATCGAAGCCGCGATCGGTAGCGCCCAGGCCTATCTTGCGATCATGGAACAGGGTGGGTTTTCCAACTATCTGTGGAATTTTATGGATGGCAAGCCCATTCAAAACAGTCTGCAAGGCATGGCGGACGCCCCGGCGCAGACAGCGCTCAGCCAGACCATCTCAAAAGATCTGAAACAGAAGGGCTTCAAATTTACCGGCCCCACAATTGTCTATGCTTTCATGCAGGCTGTGGGCATGGTGAACGATCATATGACCAGTTGTTTCCGGCACAAGGAATGCGCCAGGCTTGGGAAGAAAAAGCGTTAGGCCGTCACTTCCGGTGGTATTTCGTTTAGGGCCGTTTCCAGTTCAAGGAAATTGGGCTGAATATAGCTGGGTACGCTGCCGCGTCCGATTTCCACAGAAATTTGCGGCGCATTGCCTTGCAGATGCGCTACCAGCATATCGCGGATGATGCGGTAAAACTGAAAATCCTCGTCCTCAATACTCTTCAATCTGCTGCCAATTGGCCCAACTATGCCATAGGCCAAAAACACGCCCAGGAAGGTTCCGGTCAACGCGCCGCCGATCATTTCACCCAGCACCTCAACTGGCGCACTAATGCTGCCCATGGTTTTGATAATGCCCAGCACCGCCGCGACAATACCAAGCGCGGGTAATCCGTCTGCAAGCCCCCCCACCGCATGCGAGGGGCCAA
The DNA here is from genome assembly GCA_036758605.1 of Pseudomonadota bacterium. Classification (GTDB taxonomy): domain Bacteria; phylum Pseudomonadota; class Alphaproteobacteria; order UBA11222; family UBA11222; genus UBA11222. Next base: position 8,377 of record DAIOWE010000009.1, on the reverse strand, counting down.
GCGCCTCGTGATGGTGCTTTTCCAGCTGTTTCTCCAGCATGTCTTCAACCTGGTGCGGATCATCCAGATTCATCGAGATCATACGCAGCGTGTCGCAGATCATGTCTATGGCGAAATGGTCATGCAGAATTTTCGGGTAATGCGAAAAGATGGCGCTTTCTTCCGGATTTTCGATATGCGATTCCAGAACCATGGCGCCTTTGGTCTTCATGGTCTTGGTCAGTAGAAACAATAGACACAGAAGATCCCGGTAATCATCAGCGACCCATTTCGGCCCTTTGATTATTTTTCCGAAGGCCCCCAGGGTCTTCTTGACGGTCGTCACGTCATTACTGATCAGAAATGCGCCGATACCTGCCCCCAGAATGGTCATTAACTCCAATGGCGCATGGTGAATGATTGGCATCATATTGCCACCGGCAAGCACATAGCCGCCAAACACCATGATAAAAACGCAAACTATTCCGCCAATCGCAAGCATGAAGCACCATTAACCAAAATGCGCACCCTCGGGGCAAATGCCACAGAGTGTTGCGCATATGGTTAAGCTGAAACCCCTAATATTCGGCTAATGAACATGCGGCATCCGGACCGGCGTTAGGTTTTCATTAAGTCGCCGAAAGCCTTGGCCATACCGGCGGAGATGCGATCAACCCCCTGCTGGCGCTCGCGTCCGGCCATCAGCGCGCCATCCACCGCAATGGCCTGGCCGCTGACAAAGGTGCTGTCATCGCTGGCCAGAAACAGCGCCATTTTGGCAATGTCCGAAGGCAGGCCAGAGCGATGGATGGGCTGAAAATTGACCAGCACTTCTTCCATCTTCTTGGCGCTTTCGTCGGCCAACTGGCTGGGCAGGCCGATACCACGACCAAAAATCGAGGTGGCGATGCCGCCGGGGCAGATGGCGTTCACCCGCACATTATATTTACCCAGCTCCAGCGCCACGCTTTTGGAGAGGTGCACCACAGCGGCCTTGCAGGCGCTGTAGATGTGCGGGCCAAACCCGCCGCTTAAACCGGCAACGCTGGCGGTGCTGATGATGCTGCCGGATTTTTGTTCCTTCATGATTGGCGCGGCGTATTTCATGCCGAGGACAACGCCCTTGAGCAGTACGCCAATGGTTTTATCAAAACCGTCCATGTCGGTTTGCTGGATTTCGCCAGACACGCCGCCAATGCCCGCATTGTTGAAAATGCAGTCCAGACGGCCATATTTTTTCATCGCCAGATCAACCGCGCCTTTGACATGCGCTTCCACCGCCACATCCGTGTGATGATAGGCCAGATTAGGGCCAAAGTCCTTTTCCATCTGCGCACCCTTGTCATCCAGAATATCTGCAACAACTACCTTCGCCCCTTCGGCCAGGAACAGTTCCACGGTGCCGCGCCCCATGCCGCTGGTCCCGCCGGTGATTACCGCCACTTTTCCCTGTAATCTGTCGCCCATTGTCATTCTCCCTTGCTGTATTTTGATTTGTGATAATCTATCATTACGAGATATGCGAACGCGAGAGCAAAGGCGACGAGTGTGGTGGACTATGATGAGCCGGTACTGACGGCGGCGATGTGGGTGAGCGCCCATATCAGGCGCTGTCTTTCACTGGGTATTCCAGCCGTTCTGGTACGCCGGGGCGATGAAAAGGCTGGAACCGTGCTGATCAAATGGAACCGCTTTTCGGCCGGCTGTCAGGTGCTATCTCCATCACGCAATGCGCAGGGACGGCGAATTTGGATTGCCCGCGCAGGTGCAGAACCGTCACCTGAGGCCGATACAGATGCCTATATTGCTCGCCAGCTAAGCCGCGACCCGGATCTGTGGGTGCTGGAAATCGAAGACATGGAAGGCCGCTATGATCTGGGCGAGCCGGTAAACTAGGGAACCGAACATGGATTTACAGCTAGCCGGAAAAACCGCCATAGTCACCGGCAGCAGCCGCGGCACCGGCGAAGGTATCGCCAAGGTCCTGGCGCGCGAAGGCGCAACGGTAATTGTGCACGGCATGAAACCAGGCAATGGCGAAGACGACGCAGACCGTGTGGCAAACGACATCATAAACAGCGGCGGCAAGGCCATTCCCATTGTCGGCGATCTGACCACCGATGATGGGGCTTCGAGCGTTGCGCAGGCGATCGGCGCCGTGGATATTCTGATCAATAATTATGGCACGGCGGATCGTGGTTTCTGGCTGGATTCCACCACCGGAACGGATGCCTGGATTGACGCCTATCAGAAAAATGTACTGTCGGCGGCGCGCATGATCCGCCTGCTGGTTCCGCAAATGAAGGTACGGGGCTGGGGCCGGGTTATCCAGCTTGGCACCATCGGATCAACCCAGCCCAATGCGCGCATGCCGCATTATTACGCCTCCAAGGGCGCGCTGGCCAATCTGACCGTCAGCCTGATGCTGGAACTGGCCAATACCGGTATCACCGTCAACACCATCAGCCCCGGCCTGATCAAAACCCGCGAGGTGGAGGAAATGTACCGCCGCCGCGCGCAAAAAATGGGTTGGGGCGATGATTGGGAGGTGATCGAGCGTCACATCATGGAGGAATTCGGCAACCCGTCCGGGCGCATTGCACGCACCGAGGAAGTCGGCGACCTGGTCGCCTTCATTGCCAGCACACGATCACACATGATCAACGGCATGAATATCCGCATTGATGGCGGCGGCATGCGGCTGGTGAATTAGTCCCTATTTCCTGCTGAAATTGGCGATACGTTCGGCCATGTCCGGCGCAACGCCGGGGCTGTTATTACGCTCAAAGGCAAGGCCCTCGGCCAGACCGAGCTCCTGGCTTTGCTGGTACAGCATCTTGTTGCCACGTCCGGAATGCCAACTGTTCATTACAATGCTGCGCGCGAAATTCAGAGCATACGAATAAAGGTCTGCATCGGGCACACAGGCATTGGCCAATCCGATGCTTACCGCCTCCTGACCAGAAATTATCCGTCCGGTAAGTGAAATTTCCTTTGCCTTGATCAGCCCAACACGGCGTGGCAGGCGTTGTGTCATGCCCCATAGCGGCACCATGCCGAATTTGCCATGGGTGTCGCAGAACCGCGCAGTATCCGACGCGATCAGAAAATCGCACCCCAGCATCAATTCCATCGCGCCTGTATAACAATGGCCGCGCACCGCGCAAATAGTGGGCTGCGGCAGCGCTTCCAGCGCCGAGATGGTGTCCGCCTGAAAATGTGGCGAGGGGGCGCGCTCGCGCGCTGCAATTGCGCGCAGATCATTGCCCGCAGAAAAACTTTTTCCCGCGCCGGTAAGAATAACGCATCCAATTCTATATGTATCGGCGGCAATAGCGTCCACATGCGCACGCAATTCGACAAATAATTGCGGGTTCATGGCATTCAACTGTTCGGGACGGTTCAAAGTTAAAACTGCAATCCCGTCCCTGTCACCACGTAATACCAATGCCATTCCTTCCTCCCATCTTATGCTTGTTTCCTATCCAGTGTAGTGCTTTGCTGTGCGGGATAAAATAAAACAAATCGGAGAAAACGAAGATGAACCGCCTGGACGGAAAAGTCGCAATCATAAGTGGTGGCGCACGCGGCATCGGCGGGGAAACCGCCTGCAGAATGGCTGAACATGGCGCAAAAGTCATCATAGGTGACGTGCTGGAGGCCGAGGGCGCGGCAACCGAAAAGGCCATCCGCGATGCGGGCGGTGACGCGATTTTCGTGCATCTGGATGTCACCAGGGCTGCGGCCTGGGAAAACGCCGTGGCGATGGCGGTGAAAAATTATGGCGGCGTGGATATCCTTCTGAACAATGCGGGAACCTATCTTACCAAATCCATTCTGGAGACGACGCAGGAAGAATTCGCCAAACTGGTTGCGGTCAATCTTGAGGGGGTGTTTCTGGGCACCAAAATCTGCGCGCCAGAAATGATCCGCCGCGCTGCGCTGGCGCCCGTAGGCAGCGCCATCGTGAATATTTCATCAGTCGCCGGGTTGGTGGGATCACGCAATTCGCCGGTTTATTCCATGACCAAGGGCGGGGTGCGGCTGTTCACAAAATCAACCGCGCTGGAATTTGCCAAGAAACGGGTGCGCTGTAATTCGGTACATCCGGGCCTGATCGACACCCCCATGGGCAATCTGGCGATGGCGCGTGCGGGTCGCGGCAGCAATGATATGCGCGAAATGTTTGCCAGCGCACATCCCATAGGACGCATCGGCGAACCGCGCGACATCGCCGCCGCCGTGGTGTTTTTGTCGTCGGATGAATCAGCTTTCATCACAGGGGCGGAGTTTGCCGTCGATGGCGGGGTTACCGCGCAGTGAAATTAGTTGGAGCTTTCTGTAATTGATTGAATAGCAACGCCTCTTTCGTCATTGCGAGCGAAGCGCGGCAATCCAGAGTTTGACGCAAAGGCCTATCCATGTGACACTGGATTGCCGCGTCGCTACGCTCCTCGCAATGACATTTTAATTATCATATTTTAATTCATCCGCAAAATCTGGCGGGTTTCCTCGGGTGTTGCCACGCCGCGCCCATGTTTGCGGGCGATATCCGCAAATTTTGAAATCAGTTCCGCATTGGTTGGCGCGCCAAGCTCTGTATACGGATAATCGCCCAGGCCTACGGCGACGTGGCCCCCTGCCCCGATGATTTTGTCGGCCAGATCAAGCAGATTTCCGCCGTAATTATATACGGTCCAGACGAATTTTATATTCGTCGGCATCACGCCCAAAAAGGCGTCAAGCCCGGCAGCGGTTCCAGGATGCCCGGCAAGTATCTGATCGCCCGTCAGGGTAAGCCCGATATAGATTGGCTCATCCAGAAGCCCCATTTCGTGGAATGCGATGATTTGCCGCAGATAGCTGATGTTCCACGCCACCGCACAGGGTTTCAGCCCCGCCGCACGAATTTCCCTGGCAAAATACATCAACGTATCCGTGCTGTTCAGATACATCTGGTCATTGGTGATAAATTTGCGCGCGCCCGGATCATAGGCGTCGATATTGGTGCTGCCCATATCCATGGGCGCGAAATCAGGCCGCGTGCGCTTGTCTTTCGCCATGGCCAGCACATGCGCCAGCCGCCCTTCTTTTGATGCCGTCAGCGTATTGGCGCCCAGTGTGGGATGCACAAGCAGATCGCACACATCATGCACCAGCGAAATGGCTTCAGCGTAACGCGCCGCATCATGGCAGGGCGCGCCATTTTCCTCGCGGGCGTGAAAATGCACAATGCTTGCCCCGGCTTCGCGGCAGGCCACGGAATCACGGGCAATCTCTTGCGCCGTCCAGGGCACATGCGGGTTGCGTTTGCGCATGGCATATTCATTGACCCGCGCCTCGATGATAAGTTTTTCCATGTGCGCCCCTCCAGATGATGGATGGAAACCGGCAGCATAAGCCGCCGGTTAGATGAGTGCTAGCTGAAGCTGCGGACGAACTTGCCGATGCCTTCAATAGCCTTGGTCGCTTCCGGCAGATAGGGCGCGAACAGATGCCAGACATGCGGCATATGCGGCCATACTTCGAGCTTGGATTTGACGCCCGCCGCCTTGGCTTTTTCATGGCAGCGCACACTGTCATCCAGCAGGGTTTCCGCATCGCCAACATGAAACAGCAGCGGCGGCAGGCCCTTGAAGTCGCCATAAAAGGGTGAGGCCAGTGGAATGTCCTTGGCTTTCTTGCCATTCAGATACATGGCGGCAATGGGCCCCACACCTTCGCCGCCCGCGATGGGATCAATCTTGGCGCGGGTCTTCATGGACGCGCCGGTGCCTTCCAGATCTGTCCAGGCTGAAATCGGAATGGCCGCATTGGGCAGAGGTTGTTTCTCGTCGCGCAGCGCCATGCACGCCGCCAGTGTCAGACCGCCGCCCGCGCTGTCGCCGGAAATGAAGGTGCGGCGCGCAGGCGTTTTGCTGAACGGGCCGTGGTCCAGCATATATTTGAATACTTTCACGGCATCCTCCACAGGCGCCGGGAAGGCATGTTCAGGCATCAGCCGGTAATCCACCGCCAGCACCGCGCAGCCCGTTGATTTAGCAAGACGCGAACATAATGCGCTGTGCGAATATAGCCCGCCTGCCATATAACCGCCGCCATGCAGATACATCAGACGCCGGCCTGTATCTGTATCATTATTGGTGTGCCAGGCGCAGGGTACGCCATCAACCGTCAGCCGGTTCATGCTACCGGAAAGCTTCATGGTTTCATCGCTGACCTTCGCATAATCATCAAAGCTTTGGCGAAGTCCCTTGACCGGATCGCCACCAGCACCGGCAGACCGCATAATATTACGAATATGGTTATAGACCGCGACAGTTGCCTTTGAGGGTTTACCCGCCGGTTTCGCGGCGGTTTTGACCGCAGGTTTTTTAGCGGCCGGTTTCTTGACAGTTTTTGCAGCAGCTTTAGCCGCTGGTTTCTTCACGGCTTTCGCAGCAGGTTTTTTAGCGGCCGGTTTCTTGACAGTTTTCGCAGCAGCCTTAGCGGCCGGTTTCTTCACGGATTTTGCAGCAGCTTTAGCTGCCGGTTTCTCGACAGCTTTCGCAGCAGCCTTAGCAGCCGGTTTCTTGACAGTTTTTGCAGCAGCTTTAGCCGCCGGGCTCTTCACGGCTTTCGCAGCAGTTTTAGCAACCGGTTTCTTGACAGGCTTCGCCGCCGTCTTAGGCGCCGCTTTCTTCACGGGCTTCGCCGCAGGCTTTTTGATAGTCTTCTTGACTTTCTTTGCCACTGCCTTTGTTGCCGGTTTCTTTATCGCCATAATTTCTCTCCCCTGCTCGTCAGCTTAAAGTTCAATTTGCGCCAGTCTATTTGCTTTTAGTCGCTGCCTTCACCGGCGCTGCCGAGGCCGCACGGTCATTGACAAAGAATGGCTTGCCGTCCGGACCTATATAGAGACGTCTTTGTTCTTCCAGCGTGAATGGACGCGAACCTACCCGCCCAAACACCGCGATCTGCCCGCCAGTTTCATCCACTGCGCGATCACGATCAAGCCCTTTTGATATCGCAGCAGCCGGAGCGCGGGTTTTGCGCCAGGCGATCAATTCGGGTTTCGGTTCCGGGCTAAACCCATAAAAGCGCGGCTGGCTGTCAGGCGAGGTAAGCTGCACCACTTTCAGCCCATTTTTACCATCGGCCACATAGGCGAACAGCGAGGCATTGGTCGAGCCAACGGTTACGTCGCGCGCGTCATTGATCTGCCCGTCGGCATTATATTGCATATAGAGCTTCGGCTTTTCCGGGTTCTCGACATCAACGATCATCAGGCCATCGGCGCCAGCCGCGACATAGGCATAGGTGCGCGCGACATAGACGCGCCTTGCATCCGCCATCGCAACCACCGCATCCGGCAGCAGGCGCGGCGCGCGCGGTTCGGTGACATCCACCACCTCAAGCCCCCGTCCCGTGGTCACAAACAGATAGCGGAATTGCAACGCTGTGGCGCGGGCGTCCTGCATGGCGATGCGCGCGGCAACCTGCGGTTTCAGGGGGTCGGCCATATCCAGCACGACAATTTCGTTGGGCGTGGCGATATAGAAAATGGTCCCCGCTATTGTAATGTGGCGCGCGCCGGTCAGCGCCCCTTCCGGGTTCCACGTCAGGGCGCGCTTGAAGAAATTATTGCGTGGCTCACCATCCGCCAGAGAGGCAATATCGGTAACGATCAGGCCTTCTTCGGCATCGGTAATGAAAGCGTAGCGATAAATTTCATGCATTTTCTGTTCCTGATTGGTTTTCAGGATCAGTTCGCCTTCATTCCTGTTGATGTTGATGTTCTGGTTGGTTGGAAGCGCCATGCAGGTGGCGTTTTTGCTTTTCAGATGCGTGTCATGGCCCAGCGCCGAAAATGGCGCGCTGATAATGCGGTCAGAAAAGCCCTTATTGGCGATGGCGTTAACATCATAGGCCTGAAAACCATTCGTCCCCTCGGCAACAAAAAGATATTCACCGCGTAATTGCAGACAGCCGACATTGCCTGACTCTTGCGTATAGGCCTCGGGCAGTTCGCGTTGCCGGTCAAGATGGGTTTTGTACCAATCTGGATAGGCATAGCGATGCAAATAGCTGCCGATCACTGCCTGGGGCTCTTCCCATTCGGTGACGCGCACCGCCTCGAAGCCGCCCTCGCCACCGGCATAGGCGTTAAAGCCAACGAAATTAACGAAATTTGTGCCATGAAGCAGCAATTGCGCCATGATCGCATTATTGTCGTTGGCCTCTGACAGATGGCAATCGGTGCAAGTCTTGGTTTCGGTCTGGCGTTCCGTATGCGGATAATGCGGCGCAAACGCCTGACTGGAATAGCCGGACGCGGCAATCGGCGGTTGCTGCACATAGAGTCGTTCGCGGTTGATATTGGTGGACGACAATACCAATGCCGACGACGAACGAATCG
>DAIOWE010000008.1:0-35471 GCA_036758605.1 Pseudomonadota bacterium | reverse complement strand
GCAGGCTTACCTGCCTGATACTCGAGGCAAACAGGCGTTGGCTGCTGCAGACAGGGCGCAAAACCTTAAAGGCTTTTCCTATATCGTAACTGGATATTCTGAACCGTTGGAGACATTGTGTGCATAAATTGCCAGTATTTTGTCCATGACCGGGGCTCCCTTGACTGGAACCACTCAAACCGGGATGGGCACGCGCATATCGCTGATTTTCTTCCGCGAGAGCGACTGTTCTCCCGTTGCTGTAAACTGACCGTGCCTGTTTCAATGGTGCGTGTTTTGGGTTAAGCAAGGCTCTTGCTGACAAGGTGAAGTTAATTGAATGACACATGAGAATACAGCGGTAATGCAAGAATACAGCGGCAATGCATGACGTGAAGATGGGATCCGAGCGCGCGTTCGGATTTGTCTTTGCGGGATTCTTCGCGCTGCTGTCCGGATTGGCCTGGTGGAACGCCAGCAGCTATTTGCTCTACTGGCTTGCCGCTGCGGCTTCATTTTTGATTGTGGCGCTGGCCGCGCCCCGTCTTCTGGCGCCGCTTAACCGGTTATGGTTCCGGTTTGGTTTGCTTCTGAACGCCATCGTCAGTCCGGTTATCATGGGCCTGCTGTTCTTTTTGACCATCACTCCGATTGGCTGGCTGATGCGGCTGTTTGGGGCGCGGCCGTTAAATCTGAAATTTGATCCCGCAGCAGAAACCTACTGGATCAGGCGAGACCCGCCAGGTCCGCCGCCAGCTTCACTGAAAAACCAGTTTTGAGGGTATTATGTCTTTTATCAATGAGTTTTGGGCCTTCATGCGGGCCAGAAAAAAATACTGGCTGGCCCCCATATTGCTGATGATGGCATTGTTCGGCGGGCTGATTGTGCTTAGCCAGGGCTCTGCCATTGCGCCCTTCATCTACACACTGTTTTAAACCCGCATCCGCATGCGTATTCTTGGCATATCGGCCTATTATCATGACAGCGCCGCCGCACTGGTTGATGGCGGGCGCATTGTGGCGGCAGCGCAGGAAGAGCGCTTTACCCGCAAGAAACACGATGCGCGGTTTCCCGCCCATGCGGTGGAATACTGTCTTTCCGAGGCGGGCATCGGTCTGGGGGATGTGGATTTTGTCACTTTTTACGACAAGCCGTTTTTGAAATTTGAACGGCTGCTGGAAACCTATCTGGCGTTTGCACCGCGCGGGTTTAAGTCGTTCCGCATGGCGATCCCGCTGTGGCTGCGTGAAAAACTGTTTCAGAAAGATCTGCTGCGCGGGGAATTCAGAAAATACGACGAAAAATTTGACTGGGAAAACCGGTTGCTGTTCAGCGAACATCATCTCAGTCATGCGGCCAGCGCATTTTTCCCATCGCCATTTGAAGAGGCCGCCGTGTTGACCCTGGATGGTGTCGGCGAATGGGCGTCCTGTTCTGCCGCCATCGGGCGCGGCCATACGCTTGAAATGTTCAAGGAAATGCATTTCCCGCATTCGCTGGGCCTGCTCTATTCCGCCGTCACTTATTATACCGGTTTCAAGGTCAATTCCGGCGAATATAAGGTGATGGGCCTTGCGCCCTATGGCACACCGCGATACGCGCAGAAATTTTTCGATCATCTGATGGATTTGAAACCGGACGGATCGTTCCGCCTGGACCAGTCCTATTTTGATTATTGCACTGGCCTGACCATGACCAATCAGAAATTCGCCGATCTGTTTGGCCAACCGGTACGCGGACCGGAGCAGCAGTTAACCGATTTCCATATGGATATGGCAGCCTCAATTCAGGCGGTGGTCGAGGAAGTGGTGTTGCGCCTGACACGCGCGTTGGCCAAGGAAACCGGGCAAAAAAACCTGTGCATGGCGGGCGGCGTGGCGTTGAACTGTGTCGCGAACGGTAAAATTCTGCGTGACGGGGCATTTGAAAATATCTGGGTGCAGCCGGCCGCCGGTGATGCGGGTGGCGCGCTGGGCGCCGCACTCGCCGCCTATCATCTGTATAAGGATCAACCGCGCATGCCGGTTGCTTCAGGCGACCGCATGGAGGGCAGCTATCTGGGCCCCGCATATGCGCAGGACGATATCGAACGGCGTTTGCGCGCAGCCGGTGCGAAGTTTGAGGTGATGACACAAGACGCCATGCTGGACGTCACCGCGCAGGCCATCGCCGATGGCGACGCAATCGGCTGGTTTCAGCGGCGCATGGAATTTGGCCCGCGCGCATTGGGCGGGCGGTCCATTCTGGGCGATCCGCGTTCCCCCGCGATGCAGAAGACGCTTAACCTGAAAGTAAAATATCGCGAAAGTTTCCGTCCCTTTGCGCCGTCCGTGCTGCGCGAACATGTTGCAGAATGGTTCGAGCTGGAGGGTGACTCACCTTACATGCTGCTGGTTGCCGATGTAGTTGAAGGCAAGCGCCGGAAAATGACGGCAGAGGAAGACCGGCTGTTCGGGATTGATAAGCTGAATGTGCCGCGCTCCAGCATTCCAGCCGTAACCCATGTGGATTATTCCGCGCGCATCCAGACCGTGCATGCCGAGACCAATCCGCTGTATCATGCGCTGATATCGCGGTTTCATGCGCTGACCGGCTGTCCGGTGGTGGTGAATACCAGTTTCAATGTGCGCGGCGAACCGATTGTCTGCACGCCGGAAGACGCATTTCGCTGCCTGATGGGGTCCGAGCTTGACCTTCTGGCGGTCGGTAATTGCGTTTTGCGCAAACCCGACCAGGATCCGGCCCTGAAACTGGATTACAAGGATGCATTTGAGCTGGATTGATCTATCGCCGTCCGAACAGTTTTTCGATATCGGCGAGTTTCAGTTCCACATAGGTCGGGCGGCCATGATTGCACTGGCCAGAATGCGGCGTGACTTCCATTTCGCGCAGCAGCGCGTTCATCTCGCTGCCCGTTAATTGCCGCCCCGCGCGTACGCTGCCATGACAGGCCATGGACGCGCAGACATCTTCCAGCCTTTCTTTCAGCGAATGGATGGCGCCCCATTCGCTGATATCATCAGCCAGATCGCGCAGCATGCCCGCTATATCGCATTCGCCCAACAATGCCGGGGTTTCGCGCACCATGACAGCACCGGGGCCGAACGGTTCCAGCACCAGGCCAAATGTGGCAAGTTCCCCGGCACGTTCCACCAGCGCCGCCACTGCATCTTCGTCCATTTCCACCACTTCGGGCAGCAACAGCATTTGCCCCGGCGCACGCCCATTTTGCAGATGCTGTTTCATGCGCTCCAGCACCAGGCGTTCATGGGCGGCATGCTGATCGACAATCACGATGCCGGTTTCAGTCTGGGCAATAATATAGGTGCTGTGCAATTGGCCGCGCGCCACGCCCAGCGGATAATCTGTCACGGGTTGCCGGGAAAAATCCGGCATTTCAAAGCGCGCAGAGGGTTCTGAAAATCCGAACCCCTGATCAGGCGCCTGAAACTGCATCACCGCATCAATCTGTCCCTGGGCCGGGCGGGAAAGCGGAAGCCCACCGGGGCGCATCGCGCCAAGCGCCGCCAGTGATGCCGTGGTTGATGAACGGTGCCCGGCCCCGGCCAGCGCATGACGCAGCGCAGATACAATCAGTCCACGGATTATACCGGAATCCCGGAACCGCACCTCGGCCTTGGCAGGGTGCACATTTACATCCACCTGATGCGGATCAATGGTCAGGAACAGCGCCACAACCGGGTGCCGGTCGCGCGCCAGAAAATCCTGATAGGCGCCCCGCACCGCACCATGCAGCAGCTTGTCGCGCACCGGACGCCCATTAACGAACAGATATTGCATCTGCGCCGTGCCGCGATGATAGGTCGGCAATCCGGCACGCCCGGTCAGATGGATGCCCTCGCGCAGGGCATCCACCGCAATGGAGTTTTCACCAAAATCGCGCCCCATGATGGCACGCAGCCGCGCAGTCCGGGCATGCGGCAAATCCCCCTGCTCGCCGGAAAGATCAAGGGTGCGCCGGCCATTATGCGTCAGGCTGAAACTGATCTGTGGCTGGGCCATGGCGAGGCGTTTCACCATGTCGGTGATGGCGCCCTGTTCCGCCTGTTCGCTTTTCAGAAATTTCAGGCGCGCCGGTGTGGCGTAAAACAGATCGCGCACCTCGGCGATTGTGCCGGCACTTCCGGCAGCAGGTTGTGGCGGGCTGATCGCGCCGCCGGTAACGGCGATCATCCATGCGCCGTCCTTTGCGTCTGCGGTCCGGCTGGTAATCGTCAGACGGCTGACGGAACCGATGGACGGCAGCGCCTCGCCGCGAAAGCCCAGGCTGGAAATATTGAACAGATCATTGTCATCCAGTTTCGATGTGGCGTGGCGTTCGATACACAGAGACAGCTCTTCCGGCGTCATGCCTTTGCCGTTATCGCTGACCGAAATCAATTCGCGTCCGCCACCCCCAATCGCGATGGCGATGCGTGTTGCGCCCGCATCAATGGCGTTTTCGACCAGCTCCTTCACCGCACTTGCCGGGCGTTCAACCACTTCGCCAGCAGCGATGCGATTGACGATTTCTTCCGGCAGGCGGCGCAGCTTCATCCCCGCATGTCCTGTAAATATTTTTTCGCCAGCAGCTTGCCTTCCTCCACCGCAGGCTGATCAAACGGATCCACGCCCAGCACATGGGCTGCAATAATGGTTTCCAGCATGAAATGCATGAACAGCGCGCCAATCGTGTGCGCATCCGGAACGGGCACATTCAGAATGCGTGCCGGGCGGGTATTGGCGATCAGCGTATCAATGGTGGCGCGTTGTTCGGCGTCGGCCAGATCGCCCACCGTGCGGCCATTCAGATAGGCCAGTTCGGGGTCGGCGCTGACAATGCGCGGCCCCTTGCCCGCCAGCCCCTGGGTAATGACCGTATACAGCTTGTCGCGCGGGCCGCCCAGATAAAGCTGTAACTGGCTATGCTGGTCCACCGGGCCAAGGGCGGCGATGGGGGTGGTGCCCTTGCCATCCTTGCCCAGGCTTTCGGCCCATAATTGACGGTGCCACATGGCGAAGCGTTCCAGCCGGTCGCCATAGGGCATGACCACTTGGGTATGCGCGCCCAGTTTGGTTTCACAGGCGACGCTCAGTGCCGCCCCCTGGGCTGCCGGAATATCGGCGGGCTTTGCACCCGCCAGAACCGGGGCCAGCACGTCAGCCGCACCGGCGCGGATTGCTGCGCCATCCAACCCCAGACAATAAGCCGGAACCATGCCCACACTGCTTAACACCGAATAGCGCCCACCCACGCCGGGCGGATGATCGACCACCGGAATGTCATATTGCGCGGCCAGCCTTCGTGTGGCCCGATCACCGGGTTCAGTGATCACGCCAAAATGATATTTCATATATTTGCCGCCGCCCGCCGTTTCCAGCGCGGCAATAACGGACAGGGCCTGGCTCATGGTCTCGGCAGTATTGCCGGATTTGGAAATCACCAGAAACCGGGTGGTGCGCAGATCAAGCTGGCCCAGCACCGCATCCATGGCGAAGGGGTCCAGATTATCAAGAAAATGAAACCGCGGCGCGCCTTCGCGCGGGCCGCCGATTGGGCGGTATTTGTCAACGCTTTGCGCCAGCGCCTGTGCGCCCAGGCTCGATCCGCCGGTGCCGAGCAATACCAGATTGCTGGTGTCCTTCAGCAGATGCGCGCTGAGTTTTTCGCATTCCGCCAGATCATCGCGCGCTTCGGGCAGGCGCAACAGGGGCAACGAGCCATCCGCATATTGCGCACGCAGCTTTTCCAGGGCTGGCGCGGTGCTGGCCAGAACCGCGTCGAAATCTGATCTGCCAAGCCGGTCCGCCCCGAAACAGCCATCGATATTTTGCGTATAGCTCATAAGCGCCCTCTCATTTTTCAGGACTTGTCCCATTGGGCTGGCCGACAGAAACCAGCAGCAGATTATCCGGGTTCAACAACTGCCTAGCGGTGCGGTTAACATCTTCGCGGGTGACCGCGCGGATCAGATCATTACGCCGGTCAATATAATCGATCCCGATATTTTCCAGTTGCAGCCCTAATAATTGTTCTGCAATTTTTGCGTTGCTGTCAAAGCGCAGCGGGTAAGAACCCGTCAAATAGGTTTTGGCGTCTTCCAGTTCTTCGGGTGTCACCCCTTCATCGCGCATCCGGGCCAGTTCCTTTCGCAACAGCGCGACGGTTTCATTGGCCCGGTCATTTTGTGTTGCAACGCTGCCGAAAAACAGACCGCTTTGCGCAAGCGGCGCCAGATGCGTGAATACGGAATAGGCCAGACCGCGTTTTTCGCGTATCTCCACCATCAGGCGGGAATTAAACCCGCCACTGCCCAGAATATAATTCATGACCGTCGCGGGAATGAAATCCGGATCCTTGCGCAACAGACCTGGCAGGCCGAACATCATCACCGTCTGGGGAATATCGCGCTGGATCACAATTGTCTTGTTGACCGCGGGGATAACCGGGGCGGTATCCGGCCCATTGGAACTTTTGGCAAGTCCGCCAAAGGTTGCGTCCAGCAATTGCCCCAGCCGCGCCGCATCAATATCGCCGACAACCGCGATCACCAGCCGGTCACGGGTAAATTGCCATGCGGTGAACTGGCGCAGATCATCCGGGCTGATGCGTTCAATATCACCGGCTTCGCCCTCGGACGGGCGGCCATAGGGATGATCGGGAAAGGCGGCGGCGAACCAGGCCTTGCTGGCGATCGCATCGGGGTCTTCGGCGGCCTGTTGCAGCCCCGCCAGCAATTGCGCCTTGATCCGGTTTACGGGTTCCGCGTCAAAGCGCGGGGCGCTTAACGCCAGCCGGGTAAGCGCGAAGGCTTCGCCGCTATTTTCCGTCAGCGTTTGCAACCCGCCGTGAAACGCGTCCTGATCGGTCTGAAACCCCAGTTTGATCGCCAATGTCTCCAGACGTTTCTGAAAGGCCTGGCTGTCCAGATCGCCCGCGCCCTCATCGATGGTGGCGGCGGCAAGTCTGGCCAGCCCCACCTTGCCGGCGGGATCAAGTTTGGCGCCGCCCCGGAAGGCAAAATCCATGGCGATCAGGGGAATGGTATGCTGCTCCACCAGCCAGGCTTCAATCCCGCCGGGGCTGATGACGCGTTGAATATTTACGGCATTTGCGGGCGCTGCCCACAACAGACACAGCCCAACAAAAACTAGCGCGATCATTCTTGGCATGCGCGCATCCATTATTTTTTACCCGGCAACAAAACGCCGGTGACGGAATTTTCCGCCCGCAGCACGGTTTTTGCGGCGGCATTCACCCGTTCGGGCGTTACGGCCTGAATGCGGTCGGGCCAGGCCACAATATCTTCAATGCTGCGGCCTGTCGCCAACACCTCGCCAAAAATCTGCGCCATGGTTTGCTGATTGTCCTGCGCATAGACGGCGGAGGCGATCATCTGCCGCTTGGCGCGGTCCACTTCATCGGCGCTTACCCCGTCCTTCAGCAATTGCGCCAGCACATTCTCAACTTCGCGTTCCAGCGCGGGAACAGTTTGTCCAATACGGGGCGTGGCCTGAACATAAAACTGCCCGTAATCCAGTGCTGATCCCTGATAGGACGCCACCGCAGATGTGGCGATGGCTTTTTCGATTATCAGTGTACGGTATAAACGGCTGGTGGCGCCACCGCCCAATATCTGTGACAGAACCTCCAGCGCGTCCGGGTCGCCATCCGCGCGCCTGTTATGGCTGGGGGCCAGATAGCTGCGCTGCCAGTTTGGCTCGGCCACGCGCTCATCAAACATTTCCAGATGACGCGCGGCAAGTTGCGGCGGTTCCTGCGGGCGCATACGCGCCGGAATGCCGCGTGATTTCACCACGCCATAATATTTCTCGGCCAGGGGACGCAGGCTGGCGGCGGTAATATCGCCCGCCACTATCAGATAGGCATTGTCCGGCCCATAATGGCGGCGGTAATGATCCAGCGCGTCCTGGGTGGTAAGCTGTTCCATCTCGTGGCGCCATCCAATCACGGGCCGTCCATAAGGATGCGACAGAAACTGCGCGGCCTCCACCTGTTCGGAAAACAGTGCGGCGGGATTATTGTCCGTGCGGGTATTGCGTTCTTCCAGAATGACATCGCGCTCCGGCAGCACCACGGCATCGTCAAGCCGCAGATTGGCCATGCGGTCGGCTTCCATTTCCATGACCTGGGGCAGTTTTTCCAGCGCCACCCGCTGAAAATAGGCCGTGAAATCATAGGACGTAAAGGCATTGTCATTGCCGCCAAGCCGGGCGATGATTTTGGAATATTCGCCGGGTGGAATTTTCTTTGTGCCCTTGAACATCAGATGTTCCAGAAAATGCGCAATGCCGGATTTCCCTGGCGGTTCATCGGCGGAACCGACCCGGTACCATACCATATGGGTCACCACCGGCGCACGATGATCCGGCAGCACAATCACCTGCATGCCATTTTTGAGCATAAAGCTCTCTGGCTGCACCCAGGGCCGCGCAGAAACCGGACCGGCGAAAACTAACAGCGATGCGCCAAGCGCTGCAATCAGATGCAGTGATTTCATCATCCCGATGTTCCCGCCGTCCGTCAGAACAATCCGTCAAACCAGCCTTTTTTCTTTGCTTTGGCTTCGGGTTTTTTTGCCGCTTCGGCAGTTTTTTCACCTGTCGCATCCGCCGCATTGCCGCCCTTTAGGCGTTCGGCTTCCTTGACGGGATCAATGACGTCTGCCGGTTCCGCGGAAGACTCCTGCCAGAACAATATCTTGTCGGTAATTGAGCTGTCTTTTTCGACCAGGCTGGCGGTTTCAGCATTCAGAACCTGCCTTATATTCGGACTGGCTTGCGCGCCACCGGCGGTGTCCAGCAGGCTGGCTTCGCCACCGGTATAGCCCATGGCGTTATCACTTAATCCCTCACGGCCAAACAGCGCGGCTTCTGCCATGCCGCCGGGTTCAATTTGTGCCGGGTTTGGCGCACCCGGCTGTGGCGGGCGCAGGGAATAATCCGGCGGCAGCACCAGTGGCGGCTTGGTGACCACTGCAAATTCATCAGGGGCAACCTTTTGCATCCCGAAAGCGCGTTTTGCGCTGGTGCAACCGCTCAGGCTTGTGGCGGCGATACAGCCCGCAATCGCGACAAGCGCCAAATTACCGATCTTCATGCTCATTTATCCGCCTCGTTGGCCGCGTCCCCGATCCAGAATGTCCGGATCAGAAGAAGGGTGACGCCGACGCTGATTCCCGCGTCGGCGAGATTGAATACATACCAATGGTAACCCATCAGGTGAAAGTCTAAAAAATCCGCAACCGCGCCATACACCAGCCGGTCATAAATATTTCCAAGCGCGCCGCCAAGAACCCCGCCAAGGGCAATGGCGCTCAATATATCATCATTGCGCCATAACCACACCAGTACAGAGATGCTGATGGCCAGTGTGAAGCCAATCAGTGCGATCCGCCCATAAAGGCTGTCCGCCTGTAGCATGCCGAAACTGACGCCGCGATTCCACACCATGGTAAGGTCGAAAAATGGCAAAACCGGGATGTTCAGCCGCGCCGGTAGATTAATCAGATACAGAACAACATATTTGCTGAGCCAGTCAGCGGCCCCAACCCCAAGGGCCACCGTCAAGCCCAGCCTGACCGGAGGTTTCATGCGGGCAAGGCATCCGCGCAGCGCTGGCAGATGTCCTGGTGGCCGGTCACTTTACCCACTTCCGGCAGGATCATCCAGCAGCGCTGGCATTTTTCGCCACTGGCAAGCGCGTTCACCACCCCTGCCCCGTCCACTTCGTCCAGCGTGAAGGCGCCCGATGGTACCGGCCCATTGACCAGCACCGCGCCCGATGTAATGGCGATTTCGTTGATATCCAGCCCGTGCATCGCCTCAAAAATGGCCTTGTCGCTGACGTAAATCTGCGGCGCGGCCTCAAGGCTGGAGCCGATGCGTTTTTCGCGCCGTTCCAGTTCCAGCGCGCCGGTGACCACATGGCGCAGCGCGCGCACTTTGGTCCATTTCTCCGCAAGCGCGCGATCCTGCCAGTCATCCGGAGTTTTCGGGAACTGGCGCAGATGCACACTGTCATTGTCGCTGGGAAACCGGCTGATCCAGGCTTCTTCCATGGTGAAGCAAAGGATGGGGGCCAGCCAGGCGGTCAGGCACATAAACGCCTGATCAATCACGGTCAGGCAGGCGCGGCGGCGCACACTGTCCGGCGCATCGCAATAGAGCGCATCCTTGCGAATGTCGAAATACAGCGCCGACAGATCCGATGCGCAAAAGTTAAACACCGCCGTATGCAGGCGCGCAAAATCATAATCCAGATAGGCCTGGCGCACCAGCGCATCCAGTTCATGCAGCCGGTGCAGTACCCAGCGCTCCAGCTCCGGCATTTGCGCCACCGGCACGGTTGCCGCCGCATCAAACGCCGTCAGTGTGCCCAGCATGAAACGCATCGTATTACGCAGTTTGCGATAGGCGTCGGTATTGGTTTTCAGGACTTCCTGGCCAAAGCGGATTTCGTTGGCGTAATCCGAGCTGGCCGCCCACAGGCGCAAGATTTCCGCGCCGCTTTGATCACTGACCTTGATCGGCGACAGATCATTGCCCAGCGACTTGGACATTTTGCGGCCATCCTCGGCCAGCAGAAAACCATGCGTCAGCACCGCCTTGTAGGGCGCAACGCCGCGCGTGCCGCAACTTTCCAGCAAGGAAGAATGAAACCAGCCGCGATGCTGATCGGTGCCTTCCAGATACAGATCGGCGGGCGCTTGCAGTTCGGGGCGGTTCTCCAGCACAAAGGCATGGGTGGAGCCGCTATCAAACCACACATCCAGAATATCGCGCACCATTTCATAATCTTCGCTGCGATATTCCGGGGCCAGGAAAGTTTCCGCCGGCTGTGTGAACCACACATCGCAGCCGTCGTTTTCAATGGCCGCAACAATGCGCGCATTGACCGCTTCGTCACGCAGTAATGCGCCCGTCTGCTTATGCACAAAACAGGTCAGCGGCACGCCCCAGGCGCGCTGGCGCGACACCACCCAGTCGGGGCGGGTTTCAATCATGGAACGGATACGCGCGCGTCCCGATTCAGGTATCCATTGCACCTGATCAATCGCCGCCAGCGCCTTTGCCCGCAGATCATTTGTGGTCATGGAAATGAACCATTGCGGCGTGTTGCGCAAAATCAGCGGCGCTTTCGAACGCCAGCTATGCGGATATTGATGGCTGAGTTTACCATTGGCCAGCAGGCGTCCCGCATCGCGCAGCGCCGCCATCACGGCGGCGTCCGCATCGCCCGGCTTGCCATCGGGTTTCAGCACCCGCTTGCCCGCAAACAGCGGCACATTGGGCAGATAGACACCCGCCGCATCCAGCATGAACGGCGCGTCAATGCCGTGTTTCATGCCCAGTTCAAAATCGTCCGTCCCATGACTGGGCGCAATATGCACAAAGCCGGTGCCCGTATCATCGGTGACGAAATCGGCGGGGTAAAGACGCACCTCCACCTCAAAGCCTTGACCGCGCAACGGATGCGCACAGACAATCTGCGCCAGCGTTCCCGCTGGCACATCGCCCAGCCTTTGCCAGGCTTCGATTTTTGCATCCACCCTGACCTGTTCGGCCAGCGCATCGGCCAGCACCAGTTTTTCGCCGCCGGCGATCTGATACAGGCCATAGGAAATGCGCGGCGAAAACGCGATGGCGCGGTTGGCGGGAATCGTCCAGGGCGTCGTCGTCCAGATCACAACGCTTGTGTCATTTTCCCACCCCACCCCAAACCCCTCCCCATCAGAGGGGAGGGGCTTTACCACCGAGTTCTGATTTTCTTCTCCCTCCCCCTTGTGGGGAGGGCCGGGGTGGGGGGCAGACACAACCGGAAACTTTACCCAGATCGTGTTCGACACATGATCGTGATATTCCACTTCCGCCTCGGCCAGCGCGGTTTTTTCCACCACCGACCACAGCACGGGTTTGGAGCCGCGATACAGCCCGCCATTCATCACGAATTTCAAAAACTCGCGCACGATCTGCGCCTCAGAATCATAGGCCATGGTGGTGTAGGGATGCTCCCAGTCGCCGAGCACGCCCAGACGCTTGAATTCCGCGCGCTGCACATCAATCCATCCTGCTGCAAACTCACGGCATTCGCGGCGGAATTCAACCAGCGGCACTTCGTCCTTGTTCTTTCCGGCCTTGCGGTATTTTTCCTCGATCATCCATTCGATCGGCAGGCCATGGCAATCCCAGCCCGGAACGTAAAATGCGTCATATCCCATCATCTGGCGCGAACGGTTGATAATGTCTTTCAGAATTTTATTCAGCGCATGACCCATATGCAGATGGCCGTTCGCATAGGGCGGGCCATCATGCAGAATGAATTTCTCGCGCCCCTTTGCATCCGCGCGCAGACGGCCATGCAGATCCATCGCCTGCCAGCGCGCAAGGAACGAGGGCTCGCGCTGCGGCAGACCTGCGCGCATGGGAAAATCTGTCTGCGGCAGAAAGATGGTGTCTTTATAGCCCGAAATTTTTTCGTCTTTGGTGTCAGACATAATGTGTTGTTTTATTCCTGAATGATGATCTGGCGCATGGCCTGCCGGAAACGCCAATATTGCGCCTTGTTCCTGTGATCTGGGAACTGTTTACGAATACGATAAAGCACGGATATCACACACAAAGCAACCGCCCGGTTATAGAAGCTAGCGGCCACCGGCCGCCTGAATCATGTTGGCAATCTTGTCATGCCGCGCGTCCATGGCATGCCACAGGGCGGTATGCCCGGCATAGTCGGTGGCGTTTACATCGAGACCGGAACCAAGCAGAGCCTTCACCACATCCGCCGCACCCACGCGGGACGCCTTAATCAGGGCCGTCTCGCCCTGCCGGTCCTGATGTTGCGGTTCCGCTTTATGTTGCAGCAACAAATGGGTCATGCCGCCGTCACCCAATTCAGCAGCGGCAATAAGCGCCGTTTTCCCTGTGGATTTATCAAAAAGATTGGGGTTGGCGCCCTTTTCAAGTAGAAAGCGCAATACGGCGATGTTGCCGGACTGGGCCGCGACCAGCAGCGCTGGCGCACCACGCGGTGTGCGGCTGTTCACGCTTTCGCCAATCAGGAAGGCGGCCCTTGCCTCGGCCACGCTGCCAGACTGCGCAGCTTCCAGAATCGTCATGCGCTCCGTTACGGTTCCATCCGCACCGCCAGGCAGCGGATCGCCATAGCTGCGCTTTGCGGTGCCTTCGTCCCTGTGATTTGTAGCCTGCGCTAAAATTTGGCTGCTGCCGATGCAGATTAGCGTGGCGGTCAGCAGCGCAAACTTGCCTACGGCCATATGCTTCATATTCCCGCTCCCCACTTTCACTTTCCTGTCTGATCAGTATATAAGGGATGCATGTCTGCATCCACCATTCGCTTATTGATTTTAGGGATTATCGGCCTGGCGTTACTGGCGCTTGCCGGCGTCTGGTGGCGTCAATCGTCCGCGCCAGTATTCGAAACTGCAAATGCGCCGGTGCGCCAGAGCGGCACGGCCACAATCGGCGGGCCCTTTTCGTTAACCGACCATCATGGAAACAGGGTCACAGAGGCCACGCTCATAGGCCGCCTGACACTGGTGTATTTTGGCTATGCGTCATGTCCCGATGTGTGCCCAATCGAATTGCAGAATATGGGCGCCGCACTGGATCTGCTGGCGGCAGGCGATCCAGGCAAAATCAGGGATATACAGATCCTGTTCATAACCATCGACCCGGCGCGCGATACCGTGGCGGTGCTTGGCGATTATATGACGAACTTTCATCCGAAAGCTTCCGCCCTGACTGGCAACGCAGACGCGATCGCCGCCGCCGCCAAAGCATATCGCGTGTATTTCAGCAAGGTTGGCGCGGAACAGGGATCAGAGGCCTATCTGATGGATCATTCCAACATCATCTATCTGATGGGGCGGGATGGAAAGTTTCTGGCGCATTTCGGTTTTGGCACGAGCGCCGAACAGATCGCCGCCAGACTGCGCGAATTTCAGGGATAAACCCCAATCAGCTCAGAATATCGAGCAGCTTGCCGCTTACCTCGTCCGCTGTGCGCAGCAGCTTTACTGCCGCTTTATAGTCATATTTGAGGGCAATAAGGTGCGCAGATTCGCTGGCCAGATCAACATCTGGCGGCGCGGCATTTTCGCTCTGCTGCGCATTGGGGCGGGCGTTGTCCGGTCGCGTCACGCGCACAACCGGCCCGGCTGCCGTAGAAATCTGCTCGGGCCGCAATGCGGTATAGCCCGTGCTGTTGATATTGGCGATATTTTCGGCATGGGCCGCGAAGCGCACACCGGCTGCCCGAATGCCTGAAACCGCGATATTTGTAATATTGCTCATACAGGAAAGATTGGCATCCATGCCCGTCCGGGCAAGTTTATCCGTCACATTTTGGTGGATAAGGCGATAGCCCTGCGCCAGACGGAAACCAGGTAAAAACTCAAAAACATGGTTAAGAAAAGTTCCTGTAATTCGCTTGCCCTGATGTCGAAGGGAAAGGGGGGCGTCGCGCCCATATAGAAAAACAGATATTCAGGCAGACGGACGCTGCCCACCAAAAACCCCACCGCCACGCAGGCGCGCGGCGGCAGCACCCAGTAGCGCCAATGTTCCGGCCCGCCCGTTTTCACCAGCCCGGCGGCAATCAGCAGCGGCGTAAAGAACCCGCCCGTTACCGCCCACACCCACAGGGCGATCCGTGGCTTCTGATCAAGCCAGCTGCTCATATTATGCAGATTGGTTTCGTTCTGGTCATTCAGTGAACCAATCGCTTCGGGGGTATTCCAGGAGAAAAAATGCTGTCCCCAGCTGATTTCTTCGCCCGCAAAATAAAACGCGCCCAACCCATGCAATAGAAACCAGATGGCGATCCAGCGCTGCGGAAAAACATGGCGGTAACGTATTAACGAAACACCGCAGAAAATTGCCGGCAACAGCAGCAACGGGGTCAAATTCTCGATAATTCCGCGTTCGCCCTCCATCCATCGCAGATAAAAATCCAGATCAGCATAGCGCGTCAGATAAAGGGCAGGCAGAACAGCAGGCGCGGCAATCAGCCATAGCCAGCGGGGCAGAAAATCCCGTTCCGTATCTGACTGCATCTGCGCCTTCTCCATATTGAACCGCTATTTTAGAATATGCGCCCATGCGGCGGATACACGCCTGGATGCAGGCTCTTGATCGGTTTTCTGATTACATCGACGCACAGGCAGCCGACAGTGATCTGCTGTGCCTCAATATTCATGTTGATTTCCCGCCAGGTCTTCGTTGTTCTCGGGATTGTCATACAGCGCCCGTTTGGCGGATATATTGACACCCGCCGGATAAACCATCCCCGCCGCAGGGTTTCTGGTTTTTATTGTGAGCGCAACGATTTCGGCAAGATATTTTTCACATGCAATAATATCATTTTTACGTTGCCTGATCAGCCCGTCCGGCAATGTTGATCTGCCCACCGTTAAACGAATCAGCGGGCATAAAACTTTGGCAATGGTGGAACGCCATGCCCATCAGAACGGGACGCATATCGAACAGGCAATGGACAAGCTTCAAAACCGCGTCCCGAGAATGATATTTTCCTTGGTTTTTCTGGCGCAATTACACAAAGAACCAGGACCTGCGGGTCAGTAATCGGATAAGCCTTTGATTTTTGTGGTGCCGGGGGCGGAATCACAATATTGGAAAACATGTATATTTGTCAATAAAATAACCGGAATCCATATTCACCGGTACCAACACAAATACCAACAAAATATTTTACTGGGCGGGTTCAATTCCCGATTATCTCATATTCGGCACATTTTGCGCAGCCAGCCCGCCATCGTGAAAAAGCTGGAAAACTCTAACTTCCAGCGGTCCAAAGAATGGTCTCGGATCACTGGGAAAGATGACGCGGCAATCAGCTCGCGGGCAAGCTGCAATACGAGACGCAGCTGCCAGTCTGCGGGATTGAAATCGTAAACCGCAGCGCGCTTTGGATCAACTTCGTGCCACGCGATTGGTTCTTATCGTTAAGTCGATACCTATTACATGGATTTCGTCAATGCCGGACTTGTCAGCAATGAAAGTTGTCGCATGGGGGCCATCTACGGGTTCAGTCAGGCCCTGCTCGAGCGTCACCGCAAGCGCCTTCGGATACAAAGCCCCGTCGAATTCGAACGCGAAGCCGGTGTAGCATGAATAAGCCTATCCCGGTATCCACCAAACCGGCAGCAGGCCAACATTTTAAAAGTGTGTTGTTCCGCAACGTCTATTCAAGACCAGATTTACATTTCATTTTAATTCAGGAAGGCTTTGCATGAGATTGCTTTCTCTTTTATAGTCGCTTCATGATGCGCATGTTTTTTTGTCTTTTTGTTGTTCTTTCGATGATGACTGCGCCTTTGGTGCAGGCATACGCGCTGGACGATCACTCGCATCATCGTGCCCATGATATGAACGCTGACGAGCTTGATGTAGATTCCGAGGGCAATCCGCACAATAATGCTGACCATGCTCAGTTTAGCCACAATCATGCAGGTGATTTTTACCGCGCCGCATCGGGAATTTCAGTCATGCCTCTGGCCGCTTCTTTACAGACGGCTTGTTTCGGGCAGGACTTACTCTTCTCCGATTTTTGTCCTGGCCCTCTTTTAGAGCCTCCCTCACACGCTTAATCCTTTGACCGCGGCACAGACCGTGACGTTGGGCGTTGCGCCCGCGCTCCGGCGTGCTTATCGCCACCAATGGATTATGCGAGCGTGAACATGCCCCCTAAACCTTTTTTATGGCTTTTTACCGCCATAATATTAAGTAGCTCCACGAGTTTGGCGCAGGAAGCAGCCCCCGTTTCCACGCCAACTGCTATGGAAAAGATGGCAGAGACGACTGCAATCCTTTCTGGCAAAATAACGCTGAAGGCCGCGATTGAGAAAGCGCTTGCCTCGTCGCCACGCATTAAATCTGCACAGGCGGGTGTGCTTGCCAGCCAGGGCGAACGAGCGCAGGCAGGGGTCTGGCCGAATCCTGAAATTGGCATACAGGCAGAAAATTTCGCAGGCGAAAGCCGCTATCGCGGCTTTGATAGCTCTGAAGTGACGCTTGGCGTTTCTCAGGTAATTGAGCTTGGAGGCAAGGTTTCTGGCAGAGAGGCAGTAGCCGAGCAGGAATTATCATTGTCCAGACTGGGACAGAATGCCGAACGACTGGACATAATCCGCGACACATCCAACTCCTATGTGAATGCAGTGGCGGCGCAGGAAATGCTGAAACTGGCCGTCGGGCAAAAAGAATTGGCCGATGATTTATTCCAGGAAGTACGTGAACGAGTAAATGCTGCACGCGAACCACTGATACAAAAAAGCAAGGCGGAGATTATGCTTTCCACCGCCAGTTTCGCGCGCGAGCGGGCTGAGAGGGAATTGAGCCATGCCAAGCATGTGCTATCCAACCTGTGGGGTGGTCACGGAGATGATTTTCAGCTGGAGGAGAATGACTTATTCGCACTCACTCCGCCAATGACAGAAGCGGGCGTAGAGGCAAAAATGGATCAGAATCCGAGCCTTCAACGCTATGCGATTAACGAAACGCGTATGCAGGCGAAGTACGAGTTGGAAAAAGCGTACGCCATCCCTGATCCACGCATCAATGTTGGTGTGCGGGATTTCCGCGATACCGGTGATAAGGCGCTGGCAGTAGGGATTACTATCCCGATTCCGATTTTCAACAGCAATCAGGGTGGCATTGAACGTGCCAGGCACGAAGTTAGTAAAGCGCACAGTGATGCACAGACCGTAAAGCTCAAGATGGTTGAGAATGTACGTGAATCGCTGGAAGCACAAATAAATGCCTACAGTCAAGCGCAATCGCTGAAATCCACCGTCCTGCCCGCCGCTGAAAAGGCGTTCACTTTGTCCCGCCAGGGCTATCGTGCGGGCAAATTTCCCTACCTGGAAGTGCTCGACGCACAGCGCACCTTGTTTGAAGTGAAGCAACAATACATCACCAGCCTGAAGGAATATCACACCGCAAAAGCAGAAGTGGAACGACTGACAGCACGCCATGCCGATTACAAAGCGAAAGAGGAATCCCATGCGCAGTAAAACGGGTTTTATCATTGGTGTCCTGGCCATTGTATCCATAGCTGCCTATTTCGGCTTCGGCTCTGGCTCGCGCTCCGTAGAGGGAGGAAGCCACGCACCCAAAGAAAATGGGCATGGCGCCGCACAAGCAGAAGAATTTGAGCGCGGACCGCATCGCGGACGTTTGCTTCGCAAAAATGATTTTGCGCTGGAGATTGTTATTTTTGAAGATAATGTCCCGCCCCGATACCACCTTTACGCGTACGGTGACGACAAGCCGCTTGATCCGAAGGAAGTACAGGCGACCATTGTGCTTTCCCGGCTGGACGGCGAAGTGAATACGTTTAAGTTCGCGCCCAGGGAGGATTATCTGGCGGGTGACGGAATCGTGACCGAACCGCACTCCTTCGATGTCACAGTGGAAGCCGCCTATCGCGGAAAAACTTACCGCTGGGAATTCGCGTCTTATGAGGGGCGGGTCACTATCGCGAAAGAAGCGGCCGAGGCAGCCGGTCTCAAGGTGGAAAAAGCAGGTCCGGCCACCATCAGGGAAAAGATCGCGCTGACTGGCCGCATCGTGCTCGATCCCAACCGCTCGGCGCAGGTGAAGGCGCGCTTTCCCGGCGTGATACGCTCCATGCACAAGAATCCCGGCGATACGGTGCGGGCGGGAGACGTGCTTGCTACGGTGGAAAGCAACGACTCCCTGCAGGTCTATCAGGTGAGGTCGCCGGTCGCTGGCACCATTCTCATCCGCAACGGCGGCGTCGGCAGCGCCACCGGCGATGCGCCGCTTTACGAAGTTGCCGATCTTTCGAGCGTCTGGGCGGAATTCCACGTCTTCCCGCGTGACTTGAATCGCGTGAAACCCGGCCAGCAGGCGCATGTGAAAAGCATGGAAGGCGACCTGGAATCCGACGCCGTCATCGCAGCGGTACCCCCGGTGGCCGTGGCCGCCAGCCAGACAGTCCTGGCGCGCGCCACGCTGGATAACAGCGAGGGGCAGTGGCGCTCCGGCATGACGGTGCGCGGCGACGTGGTGGTGAGTCAGCGCGAAGTGCCGCTGGCGGTAAAGACCAGCGGCCTGCAACGCTTCCGCGACTTCACTGTGGTCTTCGCGCAGGTGGGCGATACTTACGAAGTGCGGATGCTGGAACTGGGCGTGAACGATGGGGAGATGGTCGAAGTGCTTAACGGTTTGAAGCCGGATACGCCTTATGTCAGCGGCAACAGCTTTCTCATCAAGGCCGACATTGAAAAATCCGGCGCTAGCCACGACCACTAAGGACCGCGCCATGCTTGAGAAGATCATTCATTTTTCGATTCGCCAGCGCTGGCTGATCCTGGCCATCAGCTTAGGTTTAAGCGCGCTGGGCATTTATAATTTTCAGCGCCTTCCTATCGATGCGGTGCCGGACATCACCAACGTGCAGGTGCAGATCAACATCGAAGCTCCCGGCTATTCCCCGATGGAGGTCGAGCAGCGCGTGACATACCCGATTGAAACCGTCATCGCCGGGTTGCCGAAGCTTGATTATACCCGCTCGGTGTCGCGTTACGGCCTCTCGCAGGTAACGGTGGTGTTCAAGGACGGCACGGATATTTATTTCGCCCGTCAGTTGATTGCCGAGCGTTTGCAGGAGGTGAAGAATCAGCTTCCCGAAGGCCTGGAACCGGCGATGGGGCCGATTGCCACGGGCCTGGGCGAGATTTTCATGTACACGGTGGACGCCGAACCCGGTGCGGCGAAAGAAGACGGCACGGCCTGGACGCCCGCCGATTTGCGCGAGTTGCAGGACTGGGTGGTGCGGCCGCAGCTGCGTAACATCAAGGGCGTAACCGAAATCAATACCATCGGCGGCTATACCAAGCAGTTCCATATTACGCCTTACCCAGAGCGGCTGATGTCTTACAGCCTGACGCTCGACGATGTCATGACAGCGGTTGAACGCAATAACAACAATGTCGGCGCGGGCTATATCGAGCGCAATGGCGAGCAGTATCTGATTCGCGTACCCGGACAGGTGCGGACGCTGGAGGAAATCGGCAGCATCATCGTCACACAGCGCGACGGCCTGCCGATTCGCATCAGCGATGTGGCGAACGTGGCTTTGGGGACGGAACTCCGCACCGGCGCGGCGACGCAGAACGGCAAGGAAGTGGTGCTCGGCACGGTATTCATGCTGATCGGCGAGAATAGCCGTGAGGTATCGAACCGCGTGGCGGAAAAGCTGGAGGAAGTCAACCGCAGCTTGCCCAGGGACGTGAAAGCCAATGTGCTCTATGACCGCACGGCGCTGGTGGATCGCACCATCGTTACGGTGGAGAAAAACCTGCTCGAAGGCGCGATTCTGGTGATCGTGATCCTGTTCCTGCTGCTGGGTAATATCCGCGCCGCGCTGATTACCGCCACCGTGATTCCGCTTTCCATGCTGCTCACCATCACCGGCATGGTGGAAAACAAAGTCTCGGGCAATCTCATGAGCCTCGGCGCGCTGGATTTCGGGTTGATTGTGGACGGAGCGGTCATCATCATCGAAAACTGCCTGCGGCGCTTCGGCATGGCGCAGCATGAGCTTGGGAGATTGCTCACCAAAGAAGAACGCTTTGCGCTGGCGGCGAAGGCCACCGGTGAAGTGGTGAAACCCAGCCTGTTCGGTGTGATTATCATTACGGTGGTGTATCTTCCCATCTTCGCGCTGACCGGCGTGGAAGGGAAAATGTTTCATCCGATGGCCTTTACCGTAGTGACCGCGCTGCTGACGGCATTGCTGCTTTCCTTTACCTTCGTTCCGGCTGCCGTGGCGCTGTTCCTGACCGGCAAGGTCGAGGAAAAGGAAAACCGGATCATGGCCTGGGCGCACCGCGTCTACGAACCATTGCTGGCGCGCACCATGATCAACAGTAAAGCCATGATTGCCGGCGTCGTGGCGCTGATTACTTTAAGTGGGCTGCTGGTTACCCGGATGGGTGCGGAGTTCATCCCCAATCTGGACGAAGGCGATATTGCCCTTCATGCCTTGCGCATCCCCGGCACCAGCCTGACGCAGGCGATCCAGATGCAGAAGCAGCTGGAAGAAGTGATCAAGTCCTTTCCCGAAGTGGATCGTATTGTCGCCAAGCTCGGCACGGCGGAAGTGGCCACCGATCCCATGCCGCCCAGCGTGGCCGATAATTTTGTCATCATGAAAGACCGCAAGAACTGGCCCGATCCTTCTAAGCCGAAAGCACAGCTTGTAGCGGAGATTGAAACCGCCGTGCTGAAAGTGCCGGGCAATAACTACGAGTTCACCCAGCCAATCCAGATGCGCATGAATGAGCTGATTTCCGGCGTGCGTTCCGATCTGGCGGTAAAAATCTATGGGGATGACCTGGAGCAGTTGCTGGAATCGGGCGGGCAAATCGAAAACGTGCTGAAAACCATCCCCGGCGCGGCGGATACGAAGATGGAGCAAGTCACCGGCCTGCCGCTACTTTCCATCATTCCCGATCGCGCGGCGATGGATCGTTACGGTCTCAATATCGCCGATGTGCAGGAAGTGATCGAAGTGGCGCTGGGGGGCAAGGTCGCAGGGCAATTGTTTGAGGGCGACCGGCGGTTCGATATTGTGGTTCGCCTGCCGGAGAGCTTGCGCACGAATCTGGAAGCGCTGAAAAGCTTGCCAGTGCCGCTGCCGTACCACGATACGGCCAGCCCTTCGCAGGCAGCGTTCGTGCCGCTTTCGGAAGTGGTGAATTTCGATATCGCCATCGGCCCTAACCAGATCAACCGCGAGAACGGCAAGCGCCGCGTGGTGATTACCGCCAACGTTCGCGGGCGCGATCTCGGCTCTTTCGTTAGCGAAGTGCAGGAAACCGTGCGCGATCAGGTGGAGTTGCCCGCTGGATACTGGGTGGCGTATGGCGGTACATTCGAGCAGCTGATTTCCGCCAGCAACCGCCTGCAGATCGTGGTGCCGGTAGCGCTGGCGCTGATTTTCTTCCTGCTGTTCACGCTGTTCGGTTCCACGCGGGATTCCCTGATCGTATTCTCCGGCGTGCCGCTGGCGCTGACCGGCGGTGTGATCGCGCTATGGCTGCGCGACATTCCGCTGTCCATTTCAGCGGGCGTGGGTTTTATCGCGCTTTCCGGCGTGGCGGTCTTAAACGGCGTGGTGATGGTGTCCTTTATCCGCAATTTGCTGGATGACGGTCTGCCGTTGGAACGGGCCATTACCGAAGGCGCGCTGACCCGGCTGCGCCCCGTATTGATGACCGCACTGGTCGCGTCCCTGGGCTTCGTGCCGATGGCGCTCAATGTCGGCGCAGGCTCGGAAGTGCAGCGCCCGCTCGCCACCGTGGTGATCGGCGGCATCATTTCGTCAACGGTACTGACATTGCTCGTTCTGCCCGCTCTGTACCGTTTGTTCCACAGAGAAAAACCTCATCAATCAAACAACTTATAAGGAGAATCTTTATGAAAAAATCTGCGCGCTGGTTGGGCTGGAGCCGAAGGTCTACCGTTACCGGTAAGACCTGACGATACCGGCTTACGGATATGCCGGGAGGGGAGGGCGTGGCAGTGGCGGAATCACAGAGCATTCTTATACGATTGTTTTATTTCGAACTTTTCTTCCACGTCCCGAATGATACCAACAAAAATACCAACAACTATTTCTGTCGCATGGAAGTGTATCCTCTAACCAGTAGCTGATCTATCCCATAGCGCAATACCATTTCCGTTGCCGGTGTTAAAGGGTGGTAGCCTCTAGTTAGTAGCCCCGCGTATCAAGCTAGGTTACCAGTTTTATCCTGGTTCTGCATGACGCGCATCGCCATGGCGGCGGCAGAGGTGCGGTTTTCAACGCCAAGCTTGGGGTAAATTTGTTCAAGATGCTTGTTCACGGTTCGTGGACTCATTTTGAGAATCTCGCCGATGTCGCGGTTTGATTTGCCTCGCGCTGTCCATATCAGCACCTCCGCCTCGCGCAGGGTCAACGACAATTTGTCCTGCAACACTTGTTCCTCCCTGCACGCAACATAATTGCTGACGCGCAGGAGTATTTCATGGTGACCGATTTCGCCATCATAGGAGAACTGTAACTGGGTTAATCCATGGCAGGAGATCAAAACCGGCGCGTTGTTTGCCACATCTGCATTATTGCATTGCTGCAACCAGGATAGCACCATACCGGGCAATATAAAATTTCTAGTCCTAATATCGGGAAGCATTGCGCACATGAGCGCGTTGGCCTGCGGTGTGCACCATAGAATACGGCCGGAATGATCCACCGCCAGATAATATCGCCCCGAAGCATCCAGCGCTTTATAGGCCCTATGTGCAAGGCGCGCATTGGCAAGATGCGCCCGGAGGCGGGCGATCAATTCATCCGGCACAATAGGTTTTGCAACATAGTCGACACCGCCTGCGTCAAAGCCCATGACGATATGCGCCGTATCCGTCAATCCGGTCATGAAAATGACCGGCACATGAGCCGCCGCTAACAGGCGCTTCAGTCGGCGGGTCGTTTCAAAACCATCCATCCCGGGCATGACCGCATCCATCAGAATAATATCCGGTGTTACTTTTTCGATCGCCGCCAGGGCCTGATCCCCTTCAAGGGCCACCAGTACGGTCAGACCCGCATCTTCCAGAACATCGGTAAGCATGGCGACAGTTTCGGTTGAATCGTCCACGACGAGCACGGTGTCCCGCGCGGGTCTAGCATGAATCATGTGTCTGCACCTTCTCGATTGCTGCAATGAAGCGCTTGAAATCATAGGTTGCGGCGATCTGACGCATCTGCGCTACAAATGGCCCATTACCGGGGGAGCTAATTTCAATATCGTCCAGCTTCGCCTGAATGCCACGCACATGGCCGATCTGGCCCAGATGTAGCAGCTCCTCCATATGATGTTCAGATGGTGGCAGGATATGGCAGCCTTGCCCGGCCGCCTCGCCGCCCTCGCCATCTGATTCATAAGTCCATTCCAGTTTCAAAAGCGCCTGGGTTTTATCCAGCAAAGAATTGATTTTCATCGGCTTGATCAGACAATCATCGTGCGCGCGGCCCGGCGTAAGGGCCTGGTGCGTCTCGCTGATATTTGCCGAAAGAATAATGATCGCGGGCTTTTCGAGCCCCATAGCCCGCAGTCTGCGCGCCACCTCCCAGCCGTCCATGCCAGGCATCAACACGTCCAGCAGAATAAGGTCAGGATCACTATCCTGCGCCAGCTTAATGCAGGCGGGGCCATCCGATGCGCTCAATACGGTGAAGCCAATGGGCGCAAGCACCTCGTGAATAAGGCCGCGATGCACAGGGTTATCATCTGCGGCAATCACTATCCTGCGTGGTCCGCGATACCCGGTGATGCGTTTCTCCCGCGCGATAACGGCGCGCGGCCGCGTTACTTCCGATAACATCAGCCTGACACGGAAGACGCTGCCTTTGCCTACTGTGCTGGTCACGCTGATCTCGCCGCCCATGGTTTCGGTCAGCACCCGCGCGATGGTAAGGCCAAGGCCGGTTCCAGCGGGAACCTTGATTTCCTCGGGTCCGTGCACACGTTGAAAAGGTTCGAATATTTTTCCGGTATCTTCCGCACGGATACCGATGCCAGTATCCTCGATTTCGAATTCTGCCACCTGGTTGCGGTAAGTCACACGCAACGCGACATGCCCCGCGCCGGTGAACTTGATGGCGTTTGACAGCAGGTTGATCAGAATTTGACGCAGCCGGTTTTCGTCCGTATAAACCACCGCCGGGATCTGGTCCGTTACTTCATAGCGAAGCGCGATACCCTTGGCATTTGTCTGTAGACGAAACATATCTGCAAGTTGATCCAGAAATTCTATGATGCGCACTTCTTCGCGGCTAAGCTGAAAGCGCCCCGCCTCGATCTTGGAAATATCGAGCAGGCCGTCAATCAGCACCGAAAGATGCTCGGCGCTGCGGCGCACCACTTTGACGGCGTCTACCCGTCCAGCCGGAATCGTTTTGTCACGCTCCAGCAGTTGCGCATAGCCCAGTATCGCATTAAGCGGCGTACGCAATTCGTGACTAAGGCCAACGACATACCGGCTTTTCGCTTCATTTGCAGCCTCTGCGACTTCTTTCGCCTGTTGCAACTTGGCGTCCGTGACCTTGTGCGCCTCGATCTCCTCAAACAGCAGGTCGTTCTGACGCAACGATTCTTCTTCCGCCACATGACGGCTTTCTTTCGCCAGCACGTATAACCAGACGGCCACACAATTTACCAGCGACATGACCAGAAATACGGCCCCCAATATCGACTGGAAAAGCGCCGTGTCCGCATCCGCATCAATTGTCGCCTGCAGATAGACCAGCATCAGTCCGGCGGCCAGCACCAGTGTGACCATAAAAAACACACGCAGATAATTGCCCAGCCGCGAATTGAGCGGCGTCCTGATCCATTGCGGCAATGCCATTTCTAGGCCGCTCAATAGCTGGCCGCCAAAGGGCGCATCCAGTTTGCATACATCGTGACAGCGCGCATCAAGTGAACAGCATAGTGAGCATATCGGTCCCGAATAAGCAGGACACATCGCCATATCTTCCGGCTCGAACTTATGCTCACAGATGCAGCAGCGGATAGAGACCTTGCCGCGCCATGCCTGATGTGGTCCGCGCGCAATGTAAAACCGCCCCCGTGTCAGCGCCGCAATTGACGGCGATGACACAAAAGCCACCCCCAGTGCGACATAGGAGGACAGTGACTGAGCGGCTTCGCCGAAAAGATCGAGATGGGCGCCAAATCCCGCAGCGACCGCCAATATCATCGCGCCAACCCCGACGGGGTTGATATCATAGAGATGCGCGCGCTTGAATTCGATAAAGGGGGGGCTGAGGCCTGCCGGCTTATTGACAACCAGATCGGCCACAAGCGCGCCTATCCAGGCGATGGCGATAATCGAATATAGCCCGAGTATCTGCTCCAGCGCTTTGAAAATGCCAATTTCCATCAGCACCAGAGCGATCAGCACATTGAACACCAGCCACACCACCCGGCCGGGATGGGTATGGGTCAGCCGCGAAAAGAAATTCGACCAGGCCAGCGATCCCGCATAGGCATTGGTTGCATTAATTTTGATCTGCGACAGAACAACAAAGATACCGGTAAATCCAAGCGCCAGTTCCGGCGAGGAGAACATATATTCAAATGCGATAAGATACATTTGTGTTGGCTCCGCCGCACGATCCAGCGGCACAAAATGCTGGACGGTAAGAATAGCAAGAAACGATCCAGCCAATAATTTGAGTGCGCCGGGTATAATCCAGCCGGGGCCGGCGGCGAGCAGGCCGGTCCACCAGCCCAGGCGCTGTTTGCGGCTGCGCGGCATAAACCGTAAAAAGTCAACCTGTTCACCGATCTGGGCGATCAGCGCAAAGGCAACAGATGAAGCCGCACCAAACAGGATGATATCGAAATTTCCATCCGTACTCTGACTTCCAACGAAATTTGTCCAGTCGTCGAGTTTTCCCGCGCCATGCGCCGCAATGAAAACAAAGGGAAGCAGTTGCAGCACTATCCAGAGCGGCTGAGTCCATAATTGCAGCTGGCTAATGAAGGTAATGCCGTGGGTCACCAGCGGGATTATCACCATGGAGCTGATAACATATCCAAGCGCCAGCGGTACGCCAAAGCACAACTCCAGCGCCAGAGACATGATCGCCGCTTCAATGGCGAAGAAAAGAAATGTGAATGACGCATAGATCAGCGATGTAACGGTCGATCCGATATAGCCAAACCCCGCGCCGCGCGTCAGAAGATCGATATCGACGCCATATTTGGCGGCGTAATAGGCGATGGGTAATCCGGTGGCAAAAATTATCAGGCTAACCACAAGAATCGCGGCGGTGGCATTGGTGAACCCGTAATTTAAGGTAATGGCGCCGCCGATAGCCTCCAGCGCAAGAAACGAAATCGCGCCAAGAGCCGCATTGGCGACACGGAAGTTTGACCATCTGCGCGCACTTTCCGCTGTAAAACGCAGCGCGTAATCTTCCAGGGTCTGGTTGGCGACCCATTTGTTGTAATTACGCCGGACACGGACGATTTTCTGCCGCGCAGTCATGGCTAATCGCCTTTTTTCAAAACGCGTATATCCATTGTCATAATGCTTGTGTCATGACGTATGCAGCCTAGCGCCGTCTTGGTGCAACGCACAAGATTTAATTTGCACTGCAATATAATTCCTCTCGCGCAGGCGGATCAATCGTCTTCACACATATCGTCCAGGTACCTTGCTAACGGGCCAAAATTGTACGTGCCGCAAAAAAATGACGTACTATGATGATAAAAGAAGCATCAGCTGCCAAAAATTCGAGCAAATGTCTCTGTCTCTCGTTGTGGCACGTTGGTCAATTTGCGCCATATACGTCAAACAACGTATTCCGCACTGCAATATATCCGGCGATTGTTGACACCACGGATCGCAATCCTGCGACTCCGCCGCAGATAGCGAGGAGGCGTTTCATGTCATCTGATAACAACAAACCCGGGGGCGCCGGAGCCTCGAACTTCCGGTTACCCACGCGCCGGCAACTGCTGATCGGCACGGCGGCGCTTGGCGCCGCTGCAATGTTGCCGCGCAGCGCCTGGGCGCAGGCATTCCCAACCAGTGCGGTAAATACAACCGGACTTGCGGTCACCGATACCGAGGTGACAGTTGGCATTCTGCATTCGGTCACGGGGACCATGGCGATTTCCGAAACCGGTTCGGTGCAGGCCGAGAAACTGGCCATTGAACAAATAAATGCGGCGGGCGGCGTCCTGGGCCGTCAGATCAAATTCATTCAGGAGGACGGCGCCAGCGACTGGCCGACTTTTGCGGAGAAAGCCAAAAAGCTGCTTGTGAATGACAAATGCGCCTCGGTGATGGGTTGCTGGACATCGGCGTCACGCAAGGCGGTGCTGCCTGTGTTCGAGCAATATAACGGCATGCTATATTACCCAACCTTCTATGAAGGGTTGGAGCAATCCAAAAACGTTATCTATACCGGACAGGAGGCGACACAGCAGATCATCGCCGGCCTTGACTGGGTGGTGAAGGAAAAGGGGGCCAAAAGTTTCTATCTGCTGGGTTCGGACTATATCTGGCCGCGCACATCGAACAAGATTGCGCGCAAGCATATCGAGAATTTCCTCAAGCTGAAAGTGGTGGGCGAGGAATATTTCCCTCTTGGGCATACGCAGTTCAACTCCGTTATCAATAAATTGAAATTGACCAAGCCGGACGTGATCTACGCAATCATTGTGGGCGGCTCGAACGTGGCGTTCTACAAACAGCTTAAAGCCGCAGGCATCGATTTGACCAAGCAGACACTGGTGACCATCTCGGTGACAGAAGACGAAATTCTTGGCATTGGCGGCGAAAATATCGTCGGCGCCTACGCCTGCATGAAATATTTCCAGTCGCTCGACAATCCCAACAACACGGCCTTTGTCTCCGAATTCAAAAAAAAGTGGGGCGCAGAAACAGTTATTGGCGACGTCACGCAGGCCGCCTATCTCGGGCCGTGGCTGTGGAAACTGACGGTGGAAAAGGCCGGCTCCTTTGATGTCGACAAGGTGGCGGCGGCCTCGCCCGGAATTGAATTCAAGGGCGCGCCGGAAGGCTATGTGCGCATCCACGAAAACCACCATCTGTGGAGCAAGACCCGCGTCGGCCTCGCGCGCCTCGATGGCCAATATGACGTTGTGTATGAGACGGCCGACCTGATGGAGCCAAATCCATTTCCCAAGGGCTATCAATGATCTTGCAGCCATGTCCGGGCGGTCCGCCGCCCGGACGGTAAGGTCCGGCAATCTTGTCTGACGTCCAGCCATCTATGGCCCCTGTATGGAGTAACACGATGTTCATGGAGTATTCGCTTGGTGATCTCGGCTCGATTTTTGCGATGCAGGCATTTGCGGGACTGATACTTTTCTCCGTGTACCTTTTAATGGCGCTGGGGCTCGCCATCATCTTTGGCCAGATGAATGTCATCAACATGGCGCATGGGGAGTTCATGATCCTCGGCGCCTATATGACATATTTGTGCTCGCACCTGTTTCAGAGCTATGCGCCCGGCCTGTATGACAGTTACTTCTTTGTGGCCATGACCGTTGCCTTCATTGTTTCAGGTGGACTGGGACTGGCCGTGGAGTGGCTGCTGATCCGGCACCTCTATTCCCGCCCGCTGGATACGCTGCTGGCCACCTGGGGCCTCAGCCTGATCATGCAGCAAACTTTCCGTTCGGTGTTTGGCGCGCGCGAAGTAGGCGTTGAATTGCCAGCCTGGATGATGGGATCGCTGCCGGTGACCGGTTCCATTGAAGTGCAGATTAACGGCCTGTTCGTCATGGTCCTGACGCTTTTCATAACCGGGATTGTGGCGCTATTGATGTTTCGTTCACGCTGGGGCCTGCAGGTGCGCGCGGTGCTGTCCAACCGGGTCATGGCGGGCGCCGCTGGCGTGAACACACAGCGCGTTGACCGGCTTACCTTCGGGCTTGGCTGCGGCATTGCCGGGATCGCCGGTTCGGCCTTTACCATGATCGGATCCACCGGCCCGACGTCGGGTCAGCTCTATATTGTCGATACCTTTCTGGTGGTTGTCTTCGGCGGCGCGCAGAGCCTGCTGGGCACGGTTTTTTCCGCTCTTTCAATCTCGCAGTCGCAGTCGGTCATGGAGTTCTTCATGTCCGGATCGATGGCCAAGGTGATCACGCTGCTGTTTGTCATCGGCCTTTTGATGCTGCGCCCGCAGGGCCTGTTTGTCCTCAAGATTAGAAAGTAACGCATTATGTATGATCTGCTTACAAGAAACCGTAATCTTGAACTGCTGGGGATCATCCTTATCGGTATTCTGATTGTGGTGGTGCTGCCGCTGTCGGTGGATATTTTCCGGCTGAATCTTGTCGGAAAATATCTCACTTACGCCTTTGTCGCGGTTGGCCTTGTGCTGTGCTGGGGGCATACCGGCATCCTGAGCCTTGGCCAGGGCGTATTCTTTGGCCTTGGCGGCTATTGCATGGCGATGTATCTGAAACTTGAAGCGTCCACGCCCGAGGCCACCAAAATTCAGTCGACCCCGGGCATTCCCGATTTCATGGACTGGAACCAGCTAACCGAACTTCCCCATTTCTGGGTGCCGTTTCAGTCTCTGCCGCTGGCGCTGATCGCCGTATTTGCAGTACCCACGCTGATCGCATTTATCCTGGGCTATGCCTTGTTCAAGCGCCGGGTGGGCGGTGTTTACTTTGCCATCATCACCCAGGCGCTGGCGGCGGTGCTGACTATTCTGATCATCGGGCGGCAGGATTTTACAGGTGGTATTAACGGCATCACGGATTTGCGCACGCTTCTGGGCTGGGACATCCGCACGGACAGCGCCAAATATATTCTCTATTTCGTCTGCTGCTTTGCGCTGCTTGGCAGCATACTGCTGGCGCGTCTGGTGATCGCCAGCAAGCTGGGGCGCATACTGATCGCTGTGCGCGACAAGGAGGAACGGGTGCGTTTCTCCGGCTATGACCCCGCTTTATTCAAGGTTTTCGTATTCTGTTTTGCGGCTGCTGTCGCGGCGCTTGGCGGCGCGATGTTTACCTTGCAGGTCGGGTTCATGTCGCCTTCTTTCGTGGGCATCGTACCATCTATCGAGATGGTGATTTTCTGCGCCGTGGGCGGGCGTCACTCGCTGGTCGGCGCGGTCGCCGGCACCCTGCTGGTGAATTGGGGCAAGACGGTTTTTTCAGAAAGCTTCCCCGAACTGTGGCTGTTCGCCATGGGGGGCCTGTTTATTGCCGTCGTTCTGGCGTTTCCGCGCGGGCTGGCCGGGCTTTTCACTGATCAGCTATTGCCGCTGATCAACCGCAAGCTGGGCGGCAAACGGTCCGGCGTCACGCCCGTGCTGGCAGAGTAGGGAGAGTGATATGGCCAACAGAACCGATTTCCTTCTGGCGCTGGAAAATGTCAGCGTCTCCTTCGATGGCTTCAAGGCTGTCAACGAGCTTAACCTCTATATCGACAAGGGTGAGCTGCGGGTCATTATAGGGCCCAACGGCGCGGGCAAAACCACGGTTCTTGATCTTATCTGCGGCCGCACCAGGCTGAGCAGCGGCTCGATCAAGTTCAACGACCGGGAAATCACCAGGCTGAACGAACAGGATATTGTACAGTTGGGTATTGGACGCAAATTCCAGACGCCGTCGATCTATGAAGATCTTACAGTGTTTGAGAATCTTGAAATTTCCTTTCCGCGCGGACGCACTGTTTTCGGCGCGCTGTTCTGGGAACGCACCAGCGAAATTATCGATCAGGTGCATGCGATTGCGCACATGATCTTTCTCGACAAACATCTGGACAGCCCCGCCGAAATGCTGAGCCACGGTCAGAAACAATGGCTTGAGATTGGCATGCTGCTGATCCAGGACCCGGAACTGCTGATGCTGGACGAGCCGGTCGCAGGCATGAGCGTTTCAGAACGTACAAAAACCGCCGAGCTGCTGAATGAAGTTATCAAAAACCGCTCGGTGATCGTGATCGAACACGACATGAAATTTGTCGAGAGCATTGCCCACCGCGTAACCGTTTTGCATCAGGGAAAAGTGCTGGCCGAAGGCAAAATGGACGCGATCCAGGCCAACCCGGAAGTCAAGGAAGTCTATCTCGGCCATTAAAGGAAACCATCATGCTTGAAGTGCGAAACCTCAATGTTGCTTACGGCCAGAGCCAGGTGCTGCATGGCCTCGATTTCACGGTTCAGCCCGGAGAGATCGTTGCGATTGTGGGCCGTAACGGCATGGGCAAATCAACCCTGATGAAATCTCTTATCGGGGTTGTTCCGGCAAAATCCGGGCAGATCATTACCGATGGCGCCGACGTGACAGCGATGCCCAGCCACGCGCGGGTTGCCAATGGGCTGGCCTATGTGCCGCAAGGGCGTCAGATTTTTGGCGCCATGACCGTAGAGGAAAATATCAAAACGGGTCTTTCCGCCACCGGCAAAAACCTGGTGCCGGACGAAATTTACAGCCTGTTTCCTATCCTGTGGGAGTTCAACAAACGGCGCGGCGGCAATCTGTCCGGCGGTCAGCAGCAACAGCTTGCCATAGCGCGCGCGCTGGCAAGCGATCCGAAAGTTCTGCTGCTTGATGAACCCACCGAGGGCATACAGCCTTCGATCATCAAGGGCCTTGCCAAGGTGCTCAAGGAAATCCGCGATACGCGCAATCTGTGCATCATCGTCAGCGAGCAGGTGCTCAGTTTTGTGCTGAGCGTCGCGGACCGCATTCTGGTTCTGGAAAATGGGCGCATCGTACATAGCGATGTGCGTGAAGGTGTCGATGAGGCGGCCATTGTCCGCTTTCTCGCTGTGTAAGGCCATGTGCAACACAAACAAATGGAAGGAGCATCACAATGCCTGAGACCCTGATCAAAGTTGATCTGGCAGATTCCCCCTACAATAACGACATGATCCATAACCGCTGGCATCCCGATATTCCAATGGTGACCTGGGTGAAGCGGGGCGCTGATTTCATTATCGAAACCTATGACTGGACAGGCGGTTTCATCAAGGACAATGATAGCGCCGATGACGTGCGCGATATTGATCTGTCGATTGTGCATTTCCTGTCCGGCCCGATTGGTGTTGAAGGGGCCGAACCCGGCGATCTGCTGGTGGTCGATCTGCTGGATGTCGGCGCCAAGCCGGATAGCCTGTGGGGCTTCAATGGTTTCTTTTCAAAGAAGAATGGCGGCGGCTTTCTGACCGATCATTTCCCGCTGGCGCAAAAGTCCATCTGGGATATTTCGGGGCTCTATACGCATTCGCGGCATGTGCCTGGCGTTAAATTCGCCGGGCTGATCCACCCCGGCCTGATTGGCTGTCTGCCGGATCAGAAACTGCTGGATATCTGGAACAAGCGTGAGATCGACTTCATCGCCACCGAGCCCGGGCGGGTGCCCCCGCTGGCCAACCCGCCGTTCGGTCCCACCGCCCATGCCGGCAGGGCCAAAGATGCCGTCAAAGCCAAGGTGGCGGCGGAGGGCGCACGCACCGTGCCGCCGCGAGAACATGGCGGCAATTGCGACATCAAGGATCTGTCGCGCGGATCAAAGATTTACTTCCCGGTTTATGTCAAGGGAGGCGGGCTTTCGATGGGCGATCTGCACTTCAGTCAGGGGGATGGCGAAATCACTTTTTGCGGGGCCATTGAAATGGCGGGCTGGCTGCATATCAAGGTGGATGTCATCAAGGACGGCATGGCGAAGTACGGCGTTAAAAATCCGATGTTCAAGCCTTCGCCGATTACGCCGAACTATAATAACTACCTCATCTTCGAAGGCATCTCGGTCGATGAATGGGGCAAGCAGCATTATCTCGACGTCCATGTCGCCTACCGGCAAGCCTGCCTGAACGCCATCGAATATATGACCAAATATGGTTATTCCAGGGCCCAGGCCTACGCCATTCTTGGCACGGCGCCGGTGCAGGGGCACATCTCCGGCGTAGTTGATATTCCCAATGCCTGCGCGACTCTATGGCTGCCGACCGACATTTTCGAGTTTGATATCATGCCAAACGCCGATGGCCCGGTAAAACATATCAAGGGTGGCGTGGATATTCCCATGTCGCCGGATAAATAATCTTTAGCAGAGACGGGGCCGCATGATGCCGCCCCGCACTTCCTTCCTCAAATAAAACCGGGTCAATAATCATGCCGATATACGATTATCTCTGTGATGCCTGCGGTCCGTTCACCACAATGCGCCCAATGGCGGAATATGAAATGCCGCAAACATGCCCTGAGTGCCGCGTCGCTGCGCCGCGATCACTCAGGGTTCCGCATTTTGCCCATATGTCATCGGAGCGCCGCTACGCTTTTGCTACGAACGAGCGCAGCGCCCACGCACCGCAGTCCTCCGGGGAATATAAAGCCAGACATGGCGCAAACTGTTCGTGCTGTACGGGCAAAGGCTCACGTCTCACCGTGTGTGCCAGGGATGGTTCCAAAAGCTTCCCGGCCAGCCGCCCCTGGATGATCTCTCATTAGCAGGCTGCTGAAAAACGCGCGACAAGCGCCGGTTTTTTGTTGATCATACGGCGGTGTGCCGATGGTTATGCGGTATTATACCCAAAACACCGAGTCAACCCGGGATGGTTTGATGGTTTTCGGACAGAGCCGTGGCGCCCGTCATGCATGCGCCGCCAGCAGTTTCGGCAGCCGGATGAGGTTGTAAGCCGTTAACCCCAGCATAAAGGAAGCGGCCACGCGCTTTGTTCCTATGAACTTTGTCTTCGCCATCCCGGCGCTGTTTTTGATCCAGCCGAAGATTTCTTCAATCCGTTTGCGGACGATCTGGCTGATGGCGTAATTAGAATGACGTGTCGTGCGTCCGTCAATCGGTGTCTTGTGCCGTTTGCCGGTCTTTGTAGCATGCCCCTGGATAGCGATGTGCGGCGTGACATTGCGGGCCTGCAACCGCCGCACAAACTCCTCAGCGTCGTAGCCCTTGCCGCCTGCGAGGTTTATGCGTTTTTGCCCCTTGCAGTGATGTGCCAGTATCGTCATCGCCGCCATCCTTCAGTTGGTCGCATGAAAGCTTCATGGCGCCGGAATGACTTCATCGACGCCCAGGCGTCAATCAGCGTTCCATCCACCGAGAAGTGCTCCTTGCTCAAAAGCCGCTTCACACACGGATGCGCTATCACCGCCTGCACCAGCTTCACGCTGACTCGGCCTTCCAAAAGACG
Source organism: Pseudomonadota bacterium (assembly GCA_036758605.1). GTDB lineage: Bacteria > Pseudomonadota > Alphaproteobacteria > UBA11222 > UBA11222 > UBA11222. The sequence continues at coordinate 693 of DAIOWE010000008.1, read as the reverse complement.
GTCGCGGTTCTTTCTGAACGCGCTGGCGTCCCACACCGCATCGTCCGGGTTCATTCGATCTTCGCGATCGTCCTGTCGGCGCGGCCCTCATGTTTTAACTTTGATACATAGTCTTCTGCGACCCCGCGAAAAGTGGCGCCCAATGCATCCCGCGTTGCCTTCGCCTGCTTCTTCGCTTGAGATGGATCGACGCCGGAGGCAAGAATTTGTTTTGCGTCATTACGCCCTTGTCTTGCGTGGGAAAGGGAAGTGGCGGGATAGACTCCGAGCGCGAGAAGCTTTTGTTTTCCGCCAAACCGGTATGCGAACCGCCACAGGCGCGCACCCATTGGCTGGACCCACAGTTGAAGTCCGCCACCGTCCGAGAGTTTTCTAATCGCCGCGCCAGGTATTGCGTTCCGGCATTTCATATCGGTCAATGACATAAGGAAAAAACCTCCTGCCTGACGTTACGATACCAACACATGGCTTTCGATACCAACAAAAATACCAACAAATTTTTTCGATGCACGAAGTTCGCCCCCATACTTCGGCTTGCGCCCATGTGCGACAAAATGCACAAAAATCATTTGATTTCAGACAATTATAGGGAAGTCGGCAAACGAGAGCGAAGTAGGGGATATGCCGGGAGGGGAGGGAGTGGTGCCCAGGGGCGGATTCGAACCACCGACACGCGGATTTTCAGTCCGCTGC
>DAIOWE010000007.1:34335-37165 GCA_036758605.1 Pseudomonadota bacterium | reverse complement strand
GAGTTGACGGACTCTACTCATTTTTGGAGGGGTTTTAAGGGCTCAGGTCACTTAAGCCGGGACCGGGCCGAAATCATGCGTGAACTAATTACTTCCGTGAAAAGCAGTGCGCCACTTTTGCCCCCCGCTGTCCGGTAAGGGGCTAGACATCAGATGCAGCAAAAACCATCACGCTGGAATATATCGCCCGCGCTGATTGCGCCCGAGGCGCGCAATCTGTGGAAGGGAGTGGCGTTTGTGGCGCCGCTGTGGGGCAGTGCGGGCAGGGGCGCGCTATTGGGGCCGCATGGAGGGCCGCTTTCCGGTTCAAATCTGGTTGCGGGTTCAACCCTGCAATGGCGCGGCACGCCATATGGGTTGGGCGCGGGGATTTCAGGGGCGTCAAATCTCTTGTATCAGGACAATTTTATTGCGCTACCAACATCCAATGGTGTGGGAACCGGCGATTTTACTGTGGTTTGTCTGGCTAACCCCCCTGCTGAGGCAGCCGTCTCCAACGCCATAGGACAAAATGTTAGTGGCTTACAGCCACGACTTGATATGTTTTTTAATGCAGCCAGCATTGCCGCATCCTCGGGCAGTTTTGAATTTTTGACCCGGGACGCCACGAACGTCTTTGTAGATGTTGCAGGCGTGATTGATGGTAAATATCATTTATTCGGCGGTAGCCGGGATGGCGGCAATGTCCGGGCATGGGTGGATGGCCTGTTGCGCGCATCCACATCGAACACTGTTCAAAACATTGCTGGCGCGGGTGGGGGTTTTGCGATTGGTAGCCGGGCGGAAAGTACGGTTACCCGAATTAATACCGCCACGACCGTCGTTTTTGTGGCGGGGTGGAACCGGGCGCTAAGTACGGCCGAGATGCGCCTGCTGGCGCTAGATCCGTTTTTGATGTTGCGTCCGACGCCCGAGTGGCGCGGCGTGTGGACGCCGCTTGCGGGCGCCGGAGTTTTAAATCCAAACGATATGGGGGACGGGGTTCAGCTCGAGTCCCCCGCAATTTCTCAAGCTCACAATTTGAGCCCATTGGATGGGTTTTTTGCGCAAGGCTTCGAGACGCCCACGCTTGCGCTTGGGGGGGTATTGAGCCCGGCCAAAAGTTATCTGGCCTCGGTTTTGGAAACACCGGCGTTTACGCAGACGCATTTTTTAGCTCCGGGCAAACTATTCCTTGCTGAAACTATTGAGCCAGCAGGACTGAACCAGGCGCACCAGTTTGTGCCGCAGAAAATGAATTTCGCTTGTCCTTTTGATTTTGTGCCGCTTGGCGGGAGCGCGCAAACCGGGCATGAATTCAGAACATCTGGCGTCACCACAAATTCCCGAAAGAAAAATATCAGCAGCAATGCGCGCGGTGCGCAGACGCTGACGGATAGCCGGTCAAAATCAATTACGGAGTAAACCATGGCAAAGACAGTAGATGATGCCGTACTGGATGCGGCATTGAACCAGATCAAGACAACCGCAGACAGGCTGGTGGTGTGCATTGGCGCGCCAGTGACCTATGCGGAAGCAAACGCCAATTCCCCAACGGGGAAACGGTGCGGGCAGCGCGCCATTACATCGGCGAATTTTACGGGGCCTGTGAATGGCGATGTGTCAGGCCGCAAGCTGACGGTCAATCAGCAGACCGGCATTACGGTGGATGTCAGCGGGACCGCTGATCATGTGGCGCTGGTGGATGACACGGCCAGCATATTGCTGGCTGTGACCAGCCTGAGCGCGTCACAGGCGGTGACGGCGGGCAACACCATGACGGTGAATGTCTTCGATCTTGAAATTGCCGATCCAACATAAGGGGTACGGATATGCAGGTTTACGTCAAGGATCCGGGCGCAGTGCTGGATTATTCGATCGATTGGGGGACTGGATATCTGCAAAGCGGGGAGACGCTGAGCAGCAGCATCTGGACGATTTTTCCAGCCGACATGACGCAAAATTCGGCGTCCAATGCGGCGGGCGTAACGAGCATAACGGTTTCGGGCGGCGCGGTGGGGCAGATTTACCAGCTTACCAACCGCATCACGACATCGCAGGGGCGCACCGATGAGCGTTCCATCACCGTCAGAGTGGAGCACAGATAATGATCCGTGAACGGTTGAGTTTAATAAGCGCGCCCGCAATCGAGCCGGTGAGTGAGGCGGAAGTGATGGCGCATTTGCGCACCGGAAGCGAGGATGAGCTGGCATTGATGCTGGGGCATATTCGCGCGGCCAGGCAGATGGTGGAAAGCTGGACCGGGCGGGCGCTGATCAGCCAAAGCTGGCGCTGGATGCTGGATGGCTGGCCTGGCACTGTATCGCAAGACTGGTGGGATGGGGTGCGGCCCGGTGCGATAAGCGCGGGCGCCGCGCGATTTATTGAGGTTCCGAAAGCGCCGCTGCTGTCGGTGAGCGCGGTGACCTTGTTTAATGATGCGGATCAGGGGGTCGTGTGGGCGGCGGCAAATTATTTTGTGGATACGGCAAGTACGCCGGGAAGGCTGGTGTTGCGCAATGCAGCCAGTGTGCCGCTGCCGCAACGGTCCGCCAATGGATTGCAGATTGATTTTACCTGCGGCTATGGCGTGGGGCCGGGGGACGTGCCCGCACCGCTGCGCCAGGCGGTGCTGATGCTGACGGCGCATTATTTTGAAAACCGGGAAGTGATGCAGGGCGCAGAGGGCGGGAGACATGTTCTGCCGCTGGGCGTGCATGCGTTACTGGCGCCCTATCGCATGATGGGGTTGTGACATGATCGGAGGATTGCGGCATCGGGTAATTCTGCAACGCCGGATCGAAGTGGCGGATGCGGGGGGCGGGGTCAGTTTAGGCTGGACGGATATTGC
>DAIOWE010000007.1:7077-34235 GCA_036758605.1 Pseudomonadota bacterium | reverse complement strand
GGATCGAAGTGGCGGATGCGGGGGGCGGGGTCAGTTTAGGCTGGACGGATATTGCAGGCTTGCCGGCGGAGATCATGCCGCTTGCGGGCAGTGAAAGGGTCCAGGAGATGCGGGTTCAGCCGGTGCAGAATTTTCTGATCCGGTTGCGGTATCGCGATGATGTTACACCGGCGGACCGGCTGCTGTTCGGGCAGCGTGTGCTGAATATTCGCAGCGTCCGGAATGTGAAGGAACGCAGCCAGTGGCTTGAATGCCGCTGTGAAGAAGGCGTGGGCGGGTAAGGCGCCGCATCTAACTCGCCGTCATTTCGAGCGAAGCGTGGCAATCCAGGGCTACACGGCATGGTCCGTGTTTGTGGCTTCTGGATTGCCACGTCGCTTCGCTCCTCGCAATGACGGCGACTTAAATCATAAAAGAGAAAGGATTATGCCCATGACCGCGGCAGGATGGGAGCTGCAACAGGCGATCTTTGCGCGTCTGGATTCTTTACTGGCGGAGCCGGTCTATGACCATGTGCCGCAGAATGCGCCGTTTCCCTATGTGGTGGTGGGCGACGCCACGGCCACGGCCTGGGGGGCGGGGGATCTGAGTGGCGAGAGCCATGCGCTGAGCATTCATATCTGGTCGCGCTATCAGGGGCGCAAAGAAATGAAACAGGTCATGGCCGCCATTATGACGGCGCTGAATGGGGTGGCGCTGACGCTGGCCGGGCATCATCTGGTCGATTTGCGGTTCGTGTTTGCCGATGAGTTTCCGGACCCGGACGGTATTTCACGCCATGGGCTGGTGCGGTTTCGCGCCGTCACCCATCCGGTTTAATTTTTCTTACAGACGAAAAGGAGATAGCGATGGCCGCACAAAAGGGTCGTGATCTGCTGTTGAAGGTGGATAGCACGGGAGCGGGAGTATTTGTCAGTGTGGCGGGATTGCGCAATCGCAACCTGTCGCTGAATGCGAGACCGGTGGATATTACCAATGCAGACAGCATCAATGGATGGCGTGAAAGTTTGGAGGGGGCGGGGGTTAAATCCGCATCGCTGAGCGGGACGGGCGTGTTTCGCGATGATGCGGCGGATGAAACCGTGCGCGGATATTTTTTCAACGGAAGCATTCGCAACTGGCAAGTGATTGTACCTGGTTTCGGAATTATTCAGGGCGCTTTTCAGATTACGGCGCTGGAATATGCAGGCGAATATGATGGCGAGGTGACCTATTCGCTGGCGCTGGAAAGCGCCGGCGCGCTCAGCTTCACGGTGATATGAGATGGCCAATCCATATCGGGGTGAAATTTCCGCCAATCTGGATGGCAAACCATACACGCTGTGCCTGACTTTGGGGGCGCTGGCGGAACTGGAAGAACGGCTGGGCGGGGAAGATATTCTGGCGCTGGCGCAGCGCTTCGAGAGCGGGCGGATCACGGCGCGCGAAGCCATGTGTGTGATCGGCGCCGGGTTGCGCGGGGCCGGGCACGATATTGGCGATGACGCCGTTGGACGCATGCAGGTGGATGGCGGCGTGCCGGGATATCTTTCGCTGGTGATCAATCTGTTGCAGGCGGCGTTTGGCACCGATGAGGCGCCGGGCAAGCCCGCAGGTAAAGAGAACGGGAAGGGCCATGCCCCTTTCCCTGGCGGCGTCTGATGGGGCTGGCCTTTGGGCAGCTTCGTCTGACGCCGGAACAATTCTGGCGGATCAGCCCGAAGGAGTTGCAGGCGGCGCTGGACGGATATCTGAATGGCGGATTTTGGGCGGAGGGATCAGCCGTTCTGGGACGCTGGGAATTGGATGCGCTGTGCGTGCAGTTTCCAGATGAAGGAGTAGATGATGCCCCCTATTGATGAAACAGGCCAGGGCGCCGACGCTGGCGTTCAGAAGACGGATCAGCAGTTGCAGCGCTTGAGCGAGCTGCGGGTGCGCACCCGCGAATATAGCAATGATCTGCGCGTACTTGCCAGTGCGGGGCGCGATACCGGAGAGATTTTGGCGCGCGCCTTTACGGGTGCGGCGTTGCGCGGCAAGGATCTGTCGGACAGTTTTCGATCCGTGATCCTGTCGTTAAGTCAGAAAACATTGCGCTCTGCCGCCAATTCATTTTCGGGTGCGGTGACATCGGGGCTGGGTAATTTATTTGGCGGCATGATGCGCAATGCGAATGGCAATGCCTTTTCGCAGGGGCGGGTTATTCCGCTGGCGCGTGGTGGTGTGGTGAGCGGCCCAAGTATTTTTCCCATGAGCGGCGGGGTGACAGGATTGATGGGGGAGGCCGGGCCGGAAGCGGTACTGCCGCTGACGCGCGGGGCGGATGGGCGGCTGGGCGTACGCGCAGGAGATGGCGGGGCCGGGCGGCAGGTGACCATTAATTTTAATGTGACGACGCCGGATGCAGAAGGGCTGCGCCGGTCTGAGGCGCAGATCGGCGCCATGCTGCAACGGGTGGCCGGGCGCGGCGGGCGCAATTTGTAACAGGAGCGTGGAAATGGCATTTCATGAAATACGCTTTCCCACGGGGATAAGTCTTGGGGCCAGCGGCGGGCCGGAGCGGCGCACGGAAATTGTAACGCTGGCCAGCGGGTATGAAGAACGAAACAGCCCGTGGGCGGATTCAAGGCGGCGCTATAATGCAGGCTATGGGGTGCGCTCGCTTGGCGATATTCATCAGGTGATTGCATTTTTTGAAGCGCGCGGCGGCCGGTTGCACGGGTTCCGGTTCAAGGATTTCAGTGATTTTCAGTCGTCGCCGCCGGGCAGTGCGATTGGGCCGAACGACCAGATCATTGGGGTGGGCAACGGGAGCGCCACCAGTTTTCAGATTTATAAAAATTATATCAGCGGCAGCCAGTCCTATACGCGCGCCATACGCAAACCTGTGGCGGGGACTGTGCGGGTGGGGCTGAATGGCGTGGAACAGGGTTCCGGGCTTTTCACAGTGGACAGCACGACCGGGGTTATCACCTTTTCAGCGGCGCCGGGCGCGGGCGTAAGCATCAGTGCGGGATTTGCGTTTGATGTGCCGGTGCGATTTGACGCGGATTTTCTGGAGATCAATCAGGCCGCGTTCAGCGCCGGACAGATACCGAACATCGCATTGGTAGAGGTGCGGTTATGAAAATTCTGCCAACGGGCATGCAGGCGCATCTGGATAGTGGCGCGACGACCCTGTGCCATTGCTGGAAACTGACACTTCGAAGCGGCGCGGTGTCGGGTTTTACCAGCCATGACCGCGATCTGGTTATTGCGGGCGTGACCTATTCGGCGCTGAGCGGATTTGAAGCGAGTGCGATGGAAAGTTCTCTGGGGCTGAATGTTGATGATCTGGAAGTGATGGGCGCGCTGAGCACGGCGGCGCTGAATGAAGCCGATCTGGCGGCGGGAAAATTTGACAATGCGGAAATTCAGATATTGCGCGTCAACTGGCAGGATGTCAGTCAGCGGGTTGTGCTTGCCAGCGGCAATCTGGGTGAAGTCAGCCGGAGCAGCGTTGGATTTCGCGCCGAAGTGCGGGGACTGGCGCATCATCTGAATCAGCCGCAGGGGCGGCTGTTTCAATATGGCTGCGATGTTGATCTGGGTAGCGCAAAATGCGGGATCAATCTGGCATTGTCCGCATTTACAGGTGTTGGCAGTGTACAGAGCATTCCTGTTGTTGCGGACAATCGGCGCGCATTTATTGCGGGCGGCCTGGGCGCATTCGCCAGTGAATGGTTTTCACGGGGAAAAATACGCTGGACCAGCGGGGGCAATAATGGATTGGCCATGGAGGTAAAGCAGCATGCGCTGGCCGGTGGCGCGGTTACCCTTGATCTGTGGCTATCGATGCCAAAGCCCATAGTTGTTGGCGATACATTCAGCATCACGGCCGGGTGCGACAAGCAATTTGCGACCTGCCGGGAGAAATTCAGCAATGCGGTGAATTTTCGCGGGTTTCATTTAATGCCGGGGAATGACTGGATCCAGAGCTATCCGCGATCGGGTGACGCCAATGATGGCGGGAAAATGTAATGGATCGTGCACGGATTATTGCAGCGGCGCGGGCATGGATCGGCACGCCCTATCAGCATCAGGCGAGTTGCCGGGGTGCGGGATGTGACTGCCTGGGGCTGATACGCGGTGTGTGGCGCGATCTGTATGGCGCCGAGCCGGAAACGGCGCCGCCATACGCCATGGACTGGGCGGAGGCGAAGGCCGCAGAGCTGATGCGCGACGCGGCGCGCCGCCACATGCAGGAGATTGTGCCGGGTGAGGCGGGGCCAGGGGATGTGCTGATGTTTCGTATGGTGCGAAACGGACCAGCGCGCCATGTCGGCATATTATCTGATCGCGGGCACATCATTCATGCCTGTTCGGGGCATGCGGTGCGCGAAGAAGCGATTGGCCCCTGGGCACGCCGCGCGGCCTATGCGTTCCGGTTTCCAGGAATGAAGGAATAGTTTTATGGCAACACTGGTTTTGACAGCCGCTGCATCGTCGTTTTCGAGCAGTGCGGGGCTTGGGTTTTTTACGACGGCGGCGCTGGGGCTTGGCACAGCGGTTGCGGGAAGTCTGATTGATCAGCGGCTGTTCGGGCGGGGCGGCGCACAGGCGGAAGGCCCCCGGCTGGATGAGCTGCGCATCATGTCATCGACAGAAGGCGCGCCGATTGCGCGGATTTATGGACGAGTGCGGATTTCCGGCCAGGTAATCTGGGCAGCGAAGTTCAAGGAGGTTGCCACCACGACCAGCCAGTCTTCGGGCGGGCGCGGCGGCAAGGGATTGGGCGGCCGCAGCAGCGGTTCGGCAGCCAGCACCACAAACTATTTCTATTTTGGACGCTTTGCGGTTGCCCTGTGTGAGGGCGAAATAAGCCGTATCGGACAGATATGGGCAGATGGAAGACTGCTGGATTTAAGCGGCGTGAATTTTCGGGTGTACCGGGGCACGCCAGACCAGACGCCGGACCCTTTGATCGAAGCCATTGAAGGCGCGGGCAGTGCGCCGGGATTTCGCGATCTTGCCTATGTGGTGTTTGAGGATCTGGCGCTGGAACAGTTTGGCAATCGGGTGCCGCAGCTTTCATTTGAAGTGTTCCGTGGGCTGAGTGATGTGGAGGAATTAATTCGCGGGGTTGATCTAATTCCGGGTTCTACGGAGTTTGGCTATGATCCGCAAATCCAGATACGCGATATTGGCAAGGGGAAAACGGCGCCGGAAAACCAGAATAATCTGAGCGGATCAAGTGACTGGGATCTGGCGCTGAATCAGTTGCAGGAAACCTGCGTGAATTGCAGATCCGTCGCACTGGTGGTGTCGTGGTTTGGAACCGATCTGCGCGCCGGGTTTTGTGAAATTCGGCCGGGAGTGGAGAGCGTCGACAAGATCACGCTGCCTGATTCCTGGCGGGTGGATGGGGTTGACCGGGGTTCGGCGCATGTGGTGAGCCAGATTGATGGTTCGCCTGCCTATGGCGGTACGCCGTCAGATGCGGCGGTGGTGCGCGCAATTCTTGATCTGAAGGCGCGCGGCATCAAGGTGTTGTTTTATCCGTTTATCATGATGGATATTGCGGCGGGCAATGTGCTGCCCGATCCCTATACGGGAAGTGCGGGGCAGGCAGTATATCCGTGGCGTGGGCGCATTACCTGTCATCCCGCGCCGGGGCAAGCAGGGACACCGGATAAGTCGGCAGCGGCCACGGCGCAGATTGCGGGATTTTTTGGCAATGCGAGCGCGGCAAATTTTTCGGTTTCGGGAACAAGCGTCAGTTATAGCGGGCCTGCGGATTGGGGATTGCGGCGCATGGTGCTGCATTATGCGCATCTGTGCGCAACGGCGGGCGGCGTGGATGCGTTTGTGATTGGATCAGAACTGATCGGGATTACGACGGTGCGCGATAGCGCCAGCGTTTACCCGGCGGTAGCGCAACTGCAAAGCCTGGCGGGGGCGGTGAAGGGTGTGTTGCCGGCGACGAAAATTTCCTATGCCGCCGACTGGTCGGAATATTTCGGGCATCAGCCTGGCGATGGCAGCGGCGATGTGTTTTTCCATCTTGATCCGCTATGGGCGGACGCCAATGTGGATTTTGTTGGTATCGATGTCTATATGCCGTTAAGCGACTGGCGCGATGGGGATACCCATCTTGACGCGCAGGTGGCGGATTCGATTTATGATTTACCCTATCTGCGCGGCAATATTCGCGGCGGTGAGGGGTATGACTGGTATTACGCATCACCGGCTAACCGCGCCGATCAAATCCGTACGCCGATTACCGATGGCGCCTATGGCAAGCCATGGGTGTACCGGTACAAGGATTTCTGGAGCTGGTGGGATCAACAGCATTTCAATCGTCCGGGCGGCGTGCAAAGCGCAACGCCGACGGCCTGGACGCCGCAAAGCAAGCCGATCTGGTTTACGGAAACCGGTTGTCCGGCGGTGGATAAAGGCGCCAATGAGCCCAATAAATTCATTGATCCAAAATCATCGGAAAGTCTTGCCCCGCATTTTTCGCGTGGATCGCGGGATGATTTTATTCAGCGCCGGTTTCTGCAGGCCATTCATCAATTCTGGGATCCATTGAACCCTAATTTTGTTGAAGCCAATAATCCGGTCAGCGCCGTTTATGGCGGGCGCATGGTCGATCCGGAAAATATCTATGTCTGGACCTGGGATGCGCGGCCCTGGCCGGATTTTCCGGCGCGCCGCGATCTGTGGACAGATGCGGGTAATTGGCGGCTGGGGCACTGGATCAATGGACGGCTTGGCGCAAGTGGATTGCGCGAGATTGTGGAGAATATTTTGTTCGCCAGCGGGTTCACGCAATTTGATGCGACGGGGCTGGTCGGCATAGTGGATGGATTTGTCATTGACCGGATCATGTCGGTGCGCGACGCCCTGCAACCGCTGATGCAGGCGTATTTTTTTGATGCGGTGGAAAGCGAGGGGCTGATCCGGTTTATGCATCGCGGGCGGGCGGCGGTTGCCGATCTGAGCCAGGCGGATGTGGTGGCGGTGAACAGTCAGGGAAAATCGGATTATGAGCTGACACGGGCGCAGGAAACCGAGCTGCCGCTGGCGATGAAGCTGCAATATATTGATGGGGCCGCCGATTACCGTCAGGGCAGTGTGGATAGCCGCAAGCTGACGGGCGCAAGCGCACGGGTTTCGGTTTTGAATTTGCCGGTTGTGATGAGCCAGGCGAATGGTCAGCACATTGCCGATAGCCTGTTGCAGGAAGCCTGGACCGGACGCGAGCGCGCCAGGTTTGCGTTACCGCCTTCGTCGCTGGCGCTGGATCCGGGCGATGTGATTGAGTTTGCCGGGAAGGACAGCAGCCATCGTTTGCGTATTGAACGGGTGGGTGATGCAGGCGTGCGGACAGTTGAAGCCATACAGGTGGATGCGGGGCTTGTGCGGCAACTGGCCGGGCCGGAGCGTATGCAGAGCTTGCCTGCGGTGACCAGTGTGGGGCGGCCGATTGTGGATTTTCTTGATCTGCCGGTTTTGGGCGGGGCGGAGCCGGGCCATGTTTTACGGGCTGCGGCGTATGCCAATCCCTGGCCGGGGGCTATCGCGCTGCATAAAAGCCCGGCAACGGCCGGTTATGTGCTGGACCGCATGATCGAAACGCCAGCGGTAATGGGAGACAGCGATACGGATTTTTATGCGGGGCCGTTGGGGCGCTGGGACATGGGTAATGCGCTGTGGGTGACGCTGTTTGAGGGCCAGCTTGAATCGCGGGATGATCTGGCGGTGCTGGGCGGCGCCAATGCGGCGGCGATACGAAATGCCAGTGGCGACTGGGAAGTGTTTCAGTTTGTCAATGCGGCGCTGGTGGCGCCGGGCAAGTACAAGCTGTCGCGCCTGTTGCGCGGTCAGGCGGGAACCGAGCGGGCGATGGCCAATCCGGTTGCGGCGGGCGCGCGCTTTGTGCTGCTGAATGGCGCGGTGCGCGAAACGGGTTTGACGGCGGAGCAGCGGGGGCTGGCGTTGAACTGGCGCTATGGACCGGCGTCGCGGACGATTGATGATTTTACCTATCAGACGGCGGTGGTGACAGCGCGTGGCGTGGGTCTGCGGCCGTTAAGCGTGGCGCATGTGCGCCTGAGCCGGAATTACGCGAGCAATGATCTGAGCTTGAGCTGGGTGCGGCGCACACGCATTGGCGGCGACAGCTGGGAGCAGAGCGAGATTCCGTTGGCGGAGGATAGCGAGCGCTATGAAGTGGAGATATTAAGCGGCGCTGTGGTGAAACGGATATTTTCAACGACCGCGCCCAGCCTGGTTTACACCAGCGCGCAGCAGATCGAGGATTTCGGCGTTGCGCCCGCATTGCCGCTATCCGTCGCGATCTATCAGATTTCCACGGTATTCGGGCGCGGATCGGCGCGGGAGGAAGTGCTCAATGGATGAGATGGAAATGATCGCGACACCTGCCTATAAAAAGGCGTTCAATGATTATCTGCGCCGTGGCGTGCCGGTTGAATGGTCAATGAAGGCGGCGGCGGCGCGGGGCGAGCTGTTTTTGAAGGCGGCGGAACATCCGACCACCCATTATGTCTGGCGCACGCGCGGCGATGGCAGAGTGCGCGCCAGCCATGCGGCGAATAATGGCAGGGTGTTTTCGTGGGATTATCCGCCCGCGACCGGCCATCCGGGCGAGGATTATGGCTGCCGCTGTGTGGCGGAGCCGTATGTGCGGGGGGAGAGTGAATTTGCGTATCAGACGCTTTTGACTAATATACAAGATGACCCGGTTCAGTGGGATAATATAGATTTTTTGAGACACTTCTTTTCGGACAATCCGAAAGACAAAACCCTGTCTGAAACAGGTCATTTAGCCGGAGTGATCAATTATTATTTTTATCATATTTTTGATAACGGCATGCATTCCTATGACAGGTTGAACGCCCAGATAATTGATGCGGCGAGAAAGCATCCATCAGGCGCGTTTAGCTATGAATTCGATAACGCCTATACGGGATTTAGAAACTATCTGTTTGTTTTTGGGGGTGGCACTGTCAGCGGAATATTTACCGGGACGGTGCGGCATGCGGATGGCATGGTGTATATTCAGGGAAACGTAGATTATCAGTTTAGGGATCAGTTTACTGATCCAACTGACGAGCGTGAAAATACAATTGGCACATCGGACCCGACCGCTGCAACACAGGAATTACTGGATGAAACAGAATATGGCGGAACATATTACGGCATAACTGGAGAATGGCGGACCCGTTTTGGCGCGGAAGCAAAGGCCGATGAAAAGTCAAGCCGGTACCAATGGGAATAACGTCTAAAATCAATGGCGGCAATATATGAAAGTTACAGCGATAAATAACTTCCTGGTAGGGAAACTTTCACTGCGTAATACTCTGCGGTGGATTTTTTTGGCTTATGTTTTTATCGCCGCGTCTATTGGCACTCTGGTCATTTTATATCCTTTCCTTTGGATCTATCATAATGCCACTGCGCCAGCGCCGATGCCTGTTATACTGCCTAATGGATTTAGATTTGAAATAGATTGGAAAAGTAAACATCACAAACTTCATATTGCTGACAGAAATGGAAATCGGGTGGTTGAGCCGGATGTCAGAAAGATCGCGTGGCATGGCGAGGCCGTTTATGGATACCGCACAGGACACGCGAAAGAAGTGTATTATTTCGTCTGCGACTATGACAAAGACTGCTCAATATCTCAGCATTTGAATATCATGGAATTTAATCGCATTCTAAAAGACCGCGGTTATCGGGAAATTGGTCCTGATACAATGAAAAGTTATCATGAGCTTCTGGAGCTGCAGGATAAAAAATATCCCGAATTAGAAATTATTAATGGAAGAATGGTTGTGCCAGATTAAGTTGCACCCAGGATTTTTTGATAAGACCTGCTGCGGTGCATATCTATTGAACTGTCATTGAAGGCCGCGTTACGGGAACATCCAAGCAAATCCACTATAGAGGGTCAAATGGCGTTACTGTTGTTGTGGAGACCTTAGGCAGAGACGCCGGGAAAATAATTACTTTCTGGCGGCATCAATAAGGAGCGTTTCATGCAATTTAGCGTATCAGATGTTGATAATATCCTGATCCCCGAAGACATTGAAGGGTTCATTGAGATGGGAGCGCCAGCTGATGAATATCAGGACGAGGCAGCCCAGATTGCGGCGGCTGTTTCGGCGCTTGGAAAGGAGGAATTCAACAAAAAATATTCTGGCAATTGTTTCTCTGGTTTGGATGAAAAGCTTTGGTCTCGATGAAGAAGATATGGCGCAGCGTCTGCTCGCATTAAGGCGGGTTGCACAAGCGATGTTTGGTTTGCGGTAACTGGGGTTAGGTTTTGACATAACGGTTTTTCGTTCGGAAGATTTTGAAAACTGTCATGTCAAGACCTGACCCCAATTTTTATGCAATTTTTATTATGGGCGGGTCCCAAAATCATGGGGCCTTTTTTTGTTTTTGACAGCATTCAGCAGAGGAGAACCTAAATGGCGAATAGTGCAAATCTGGCGCTGACCTATCTGGAGGCGGCGCAATCGCAAAAACATGTGACGGTGAATGAGGCGTTAAACGGGCTGGATGTGCTGGTGCAGCTTGGCGTTCTGGATCGCGATTTAACCGCGCCGCCGGGTAGCCCGGTGGAAGGGGACCGGTATCTGGTGGCGGCGGGGGCAACCGGCGCGTGGGCGGGACAGGCGGACAAGATTGCCGCGTGGCAGGCGGGGGCATGGATGTTCCATACACCCCGTAATGGCTGGAAGGCCTGGGTGGCCGATGAAGCCGCGTTTGTTTTTTATGACGCGGGCGCCTGGACACACACATTGAAGGCGCGTGAAAGCGATGTAGCGAAAGCGCCGCTTGGGGCGCGCACATCCTTTCGCATATTGGAGGAAAGCCACACGCTGGCGCTGGCGGCGACATCGGATACCGTTATCCAGATACCCGACCGCGCGATCGTGTTTGGCGTAACCGTGCGTGTACAGACGGCTATCACCGGGGCCACGTCGTACAATTGCGGCATTGCGGGCGAGGCCAATAAATATGGCGGTTCGCTGGGGATTGCGGCGGGCAGCAACAATATTGGCGTCACCGGGCCGACGGCGTTTTACGCCAACACGCCGATCCGGTTTAGCGCGGTGGGCGGAAATTTCACCGGCGGGGTGATCCGCGTCGCCATTCATTATCTGACGCTGGGGGCTTCGTTATGATAGAACAAAACATGAATATTGTGAGCCTGCATGACATGGAAACCCTGGCGCGCAGCATTTGGGGAGAGGCGCGCGGTGAAAGTGCGGAGGGCCAGGCGGCGGTCGCTTGGGTGATACGCAACCGGGTGCGGGCGGCGCAGGCGTTTATCGCAAGGCGGAAGCGCGCACATCCGCTGTTTGGCGATGGCACGATTGTGGGCGCGTGCCGCGCGCCAAGGCAATTTTCCGCGTGGAATGTGGATGATGGCAACCGGGACAAGCTGCTGCAATTGGGCTTTGGAGATGCGGCCTATTGCCGCGCCTTTGCGATAGGCTGTCAGGTATGGAGTGAGCTGCTTAAAGATCCGACAGGCGGCGCTACGCATTATCACCGCCATGACATTGAACCTGTCTGGGCCAAGAGCATGAAATCCACGGCGCTGATCGGGGCGCATATGTTTTATGCGTGATAACGTCAGAAAACGCCGGGCGCTGTCATCCCTATTGTGAATGGTGACCGCGACGCATTCACTCCTTGCTGCTTTTCGCGAGACGTTCAAGCTGTTCCTGCATGGCGTCGATGCGGGCGCGCAGTTCGGATACTTCCTCGCTGCCGGCAGCGGGGGCTTTGCTGCGTGCCTTGCCGATGTGGGATTTACCCGCCGGGAATGGCACAAAGTTCTGCATCGCTTTTTCCATCAGCGCCATATTCTGTTTGGCGATGTCTTCAAATGGTTTCAGCCCAGGCACCTTGCCAAGAACACCGGTGAATCTTTCGCGGATAGTTTCCTGATTTTTCTGGAAGGTCTCCATCACGGTTTCCAGGTAATTCGGCACAAAGGGCTGCATGGCGTCGCCATACATGCCGATCAGATGGCGCAGGAAATTGACGGGCAGCAGGGTTTGCCCGCCCTTGTTTTCTTCTTCAAAAATAATCTGGGTCAACACGGAACGGGTAATATCCTCGCCGGTCTTGGCGTCATAGACTGCAAAGTTCTGTCCGGATTTTACCATTTCGCTAAGTTGCTCCAGCGTCACATAACGGCTGGTGGCGGTGTTATACAGGCGCCGATTGGCGTATTTCTTGATGACGATCTGTTCGCCGTTTTCTGGTGTTTCTGCTTCCGGCACGTCATGGATCCTTATGCTTAAACCGCCATGAGGGTGGCGGATGGTTCGTCCCTGCATTATATTGTATCTTATTGTCGCCTTGTTATGCTGCAATGCGCAAGAGTAGTGTTCAGGCAAACCGTTTAAGATATACCCAACAAAAGGATCTCCCATGACCGAAGTCGTTATCGTTGGCGCAGCGCGTACCCCGGTTGGTTCATTTAATGGCGCCCTGAGCGGGCTTCCGGCCCATGAGCTGGGGCAAATCGTCATTGGCGCGGCCCTGGACCGGGCCGGAATTGGCCGCGATGAGGTCACCGAGGTGATCATGGGCCAGATTCTGAGCGCGGGCGAAGGCCAAAACCCGGCCCGTCAGGCTTCCATTGGTGCCGGTATCCCGGTACAGGCCCCGGCCTGGGGGGTGAACCAGCTTTGCGGTTCCGGCCTGCGTTCGGTGGCGCTGGGCTTTCAGGCCATCATGAATGGCGACAGCAATATTGTCGTGGCAGGCGGCCAGGAAAGCATGAGCCAGGCCCCACACGTTGTGCATATGCGTAATGGCGCCAAAATGGGCGCAGTCGAAATGATCGACAGCATGCTGAAGGATGGACTATGGGACGCCTTCAACGGTTATCACATGGGCAATACGGCTGAAAATGTGGCCGGGCAATGGCAGATCACCCGCGAGCAGCAGGACGCCTTCGCCGTCGCCTCGCAAAACAAGGCCGAAGCCGCCCAGAAAGCCGGCCGTTTCAAGGACGAAATCGTTCCCGTTGTGATCAAGACCCGCAAGGGCGAAACCACCGTCTCTGATGACGAATATATCCGCCATGGGGTGAAGATCGAGGATATGCGGGCCCTGCGCCCGGCTTTCCAAAAGGATGGCGGCACGGTTACCGCTGGCAATGCCAGCGGTATCAATGATGGTGCGGCTGCCGTCACGCTGATGCGCCGCGAGGAGGCGGAAAAGCGGGGCATCAAACCGTTGGCCCGCATCGTGTCCTGGGCGCAGTCGGGGGTTGATCCCTCGGTCATGGGCACGGGGCCGATTCCGGCCGCCAAATCTGCGCTGGCCAAGGCCGGCTGGTCGGTCAATGATCTGGATCTGGTGGAAGCCAACGAGGCCTTTGCGGCGCAGGCCTGCGCCGTGAACAAGGAACTGGGCTGGAATCTGGACAAGGTTAATGTGAATGGCGGCGCGATCGCCATTGGCCATCCTATCGGCGCGTCAGGCGCGCGGGTTCTGGTAACCCTGCTGTATGAAATGCAGCGCCGCGATGCGAAAAAAGGCCTTGCCACATTATGCATTGGTGGCGGCATGGGTATTGCCATGTGCCTTGCGCGCGACTAAATACAGACCGTGACAATAAATTCGTCCCCGCACTTCATGTTCGGGGGCGTTTGATTTTTTAACATACAGGTTTATGGAGTTTACTATGGCGCGTGTGGCATTGGTCACCGGCGGGACACGAGGAATTGGCGCAGCCATTTCTATCGCTTTGAAGAAGGCAGGATTTAAGGTCGCTGCAAATTATGGCGGCAATGACGCCGCTGCGAATGCGTTCAAGGATGAAACCGGGATTGCGGTTTACAAATGGGATGTGTGCGATTTTGACGCCTGCGGTGCAGGGATCGCCAAAGTCGAGGCTGATCTTGGGCCCATCGATGTGCTGGTCAATAATGCGGGCATCACCCGCGATGCGACCCTGCATCGCATGACCAGGGAAAAATGGCGCGAAGTGATCTCCACCGATCTGGATAGCGTGTTCAATATGTGCCGCCATGTGATTGAGGGCATGCGCGCCCGCAATTATGGCCGCATCATCAGCATCTCGTCCATCAATGGACAAAAGGGCCAGGTGGGACAGACCAACTATTCCGCCGCTAAAGCGGGCGTCATTGGCTTCACCAAGGCGCTGGCGCAGGAGAATGCGTCAAAGGGCATTACCGTCAATGTGGTATGTCCGGGATATATCAATACCGACATGATGAAAGACCTGCGTCCCGACGTGCTGAAAGGCATCATCGATACGATTCCCGCCGGCCGCCTGGGCGCACCGGAGGAAATCGCCGATGGCGTGCTTTATCTGGCGGCGGAACAGGCCGGATTTATCACCGGCGCGACCCTGACGATTAACGGTGCGCAATATATTGCCGGTTAGTTAACCGTTTTTATCCGGCTGGCGGGCGCTTTTGCCAGCCGGATGAGCCGACCAGCGGCCTATTGCCGCGCGTCCAGCCCCCCCGGAAGGCTCTGAAAATCCATTCTTATGATCCGAAACCGGGCCGACGCTTATTTTCTTTTAATTAATTTGTAGGACAGTGGGCGGACATGAACAATCCATCTGTCATAAATGAATCGGCCGAGGTCCGCCGTGAACGGTTGGCCATTGCAGCGCAGTTGATTAATGGCGCGGTCAATCCGCTGTGGAATTTGGGGCGCTATTCCGTGTTGGGTTGGTGCGCGCGCGATATTGGTATTGATATTGCCACGATCGCCACGACCCAATTGCTGAAGCTTTGCAAAACCTCTGATGAATATACCAATGGCGCACGCCAGATGGGGGATCGGCGTTACCAGGAAGTGTGTGACATACCAGGCGTTCAATCGACGCTGATTACGCTGCCCGATCCCATCGGATCCGGACCGGGCCTGGTGCCCCCCAGCCTGGTGAATTCCGTTATCACCCGTTACTCGGTTACCAAGACGGCGCACCGGTCGGTGGGTCTGTTTGATATTGTGGGATTTTCCAAGAACGATCCGCTTGAACAGGTGGCGCAGCTCAGCTCGCTTGAATATTCCATCAACATTGCGCACAAGCGTCTTAGTGATGTGGGCATTAATATCAATCTCGCCCGCTCCACTACCGGTGACGGGTTCTATGTCTGGAACCGCGATACCGGTGTGGATGCTGATATTGCAAGCTATCTGCTGGTCATGCTGGCGCTGGCCGATAATGCGACGGCGCGGATGCGCTACGGTTCGGATATGGCGCCCTCGCTGCGGGTCTGCTTTTCACTGGGGTCACATTATTCTTACTATCAGGTGGAAGGGCTTAATCCGCGCGGCTATGATTATATTGTCGGGGAGGTTACAATTTCCCTGGCCCGCATGATCGATCGCTGCATGCCGGGACAGATCCTGATTGGCGAATTTGAGCGGCCCATGCCGCGCGGCGGAAAGGTGCTGAATACCGCCAGCTTCGTACAGCAGGCAACGCATACGCTGGAACGTTTCAAGGGCATGGGACTGTCAGGCGGCAATATCCGCCATTGCGCCTGCTATCTGACCGGCGAGGAGGTTGGGCAAGGTTTCTACAATATCCTGCGCTTTGAAATTCAGGACAAGCACGGCTTTCTGCACTACGCCTATAATCAGAAAATGAATCTTGTGCTGGCGCCGCAGGAAAAAGGTGCGGCCGTGACGAATATCTTCCTTGGCAAGCAGCAGGAAGAATTGGCGGATTTCGACGCCAAAACTTCAAAAATAAATGTTGAAGACTGATCCGTCAGGCTGATTAGCGCGAATAAAATTCGATGATCAGATTCGGTTCCATCACCACCGGATAGGGTACGTCCGTTAACAGCGGTGTACGCACGAACACCGTCTTTAATGCACGATTATCGACATTGAGATAATCCGGCACCTGGCGTTCGGCAGATTCAAGAGCTTCCAGAACCATGCCGAGTTGACGCGATTTTTCACGAATCTCGACGACATCCCCTTCACGCACCCGGTAGCTGGGGATGGTGACCCGTGCGCCATTGACCATGACATGGCCATGATTGACGAACTGACGCGCGGCAAAAACGGTGGGTACGAATTTGGAGCGATACACAATTGCATCCAGACGGCGTTCCAGCAGGCCGATCAGATTTTCGCCGGCATCGCCGCGCACGCGCACGGCTTCTTCATATATGCCACGAAACTGCTTTTCGCTGATATTGCCGTAATAGCCTTTCAGCTTTTGCTTGGCGCGCAACTGAATGCCGAAATCCGACAGTTTGGTCTTGCGGCGTTGTCCATGCTGACCCGGGCCATATTCACGCTTGTTGAGCGGGCTTTTGGGCCGACCCCAGAGATTTTCACCCAGACGACGGTCGATCTTGTGCTTGGATTGTTGCCGCTTCGACATTAACTCTTTCCCAGACCTATTAATTTGTGTGGCAGATTCGTCTGCATGACAAAAGGGGCCGCACTCGTTTAAGCGGGCCCGCATTTCGGGGGTAATATACGCATTGATTGCTGTCTGTCAAACCTTATCCCCTATATTCCTTCGGATCAGGAATAGAGAGCCACATCACATAGCCGGTAATGCCTATCATCATCACCATAGCCACAATAAATGGCACTTCCGGCGCAAAATGATAGAGCGCCGCGCCCAGCAATGGGCCCAGGCCAAACCCCAGGGAGCCTGCGGACATGCTGATTCCGGCCAGGCCGCCCTGCTCATAGGGGGCCACTTTCAGGCTGGCGGCGGCCGCATTACCCGGCTGGCTGAAGCCCAGACCAAGCCCGACCAGCACCATACCCCCCAACAGCGGAACAAGGGTGGACGATAATATCAGCACCACAACCCCCACAAGCACCGAAGGCACGCCAAACCGCAGCAATGTTCTGGGCGTCAAATGGAATGGACGAATAATCAGGAACTGCGCCCCCATGGTGACAACCGCCATCAGAGCCAGGGCGATGCCGACCCGGTTGGCGGTCTGTGCCGCCGTCAGATGCAATATATCCTGGAAATAGAAGCCCCCCACCTGATGCACTGTCGCCATCACATAGGAGGTGAAAAAATTGATAATCAGATAGGGGCGGATGCGCGGATCGGTAAAGTGCAGTTTTTTCACGCCCGGTGGCGTCAGGCGCATGGGCGGCTCCGGCAAAAACATCCAGATCAGCGCGGCGCTGACCAGCGCCACCAGCGCGGCCACATATAAGGGCGCAATCAGGCTGATCAGCACCATTGCGCCGCCAATGGCCGGCCCCAGGATTGAGCCCAGCCCAAAGGCCGCATTTTGCAGCGCAATACCCGATGTGCGTTCTTCCGGTGTGGTGGTTGCCGCCACAAAAGATTGCGATGCCGGGAAAACCCCGCTTGCCACCGCCGCAAACGCCATGCGGGTAAGCAACATCAGGGGGTAAACGAATAAAATCGGCAGCCAGCCATGCATGCCCGCCTCCACCACCGCTGCAAACATCATCGTGGTGACGGCATAGCCGATCAGGCCGATGATCATCACCTTGCGCCGTCCCAGGCTTTCGCAGCGCCGCCCCCAGAACGGCCCGCCAAAAAAGAACATGGCCGCCGTCAGCGCGGATATCAGCCCGACCTGAATTTCCATCAGACCCAGTTCGCGCCCGATAGGGGCCAATACCGCCAAAGTTACCGAGCGCCCGATGCCCACCGACAACAGCCCGCCAAACAGCAGCCAGTGCGCCCAGGCGGGCACATGGAACGCTTGCGGGGCCACCGTGGCCTCGGCGGCTTTGCTTATGGGACTATCTGGGGGCACTTGGATTTAATCTAATTGCGAGTCAGGGCGACCATACACCAAGGCGCGCGTAAAACCAGATTTTTTGCATTTTGGCGGTGATCCAGACGGCAAGCCCCGGCGCAGACCCTTCGTTGCCAGTTATATAAAGCATTTTGCTTGCATTATATTTAGCTATTTGCTACATAGAAATATGTGGAACGTCACCTACACGCCCGAAGCCCTGCGGGCCTTGCTTGCAATGGACCCGGTGATCGCAAAACGGGTCAGGTCGAAAATTCTTGCGCTGGCGCGTGCCCCAATGGCACGCAACAACAATGTTAAAAAGCTAATCGGGGTTGAGGGCTATAGGTTGCGTGTTGGCGACTGGCGGGTGATCTATGTTTTGCAACAACAGACGGTAACGGTCATCATAGTAAGCGTTGGCCATCGCAGCGAGGTTTACAAATGACGAGGCAATATATCTCTCAAGACGGCAAGCCGGCCTTCGTTGTAATTCCCATCGATGAGTGGCGCGCCATTAGCGCGACCCTGGAGGATCGCACAGATACAGCCGCTGTGCGGGCTTTCCTGAAAACGCCGACTGAAACTTTTCCTGATACGCTCGTGGCGGCGATCCTCGATAGGGCGCACCCGATCAAGGTGTTTCGAGAGCACCGGGCGCTGACCCAGGCGCAACTCGCGGCGGCCATCGGCACAAGTTCTGTCTACATCTCGCAGATCGAACGGGGTGAACGCCGCGCCGGCCGCAAGCTTTTGCTCAAGTTAAGCAAGGCGCTGGGTGTTGAGCGTGACCTGCTGGAGGAAAACCGGGATGCAGAAGCGCCATAATTAAGGCCTGTCCGACAACATCTTATCTATTGAGAATTATTCTTAAACTGATAAGGTGGCGGAAGAAAAAACAGGAGCCCTCATGACCACCATCACCATTTCGCTGCCCGAATCCTTGAAAACATTTATCGATGAACAACTCGCTACCAAGGGCTATGGCAATGTCAGTGAATATTTCCGCTCGTTGCTGCGCGCGGCACAAGAGGAAGAAGCCGAAGCAAAACTGGAAGCTCTGCTGGCCGAGGGGTTGGCAACAGGTGGTGATGACATTCCGCTCACCCGCGAATTCTGGAAAGACCTGAAGGCCGAAGCAAAGGCCCTGGCCAAGCAGCACCAGTCACGCAACAAGCAAAAGTGAAACCCGTCGTCAGACCGGCGGCGAGAGGTGATATCCTACGCCAATACCAATACTATATATTTGAAGGAGCATATGATGCTGCGGGCCGCTTCATTGATGCCGTCGACATATCTATCGCGCATCTCTGCGGTATGCCAGAAACCGGCGCGCCAAGAATTTCCAGTAATCCCATTCTATCGGGCCTACGCTCCTGGCCCGTAAAGGGCTTTGAGGATATCCGCATTTACTACCTCATACAGAACGAGGAAATTCGCATCGTTCGCGTATTGCACGGACGGCGAGATATTCAGAACATTCTTGAAAATGATTAAAGCCTGTCATCATCTCACCCCGCCTCCTTCTTCCTCCGCGCGGTCGCCAGCGACGTGACGACACCGCGTAATGCTCGGACTTCCTGTTCCATCAGGCCCGCGCGCGTGAAAATACTGCGCAAATTGCGCACCATGGCGGGGCGCTTTTCGGGGGGGAACAGAAATCCGGCCGTGTCCAGTTCACGTTCCAGATGTTCGAACAGGCCGACCAGTTCAGCATTGTTGGCGGGCCAGGTATTGCCCGGATCAAGGCGCTCGGGCGGCGTTGTATCCGCCGCCTTGAACCATTCATAGCCCGCCAGCAGCACCGCCTGCGCCAGATTTATGGAGGTAAAGCGCGCATCAACCGGAATGCGCAACACCGCCTGCGCCAGGGCAACATCATCATTCTCCAGGCCGCTGCGTTCGGGGCCAAACATCAAAGCGCACCTTAATCCCTGCGCGGTTTTTGCGCGCATCTCACTGGCGGCGGCTTCTGGAGTCACAACGGGCTTCAGCATTTCTCGAATGCGCGCGGTGGCAGCCACCAGAAAATGAATATCGGCCGCCGCATCCGCCACTGTCTCGAACAGGCGCGCCTCCTCCAGCACCCAGTCGGCGCCCGATGCCGCCTTGATCGCCCATTCATTGGGCCAGCCCTCGCGCGGCGCAACGATGCGCAGATCGCGCAGCCCAAAATTCGCCATGGCGCGCGCCGCCATGCCGACATTCTGTCCCAGTTGCGGCCTTACCAGAATCACAGAAGGCGGGGTTAGCGCGATACTCACGGTTTTGCGCCGTCGCGATACAGTTTGTAGATGATGCTGTCGAGCAGCGCCTCAAATGACGCATCGACAATATTTTCCGATACGCCAACGGTGAACCAGCGTTCACCCTTGCCATCGCGGCTTTCGATCATCACGCGGGTGACCGCCCCGGTGCCACCCGTCAGGATGCGGACTTTATAATCCGCCAGTTCCAGATCATCGATATAGCTGGAATAACGCCCCAGATCCTTGCGCAACGCGCGATCCAGCGCATTGATGGGTCCATTGCCTTCTTCGTAGGAACGAAACACTTCGCCATCAATATTGATCGTCGCAGTGGCATCGGAGATTGTGACCAGTTCGCCTTTTGCATTGTGGCGGCGCTCCACCATCACGCGGTAGCTTTCAACCTTGAAATATTCCGGTATTTCACCAAGCAGCCGGCGCACCAGCAGCTCGAACGAGGCCGTCGCCCCATCATAGGAATAACCCAGAAATTCACGCTGCTTGACGATTTCCAGCAGGCGGTTCAGCCGTTTGTCTTTCGGATCCGCAATAATACCGATGGTTTCCAGTTCGGCAATCAGGTTTGATTTTCCCGCCTGATCCGACACCAGAATGCGCCTGCGATTGCCAACACTTTCGGGCGCGACATGTTCATAGGTTCTGGTGTTCCTGGCCATCGCGGAAACATGCAGCCCGCCTTTATGGGCAAAGGCCGACGCGCCGACATAGGCGGCATGGCGATTGGGCGGGCGGTTCAGAATTTCGTCAATGGTGTGTGAAATGCTGCTGAGCTTCTTCAGCGCCGCCGGTGTGATGCCGGTCTCGAATTTATCTGCATAGCCCGGCTTCAGCATCAGGGTTGGGATGATCGAGGTAAGATTGGCGTTGCCGCACCGCTCGCCCAGGCCATTGATCGTGCCCTGCACCTGGCGCACCCCGGCGCGGATTGCGGCGAGAGAATTGGCAACCGCGTTTTCCGTATCATTATGGACATGAATGCCAAGATGCGTACCCGGAATATGTTGCGCCACATCGCCGACAATGCGTTCCACCTCGTGCGGCAGGCTGCCGCCATTTGTGTCGCACAGCACCACCCAGCGCGCCCCCGCCGCATGGGCGGCGCGCGCACATTGCAGCGCGTAATCCGGGTTGGCCTTGTAACCATCAAAAAAATGTTCGGCGTCAAACAGCGCCTCATGGCCGCGCTTCGTGATCAGCGCGATGGAATCCGAAATCGCTTCGACATTTTCATCGCGCCCGACCTGCAACGCCACATCCACATGAAAATCCCAGGTCTTGCCGACGAGGCACACTGCGGCGGCGGCACTACCCAGCACCGCCGCCAGATCGGGATCGTTTTCGGCGCTGCGGCCCGCACGTTTGGTCATGCCAAAAGCCGTGAATTTTGCGCGCGTCAGCTTTGGCGGCGCAGCGAAAACCGCCGTATCGGTGGGGTTGGCGCCGGGCCAGCCGCCCTCGACATAGTCCAGCCCCAGTTCATCAAGCAGTTTGGCGATCAGCAGCTTGTCCTCGACGCTGAAATCCACGCCCTGGGTTTGCGCGCCATCACGCAAGGTCGTGTCATAGAGATAAATCCGTTCGCGCGCGCTCATGACAGCACCTTCCACAGGGTACCGGTTGGCCCGTCTTCCAGTTGAATGCCGCGCGCCACAAGTTCATCGCGGATACGGTCTGCCTCGGCGAAATTTTTCGCCTTGCGGGCGGCAATGCGGGCGTCGATCTGCGTCTGGATTTCGGCTTCATCCAGCGCCTGTCCTGGGGGTTGCCAGTGAAACCATTGCTCCGCCGTCATGGCGAACAGGCCCAGCAGAAATTCGCCGCCCGCGCGCAACTGTTTCGCGGCATCGGGCGCACCCTGGCCTGCGGCATGGGCCAGTTTGTGCATTTCCGCAATGGCCAGCGGCGTGTTCAAATCATCTTCCAGCGCGGCGCGCACGGTTTGTGGAATATCCTGCGCGGTGGCGTTCACGCCATCCACCAACCGGTACCAGGTGTCCAGCACGGTTTTCACTTCGCGCGTGCCTGCATCTGTCCAGTCAAAGGGTTGCCGGTAATGGGTCGACAAAAGCTGGAGGCGTAATACCTCGCCCGGTGCTTTTGCCAGCAATTCATGCACGGTGCGGAAATTGCCTTCTGATTTCGACATCTTCTTGCCATCCACCATCAGATAGCCATTGTGCATCCAATAATTTGCGAAGGTGCCGGGGCCATTGGCGCAGGTGCTTTGCGCCACTTCGTTTTCATGGTGCGGAAAGATCAGATCAATGCCGCCGCCGTGAATATCAAACGATGCGCCCAGATGCGCAAGACTCATGGCCGAGCATTCGATATGCCAGCCGGGGCGGCCAAAGCCCCATGGGCTGTCCCATCCCGGCGTCTGCGCGTCAGAGGGTTTCCACAAAACGAAATCCATTTCATCGCGTTTATAGGGGGCGACATCCACCCGCGCGCCGGCCAGCATTTCCTTTACGTCGCGGCCCGACAGGCGGCCATAATCGGCATGGCTCTGTACACTGAACAATACATGTCCGTCAGCGGCATAGGCATGGCCTTTGGCGATCAGACTTTCGATCATCGCAATCATCTGCGCGATATGCGCGGTGGCGCGCGGCTCCACATCGGGAGGCAGGGCGTTCAGCGCCGCCATGTCGGCATGAAACTGCGCGGTGGTGCGCATGGTGATTTCAGCAATGGGGACATTTTCATCGCGGGCGCGGGCGTTGATCTTGTCATCCACATCGGTGATGTTGCGGGCATAGGTCACATGGCGGGCGCCATAATTCAGCCGCAACAGCCGCGCTAATGTGTCGAACACCACCACGGGCCGCGCATTGCCGATATGGGCATAGTCATAGACGGTCGGCCCGCAAACATACATGCGCACATTGGCAGGGTCGATAGGCACGAAATCCTGTTTCGTCCGCGTCTTTGAATTATAAAGTTTCAGGGCCATCTCCGTTCCATTTCCATCACGCGCAAACACCGTCCAGTGGCTGGCCGCTTGCGGTTCTTGTGAATGGAGAGAGGAAATAAGAACGGCGCGGCAAGCTGAAGCTAGCCGGTAATAATCAAACAATACTGATTACAGATGCGCGCCATTATAAAAAACCCATAAATTACGCTGTTTCGCCCCGCAACAGGGCATGCGCCCGCTTTGGCCCGATGAATATTAGCAGGCTTTTCATTTCCGGTCCATGGCCAAGACCAGTCAGCGCGAGGCGCAGTGGCATGAACAGATCGCGCCCCTTGCGCCCGGTTTGCGCCTTCAGGGCGTTGGTCCAGACCCCCCAGGTTTCAGGGGTGAAATCCGCCGCCGGAAGCAGGCTCTGGGCGATTGCCAGAAACTCCGGCTCGGTGATAACCGGACTGATAGGCCCCCTGACCACATCCCACCAGAGCGAGACATCCGGGAACCGCACCAGATTGGCCCGCACCATGTCCCAGAATGCCGCGCCGCCGCCGACCCCCAGCGCCTTCAGCCGGGCTTGCGCCGCCGCAAACGGCATGGCGTGCAGGATGCGTTCATTCATCGGCCCCAGATCATTGGGATCGAACCTGACGCTGGCGCGGCCTATATGGCTGATGTCGAACCCCGCCACCAGTTCATCCATGGTCTGGCGCGGTTCCACCGGGTCAGACGTGCCCAGGCGCGCCAGCAGGCTGTTCAGCGCCATCGGCTCAAACCCGTCTTCGCGCAGGCTTTCAACCCCCAGCGATCCCA
This sequence comes from Pseudomonadota bacterium, assembly GCA_036758605.1. Classification (GTDB taxonomy): domain Bacteria; phylum Pseudomonadota; class Alphaproteobacteria; order UBA11222; family UBA11222; genus UBA11222. The sequence goes on along the minus strand of DAIOWE010000007.1, from coordinate 10,479 downwards.
GCCGTTTGGAAAGCCCCTCGCCGCCCGCCCCGGTCAGCATCGGGAAGTGTCCGAACACGGGTACGCTGGCCCCCATCGCCCTGAACAGTTGAATTTGGACCGCCGTATTGGTCAGATGATCTTCGCCCCGGATCACATGCGTGATGGCCAGATCAATATCATCGCAAATGCTGGGCAGGGTATAGAGCGGCTGGCCATCGGCGCGCACCAGCACCGGGTCCGAAAGATTTTGCGTGTGGATCGCCACCTCGCCATGCACCAGATCGGTCCAGTTCACCGTTTCGTGGGGCAGCAGAAACCGCCAGTGCGGCGTGACGCCATTATCCGCATAGGCCTGTTTTTGCGCATCGCTGAGTTTCAGCGCGGCGCGATCATAGACGGGCGGCCTGCCGCGCCCCAATTGCACCTTGCGTTTCAGGTCCAGTTCTTCCGCCGTTTCATAACAGGGGTAGAGCAGGCCGCGCGCCTTCAGATCATCCATCGCTGCGATATAGCGCGCCATGCGTTCGGATTGCCGCATGAAACCGTCATGCGGCATGCCTAGCCAGGCCAGATCCTTGAGAATGCCATCCTCAAATTCTTTTGTCGAACGCTCGCGGTCCGTATCGTCGATGCGCAGCACATATTTTCCGCCATGCGCGCGCGCGAAAAGATAATTCACCAGCGCGGTGCGGATATTACCGACATGCAGACGCCCCGTGGGGCTGGGCGCAAAGCGAACGGTGACAGTCATGACCGGGGACCAAAATACGGGAATAATTTAGTTTGCTTCATATTCATTCTTTATCACGGGTAAGCTGCTCCAGGGAAACAACCGCGTCATATGGCCCATTTTGCGGCCCGGACGGGGGGCATCCTTACCATACAGGTGCAGGCATGCGCCTTGTGTGCGGGCGAGTTCGGCCCAGTCATTCACATCATCGCCGATCAGGTTGCGCATTTCTGCGTTGCTGTGCCGTGCGGGATCGCCCATCGGCCAGCCGCAAATGGCGCGGATATGCTGTTCAAACTGGCTGATAGCACAGGCATCCAGGGTCCAGTGCCCGGAATTGTGCACACGCGGCGCAAATTCATTCACCGCCAGCGCGCCGTTTTTGAGCACGAAAAATTCAACGCCAATAACGCCCACATAATCCAGCGCAATCAGGATGCGTGTGGTCAGCGCCCTGGCTGCATCTGTAATATCCTGCGAGACCGGCGCAGGCACGCGGCTGATATCCAGAATGCCGTTACGATGAATATTTTCGGGCGGATCATAGCAGGCAATCGCCCCATCCAGCCCGCGCGCGGCGATGACGGAAATTTCCCGTTCAAAGTCTGCAAAGCCTTCCAGAATGGAAGCGGCGGCGCCAACCCGCGCCCATGCGTCCGCCACGTCGGCAGGTGTGCGCAACGCCGCCTGCCCGCGCCCGTCATAGCCCAGCCGCCGTGTTTTCAGGATGGCCGGCAGGCCGATCTGCGCTACCGCCTGCGTCAACGCAGCCGCGTCACCAACAGATGCAAAGGGTGCTGTGGTGATGCCAAGGCCGCTGAGAAAGATTTTTTCCGTCAGCCGGTCCTGCGAAATGCGCAAGGCGTCGATGCCCGGACGCACCGCAACCATTGCCGCGATGCGTTCCACACAGGCCACCGGCACATTCTCAAATTCATAGGTGACCACATCGACGCTGGCAGCAAACCTGCCGCATGCCGCTATATCATCATATTCGGCCAGGGTGATGGTATCACACACATGACTGCCGGGATTATCGCCAGGTGGGCAGAAAATATGGGATTTCAGTCCCAGCCGCGCCGCCGCCAGCGCCAGCATGCGGCCCAGTTGTCCGCCGCCCAGAATACCAATCGCGCCGCCGGGGGCAATCATCCTGATCAGGCTCTGTCAGAAGGGTGCATGGCCACCGCCTGGGTCTGCCTTGTGCGCCATGCATCCAGCCGTTTGGCCAGCGCGCTATCATGCAGCGCCAATACGCTTGCGGCCAGCAATGCGGCATTGATTGCACCCGATTCGCCAATCGCCAATGTCCCAACGGGGATGCCCGGCGGCATCTGCACGATCGATAACAGGCTGTCCTGCCCCTTGAGCACTTTACTTTCCACCGGCACGCCAAACACAGGCAGAGGCGTAAGCGCCGCCGTCATGCCCGGCAGATGCGCCGCACCGCCAGCGCCCGCTATGATGATGTGCAGGCCCCGTTCGCGCGCGGATTTGGCGTAAGCATATAACCGGTCCGGGGTGCGATGCGCGGACACAATGCTGGTCTCAAATGGTATCTTCAGCGCTTTCAGGGTGTCCGCCGTATGGCGCATGGTGGGCCAGTCAGACTGGCTGCCCATGATTATCCCGATCAGCGGTATGGTCTTGGCCATTGCAGGCGCTCCTTAAGCGCGGAAAGCCGGGGATTATAGGGGCCGCCTGCTTGCATGCAAGCAGGATCACGTATCCACTGCCATATTTCTACAAATCGTTAATACATTTTCGATAATGTTTGCTTTACAATCGCCCCTGAACTGACGTCAACCTTCAAGAAGCGCAGATGAAAATCACGGATTCAAAACCAGTTGCGGGTGTGCGCGCGGCCAGCACGGCGGCTTCGGCCAGGGTCCGCCCGGGGCAGACCGCCGCCACAAATGGCCCCGGCGATTCGGCCAGCATCATGGGGATTCCCGAGGCCGAGTTTACGCCGAAGGTGCGCGACGCAATCATGAGCCTGATGCAGGAGGTTGATCGTTTTCGCCAGGAACTGGAGCGGGCGAGGAACCGCATTGATCATCTGGAAAAGCTGGCCGAGAACGACGCCCTGACGCCGGTATTGAACCGGCGCGGTTTCATACGCGAAATGACGCGGGTGAAAAGTTTTGTGGATCGCTACAATACGCCCGCCGCGCTGGTGTTTTTTGATCTCAATAATTTCAAGCCGGTCAATGATCAGTTTGGGCATGCGGCGGGCGATCAGGTGTTGCAGCGCGTGGCCGGGGTGCTGGTGGAAAATACCCGTGATTCTGATATTGTCGGGCGTCTGGGCGGCGACGAGTTCGGCGTGATTCTGGTCAATAACCGCGCCGATGTGGCGGCGCTCAAGGCGCAGAAGCTTGCAGATTCCATTGCGGGGCTGCGTTTTGCGGCAAATGGAAAAACCTACGGCGTCACGGCTTCCTATGGCACCTACATATTTGAACCAGGCGATGATCCGGCGCAGGCGCTGGCCAAGGCCGACGAGGCCATGTATGCCTCAAAACGACAAAGCAAGATGTCATAGTCTTATATACTCTGTTGACGGATAATTTCGATTATGACCGGCGCGCCCGATTACCCTTATCTGCGTTTTCCCGGCGCGCCGCCTGTGGGTACGCAACTGTGCAGGCTTGATGAACTTCCCAAAGACGGGGCCAGGGGATTTTTGT
>DAIOWE010000007.1:0-6977 GCA_036758605.1 Pseudomonadota bacterium | reverse complement strand
ACGCAACTGTGCAGGCTTGATGAACTTCCCAAAGACGGGGCCAGGGGATTTTTGTTTGGCGAAGACGTCCGGCGCTTCGATATGTTTGTGGTATGGCGCGACGGCAATCTGACGGCCTATGTCAATGATTGCCCGCATGCGCATACGCCGCTGGATTATGTGCCGGATCGCTTCTTCAATCTGGAAAAATCACATCTGTTGTGCGGCACCCATGGCGCGCTGTTCCGTATCCATGACGGGCATTGCGTTGCGGGGCCATGCAAGGGCAAGCATTTAACCGCTGTGCCGGTGCGTCTGGAGGGGGACATGATCTGCATCGGCTGATCCTGGTGTTGTTGGCCGTCGTGAAACTGTAATATGTTTCCCATATAACGCGCGCCAATGGAACGGGGAGACAGGCCATGAATGCAGATCAGGAAGCTTCGGCAATTGGCGCATTGATCGCACAGCGTATCAGCCGCCGCGCCGTGCTTGGCGGCGTTGTTACGGCAACCGCCCTGGCAGGTACGGGCATGTCCTGGCGCAGCGCCTATGCGCTGGGTCCGTCCAGCCTTGCATTTGAGGAATTGGCGCGTGGCCTGGATACGGATTTTCATGTGGCGCCGGCGCATGATGCGCAGGTTCTGATCCGCTGGGGCGATCCGGTTTATGCGGACGCGCCGGCCTTTGATCCGATGGCCCAGACGGCGGCGGCGCAGGAAAAGCAGTTTGGCTACAACAATGACTTTGTGGCCTTTATGCCATTGCCGCACACTTCAAAAAAATCCAGCCAAGGCCTGCTGTGCGTCAATCATGAATTCACCAATGCGCGGATGATGTTTCCGGGGCTGACATCGGTGATGCAGGCAAAACTTGAAGGCGCCGTTGGCGTTGCGGCGCAGGCGCTTTTAGGCCAGATGCCCGAATTGAGCCGCGAACAGATAGAGATCGAAATGGCCGCCCATGGCCATTCTGTGGTGGAAATAAGATTTCACAAGGGGGTTTGGAAAGTCATTGCAGACAGCCCGTTTAACCGGCGTTTCAGCATGCTGTCGACGCCCATGCGCCTGTCGGGGCCGGCAGCGGGGCATGCGCGGCTTAAAACTTCCGCTGACCCGTCCGGCGCCAACGTTATCGGCACACTGAATAATTGTGCGGGCGGCGTAACGCCCTGGGGCACGGTGCTGATTGCAGAAGAAAATTTCAATTTCTATTTTTCAGGTGATCCGGCGCAAACCGCAGAGGCTGATAATCACCAGCGCTATGGCATTGCGCCTGGCAAAACACGGTTCCAGTGGGCGCGGTTTCATGACCGGTTCAATGTCGAAAAAGAACCGAACGAGCCAAACCGTTTTGGCTGGGTAGTGGAAATAGATCCATATAATTCGAAATCCGTTCCGGTAAAGCGCACCGCACTGGGCCGGTTCAAGCATGAGGCGGCGACCGTCGCCATTGCACCCGATGGGCGCGTGGTGGTGTATACGGGCGATGATGAACGTTTTCAGTATGTCTATCGCTATGTCAGCACCGGCAGGTTTGATGCAAAAAACCGCCCGGCCAATATGACCCTGCTGGATGATGGTGTGTTATCAGTTGCAAAATTCGAGGCTGATGGCCGTCTGATCTGGATGCCGCTGGTCTGGGGTACGGGACCGCTGACACAGGAAAATGGATTTAACAGCCAGGCGGATGTGCTGATCGAAACGCGCCGCGCAGCCGAATTGCTGGGGGCCACCAAAATGGACCGCCCGGAAGACATTGAGACGAACCCGGTCACTGGCCGCGTCTATCTGGTGCTGACCAACAATGACAAGCGCGAGGACGCACAAAAGGACGCCGCCAATCCGCGCGCCAAAAACGCCTTTGGCCATATTCTGGAACTGGCCCCGCCTGTTACGGGCGGCGAGAGCCCGGATCATGCGGCGGATGAATTTCGCTGGGATATATTTCTGCTGGGCGGTGATCCGGCGGATGCGGGTTCGGGCGCACGCTATCACCCCCAGACCAGCAAAGACGGATGGCTGACGACGCCGGACAATATCGCCTTTGACAGCCGCGGGCGCATGTGGATCGCCACGGATGGCGCCAATGACAATGGGTTTGCCGACGGCGTCTGGGCCAGCGATGCGGAAGGGCCGGGGCGTGCGCTGACACGGCATTTCCTGGCGGCGCCGCGAGGTGCGGAAATGTGCGGCCCGTGCTTTACGCCCGATGACGCCACCCTGTTTGTCTCCGTACAGCATCCAGGGCAGGAACCCGGATCGACATTCGATACGCCTTCAACCCGCTGGCCCGATTTTAAGGACGCCATGCCGCCGCGCCCGGCCATTGTCGCCATCACTGCGAAGGGTAAACCCATCGGCGGGTAATCCTGAGTGAACCTCCTGGATGCGCTATCGTGTGAAATGCGCCAAGTTTACACCTGCCTAACAACGATTTAAGGCGGGGGCATGTCCAGATAGCCCAAATTCACAGCGGCGGCGCAGGTTCCCGACGCCAAACTATCTGTCTGTCATGGGGTGGACAGCATGTTTGCCGCCGGCGGCGCCATCATTATGGGTAACGAGGCCCCGTGATCACAGAACAGGCGCCACTTGCGAATGCCCCGCCCGGGACGGGATTTCGATCCTTGGAGCCTATCTGCGTTATGCCGGTATTCTGTCAGGGGTCCGGCTGCTGGCTGCGGGCATTGGCGACAAAATTCGGGAATTGTTAAAGCGCAGGCCAATCATGCTGCCGATCATTGGTCCGCCGGGGAGCCGGGCAATTTTATCAAGCACCGATTCCGAACCCGGATACGCGGATCAGATATCATTCCTGACTAAACCATTTTCATGAAATGACGATTTCTTGATCTGGATCAAACGCTGAGCGCACTACCCGCATTAGCCTCCTGCTCTACATTCAGTAGACGGAGGATAAATATCATGAGCGGAAGTGAGTTATTGTTCGCGGCCCTAACGATCACGGCGTTCAGCATCTATGGCGCAGTGCTGATGTGGTTGACATTGACCTATCATGATCAGCAGAAACTGCTGAAGAATGATTGATGAGCGGTTATCCGCCCGGCGGCTATTTTTTCTCGACCACTTCCACCGGGCCGCCGGCGGCTTTCCATTCGCCAAAGCCGCCACGCATATGCGCCACGGGTTTTAGCCCCATTTCATGCGCCGCCAGCCCGGCCAGCGCCGAGCGCAACCCGCCTGCGCAAAAAATGATGAATTTTTTGCCTGACTGAAAGCGTTCCTTGGCGTAGGGGCTTTCCGGGTCAATCCAGAATTCCAGCATGCCGCGCGGTACATGCCACGCGCCGGGGATCGCCCCGTCGCGCCATAATTCGCGTATATCGCGAATGTCGATCAGTTCAACATTCGGATCGTCTTTGACCTTCATTACTTCGGCCACCGTCATGGTTTCGATAATGGTTTCGGCTTCTGCGCAAAGTTGTTTGACGCCTTTTGTGATCATGGCTGTTACCTTCCAAATGCACCCTGAGGATTAAACGAAGCGTAGTACATGCAGTATCATTTGACAAGAATATGCGCTAAACAGTCCGGATGACCCCTATATCCGGTACTAATCCCCCTTCGCGCCAGCCGATTTCTAATAATCTGAAAGGCATATTGCTGATGCTCGTATCGGGTGTCGCGGTGTCATGCATGTCCGGGGTGATCCTGCATCTGGTCAAAACCCAGCATCCGTTTGAGGTGGCGTTTTTCCGCAATGCGCTGGGCCTGATCATGTTGCTGCCGCTGCTGATCGGCAAGGGCGGCCTGACGCATTTGCGCACGGGACGGGCGGGGCCGCTGGTCTGGCGGGGCCTGTTAAGCGCCGTTTCCATGATGTGTTATTTTTATGGCGTGGCGCTTGTGCCGCTGGCCGAGGTGACGGCGCTATCTTTCATGGGCCCTCTGTTCGCCACGGTGATAGCCATTATTCTGCTGGGCGAGCGCGTGCGTTTGCGCCGCACCCTGGCGCTGATTTTCGGGTTTTCCGGCGCCCTGATCATTCTGCGGCCGGGCTTTAATGTTATCGGCCTGGGGACGCTGCTGATCCTGGGATCGGCGGCGTCCTGGTCGGTCTCGATGATCATCATCAAAATGCTGACCAAAACGGAATCCGCCCTGACGCAAAGCATCTATACGCTGGTGATGCTGACCCCGATTACGGCGCTTGCGGCGCTGCCCTATTGGCATATGCCGAACCTGGAAGAGTTTGGCTGGATGGTTCTGATGGCGGCGCTGGGCACGGCTGCGCAACTGGCCTTTACCGAGGCTTTCAAACTTGCGGATTTAACCGCCCTGCTGCCCATGGATTTTACCAAGCTGATCTGGTCGGCCATTGTGGGCTATCTGTTTTTCGCACAGACCCCGGATATCTGGGTATTTATCGGCGGCGCGGTGATTTTTGCCTCGACGACCTATATTACGTTGCGTGAAGCCCAGGTCAAAAACAAGGCCCCTGTGGAAACTACCCCTGAAGCGTCCGTTTAATCGGGTTTCCTATCGCGCCGCTGTACGCTTAAAATGACAAAAATATTCGCCATATTCTGAGGGGAGCATATCACGCATGCGCGATCTACTTGATTTTACCGGCAAAACTGTGGTCGTCACCGGCGGTTCCACCGGCATCGGAAACGGCATTGCCCGCGCGTTTCGTGAACATGGCGCGAAACTGATCATTACCGCCAGCCGTGAGCGCAGCGCTTATGACAGCGACATGGATGGCATGGACTATCATCAGGTCGATATCGCCAATGACGACGCCATGCGCGCCTTTGCGGCCCAGGTGCCCAGCCTGCATGTGCTGGTCAACAGTGTCGGGACTGTGGTCTATAAGCGCAAGGAATTTCAGATGCCGACCTTCCGCCATGTGGTGGATGTGAACCTGAACGGGGTCATGCATGCCTGTGTGCTGTTTCATGACAAGCTGCTGGCCACGAAGGGTAATATCGTCAATATCGCGTCCGTCGCCAGTTTCCGCCCCACGCGGGGCAATCCGGCCTATAGCGCCTCCAAGGGCGGGCTGGCCCTGCTGACCAAAAGCCTGGCCGACGCCTGGGGGCCGGAGGGCATACGGGTGAACGGGCTGGCGCCGGGCTTTGTGGCCACCAAAATCACCGCCGTCAGCTATGATAATCCCGAAATCAACGAAGGAATCATTAACACCACCCCCCTGCGCCGCTGGGGAACGCCCGAAGAAATGGGCCAGGTCGCCCTGTTTCTAGCCTCGGACATGGCGTCCTTCATGACAGGGCATACGATTCCGGTGGACGGGGGGCAGAGTCTTTAGAGATATTAAGACACAAGAATAAGCGCCCATAAGGGCGTACATACCGGAAGGGAGAAACGCCATGCACATTAATATTGGAGGGTTGCTGGCAAAGCGGGCGCAGCTTAGCCCGAAGCTGGAAGGCCTGTATGATGTCGCCAATAATCTGCGGCTGAGCTATGCGCAGTTTAATGCGCGGGTAGACCAGACGGCCAACATGATTTCAGCGCTGGGTCTTAAAAAAGGCGACCGGGTCGCCCTGCTGCTGATGAACAGCATCGAATTCGCGGAAAGTTTTCTGGCCTGCGCCAAGCTGGGCCTGGTGGTGGTGCCGCTGAACTGGCGGCTGGTGCCGGATGAGCTTGAATTCATTCTCAAGGACAGCGGCAGTACGGTGCTGATTTTCGGCGGGGAGTTTACCGCCAATGTGGACGAACTATATGCGCGGGGACCGAAAACCGATATCTCCAAATGGCTTTATGTGGGGCCGGATGGCAATTGTCCGAAATATGCGCGTTCTTTTTCTGAACTAACCAAAGCTGCGCCCGCCACGCCGGTTAACATTACCGCTGGCGAAGACGATACGCTTTATATCATGTACACCTCCGGCACGACGGGCCTGCCCAAGGGTGTGGTGCATACCCATAATACCAGTTTCTGGGCCATCGCCACGCTTTCCGCCACGGCGGATATGCGGCTGTATGACCGCTTTTTGCTGACCCTGCCCATGTTCCATGTCGGCGCATTGCTGCCACTGATGGTGTGCATTTACAACGGCCTGTCCTGTGTGATGCAGCGTGCCTTTGATCCGGCAATCACTTGGAAACTGATCGAGGGTGAGAAAATCAATGTGGCGATGCTGGTGCCCGCCATGGTGAATTTCATGTTGCAGGTTCCTGAAATCGAAACCGTCGACGCGTCCTCCCTGCGCTTTTTCTTGTGTGGCGCGGCGCCCGTGCCGGACCATCTGGTTTTATCCTATGACAAGCGCAACATTCCCGTGTTGCAGATTTACGGATTGACCGAAACCTGTGGTCCGGTAGCCGTGGTCAGCCTGGATGATTATAGGGACAAGGTCGGTTCAACCGGAAAGGCCTTCATGCATACCGATGTGCGCATTATCAATGTGGAAACCGGCCAGGATATGCCGGTGGATGTGCCTGGCGAGCTGATCACCCGCTCAAAACATAATATGATCGCATATTGGAACCGTGAAAAAGCCACATTGGAAACCCTGCGTGATGGCTGGCTGTACACCGGCGATATCGCGCGCATGGATGCAGATGGTTATGTGTTCATTGCGGATCGCAGCAAGGACATGATTATTTCCGGTGGCGAGAATGTTTATCCGGCGGAGGTTGAGGGCGTATTGCTGACCCATCCGAAAATCCGTGAGGTGGCGGTGATCGGACAGGCGTCCGCCAAATGGGGGGAATCGCCCCTGGCCGTGGTGGTGAAAGCCGATCCGTCGCTGACCGAAGCCGAAGTGCTGGGCTATGCTAATGGCAAGCTGTCGCGCTTTAAGCTGCCGAAAGCCGTCGTTTTCATTGACGAAATTCCGCGAAATCCGTCCGGCAAGGTGCTAAAGCGTGTGCTGCGCGAGCAATTTCCGGATGACGCGCCGGAATAGACGCATTAAAGCTATCCTTTATCAGCATTACATAATGGAGTGAAGACAATGGCGACCCATGCCGAAAAAATGCAGGAAAAATTCAACAAGGAAATTG
>DAIOWE010000006.1:0-41897 GCA_036758605.1 Pseudomonadota bacterium | reverse complement strand
TTAAATCAACAAAGGACTCTACTCATAAATGGATGAAAGTTGGGGCGCAGGTCATTCCCAACGTGACAAAACGAATATTTTCAAGGCGGATTTTTTGTGCGGGTGAAGCGTTCATGGTTGCCTCCGTGTTCGAACTGTTCGAACGGCAACCTGCCCAACAATAGCCAGGGCTGGCGTGGGGCGCGCTTAGGTGTCGCTAAGGGCCTGGATAGGGCTGGGAGTGGGCCTTCTATCCCTGGGCAAGCTTGGGATTAGCCTGGGGCGAAGCGCTTTAGGATGTTGGATGGATGATAAATGTCACCACCCCATGCACTTTCAGTTCCTCCCCTTCCTTGATGAGAATGGGGTCATAGTTGGGATTTTCGGGCACCAGCATGATGTGGCCGTTCTGACGGAACAAACGCTTCACGGTGAGTTCGCCATTGAGCGATACGATCACAATGTCTTTATGCTTGGGATGCTTGGCCGTATCCACCACCAGCACGTCATTTTCCTTGATCCCGGCATCCAGCATCGAGTCGCCGGTCACGCGCACCAGAAAAGTGGAAGCAGGGTCTTTCACCATCAATTCGTTAAGGTCGATGGTGTCTTCCAAATGGTCTTCCAATGGTGTGGGAAGGCCTGCCGGTATTCTCGAAGCGTACATGGGAATTTTATGGCCGCCGCTTTGCACATAGCGGCAAACATCGCCAAGCAGGCTCAGGGGGATGCGAATCGGCCTGGTAGCCTCGCCGAAGCGTCCCTGGCCTTTCGGCCTGCCCGCGCCTTTGCGTTTACCGCCGTGCGGTTTGTTGGACACGGGAAGTTCCTTCGATAGTTGCCAATGTTATTGACGCTATAAATCAAAATACTGTACGCAATTCAAGAGGGATCAAAAAAGCGAAATTAACAGGCAAGACTGGGGGTTATATGCTGTGTCCGGAGAGGGAGTACCATTTATTGGAGCAGGCGGCGCAGCGATGGGCTGTCACGCTGGAAGAGGTGCAACACGCCATCGCCACGGGGCAACTTGCCGCCTCGGCCTGGCTGCAACCCACGTTCGCCTATACGGTCACGGAAATTTCCCCGGATGAAGCCAAACGCTCCGCCCCGCAACGGCTGGAAGGCTATGTCCGGGTTGCGCCGGAATCCTGCCGAATCCTGTTTTCCCGAGGTATAGTTGGGCGGCGCAAATTCCCCACCCGCGAGGAAAACTGTTTCTACATGATCGTTGAGCATCTGGAGAAAGCAGAACTGCATTTAAATGATCTGGTCATACTGAACGAGGATCTACGGCAATTCGAGAAGTTGCGTAATCTGGCCACGCAGAAGCCCTGCAAGATAGTCAGCGTGCACAAAATCAGGACCACCGCGCAGGCCGCTTTACCACGGCAGGCCTTCAGCCAGCAGAATGATTGCCGTGTTGTGGCCTGGAATGGACGCCAATTTAACTTCGGCGACATGCAGGCCAATATCGTCCGGCAGCTGCTCACCGCCAGCGCCACGGATAATCCCTGGGTGCATGGCAAAACCCTGCTGGCGAATGCGGGATCGGTATCAATGGTGATGCGCGACGCCTTCCGTCACCAGCCGCATTGGAAGGAATTGATCGTATCCGGCGGGCGCGGCTATTACCGTCTGAGCCCTATGGCCAGCCCTATGTGATCCCTATCGGGGTCACAGGCCGGATAGGAGAAGTTTTGGAAGGTCAATAAGCCCGTTGGATGCTACGGTGCAAGCCGCTCCTGCAAATTGAGTGATTGCCGCCCACGCCACCGCCCCTCTGTCTCTTCGAGACTAGCCTTTCCTGACAAACACTGCTAACTATTAGTATCTAATAGCGTACTCTGCGGGTGGAGGATCGACGAGTGTCTGACGAAATCCTGACTTTGCCCGAAGTCGCAGCGCTACTAAAGGTGGCTGAGAAGACCCTTTACACAATGGCCCAGCGCGGCGAGATCCCGGCATTCAAGGTCCGAAATCAATGGCGTTTCAAAAGGACTGACATCGACTCCTGGATAGAAAAAAAAACGTCAGGATCATACAAAAGAACCGACTAGAATTGGCCTCTTTTTCGGCCAAATAAAGCCAATCTCGAGTGAGATAAGAATGACGCAAGCACCAACCGCCTCCATGCATGGGATTCGAGACAACCATTCTCGAGGTAGTGTTGCAGAATTCCTGAAACTTCGGATATCGGAAGGGAGCGCACTCTCAGTCGTTTCAGCGTACTTTACGATCCACGCCTATCAGGCTCTCAAGCAGAATTTGGATGGCATTGATCGATTACGATTCTTGTTCGGCGAGCCCCGATTCATAGGGTCCTTAGACCCCGAGAAAACCGAGCGCAAAAACTTCGCTATCGAAGATGATGGGTTGGAACTTGTGAATCGCCTACAGCAACGGCAGGTAGCGTTTGATTGCGCACGTTGGCTGAGCGAAAAAGTCGATATCCGCTCTGTAATAGATGCAAACTTCGTTCACGGGAAAATGTATCACATCGATGACGGTCGCCGTGATCACGCAATCGTCGGAAGCTCAAATTTCACACACCGTGGGCTGGGCATATCGGGCACACCCAACATCGAACTCAACCTGATCGTAGATAGTGACCGCGACCGTTCAGACCTGAAAGCATGGTTCGATGCCATATGGAACGATAAAAAACTTGTCTCCGACGTAAAGGAAGAAGTCCTTCGCTATCTTGAGCAGCTCTATGTCAACCACCCCCCGGAATTTATTTATTTCAAAACGCTTTACCACGTCTTCGAACGGTTCATCTCTGGCCAAGAGACCGATGCCGCCCTGTTTGAACAGACGGCGATCATTGATACAGATGTCTGGAAAGCGCTGTTCGAGTTCCAAAAGGACGGCGTGAAAGGCGCGATCCACAAGATCAATGCTCATAATGGCTGTATTCTTGCTGATAGTGTCGGTCTCGGAAAGACATACTCGGCTCTCGCTATCATCAAATATTTCGAGCTGCGGAATCACCGGGTTTTGGTTCTGTGCCCGAAAAAACTTCGCGATAATTGGACCGTATTCCTCGCTCAAAATAACAGCGATTTAAACCCGTTTCTGCGCGACAGATTCAGCTACACGGTTCTATCGCATACCGATCTTTCACGAGAATCCGGAAGAGTTGACGGCATTGACCTGTCAACAATCAATTGGAGCAATTTCGACCTGATCGTGATCGACGAGTCGCATAATTTCAGAAACAATACGAAGGGCAGGCGGGATGAGGATGGGAACATCGTCCGGAAGAGCCGTTACGAACGGCTCATGGACGATGTAATCAAGAAGGGCGTTAAAACCAAAATTCTCTTGCTGTCTGCGACGCCAGTGAACAATGACCTCCGCGATCTGCGCAACCAAATCTATTTTGTCACGGAAGGGCGTGACGCAGCATTTGCTCCCGATCTAGCCATCAATAGTATCAAGGACACGCTAGCCACGGCCCAAAAGACGTTCATGGAATGGGCGCGTCGCAGCGGCGAACGCGATGCTCGAGATTTAATGGATCGTCTTCCAGCAGCTTTCTTTACGCTTCTCGACGAACTCACAATCGCCAGATCTCGAAATCATATCAAAAAATATTACCGGGCGTCCCTGGAAAAAATTGGAAACTTCCCAAAGCGTCGGAAACCTCTTTCGATCTTCTCGGAGATTGATCTGAAGGGACGTTTCCTGTCCTATGATCGCCTGAACGACGAGATCTCAAAATATGAGCTCTCACTCTTCAATCCCTCGCGATACGTCTTGCCGCCATATGCGGCACAGTACGAAGAGCGGAAGATCGTGAACTTCTCGCAAGCCAATCGCGAAAAATTCCTGATTGGCATGATCAAAGTGAACTTCCTCAAGCGGCTGGAAAGCTCTATTAACGCCTTCGCAATCACCATGGAGCGGACTGTCGCGAAGATAGAGCAGCTTGAGAAGCGGCTGCGCGATTACAAACTTCACGCCCAAACAATGGCGGACGATTTGCAGTCCGATTTATTCGTGGCCGAGGATGAGGACGACGAGGACCTCACGCAAGCCTTTCAGGTCGGCACGAAGCTCAAATTCGAAATGGCGCATCTTGATGTCGATCGCTGGCTTAAGGACCTCGCCACGGACAAGCAGCAGCTTTCGCTGCTTTCGGACGCAGCGAAGTCAGTTGATGCTACACGCGATGCGAAACTGGCAAAAATCAAAGAGCTAATTGAATACAAGGTCCGAAATCCCGAGCGCAATATTCAGGGCGAAGAGAACCGCAAGGTCATCGTGTTCTGTGCGTTCGCAGATACGGCAGCTTATCTTTACGAAGCGCTGGAAGATTGGGCGCGCAAGACGCTCAGTGTTCATATCGCGCTTGTCTCCGGTGGCTCAAAACCAAACCGGACGACCTTTGGGAAGGCCGAATTCTCGCAGATTCTGACCAATTTTTCGCCGCGCGCCAAACAACGCGCAAAGATCAAATCGATGCCGCAAAAAGGCGAGATCGACATCTTGATCGCCACTGACTGCATTTCCGAGGGCCAAAACCTTCAGGATTGCGACTACCTTATCAACTACGATATTCACTGGAACCCGGTCCGAATCATCCAGCGTTTTGGACGCATTGATCGTATCGGTAGTCTGAATCGCGAAATCCAGTTGGTGAATTTCTGGCCAACGCCTGACCTCAATAAATACATTAATCTCAAGAACCGTGTCGAAGCGCGCATGGCCCTTGTCGACATCTCTGCGACCGCCGAAGACAATATCCTTCAGTCAAAGGATATAGAGGATCTTATTCAGGATGATTTGCGCTACCGTGACAAGCAGTTGTTGCGGCTAAAGGATGAGGTTCTTGATCTTGAGGATTTCAATGAATCGGTAGCCCTGAACGAATTTACGCTTGATGATTTTCGGATAGAACTGATGGGCTATATCGAGGCGAACCGGGAGAAGCTCGAAGAAGCGCCGCTTGGCCTTTATGCCGTTGTGCCGCCACATCCCGACTATCCGACGATCCAGCCTGGAACGATTTACTGCCTCAAGCAGCGGGGCGCGTTGGCAGGCGCGGAGACGGTCAATCCGCTACAACCCTATTTCCTGGTCTATGTGCGCGAAACCGGTGAGGTTCGCTACAATTTCACCGCGCCAAAACAGGTACTCGAAATCTTCCGCGCGGTCTGCCAGGGGAAAGCCGAACCCTATGATAAATTATGCGAATTGTTTGACGAGGAAACCTCCGACGGCAAGGAGATGAGCCGGTTCAGCGCGTTGCTGGATGCCGCAATCAGCGCCATTGCCTCGCAATCGGACAAGAAGAACCTTGGCAATCTATTCGCGGGCCGGGGCGGCAAGCTGGTCGATGACACCAAGCTACCGAAATCGGCCTCCGATTTCGACCTTGTGACGTGGCTGGTCATCATGCGGGAAGAGGAGGCCGTGGATGGCTGACCTGCGTCTTCAGGTACAGACCGCGCTGAAGTCGCTGATTACAAAACCGTCGATGCAGGCCGCTGCGGAATTGTTCGAAGCGCTTGGCTATGCCAGCCGCAAGACGGTTAATCTCGATGGCGCGCCGTCATCTTTCCTCCGGTTTGTTGACCCGGCGAACAGCCTTGCCGGAAAGGCGGCGGCGCAAACGGACAAATGGCAGCGGGCCGATTTCCTTTTCCAGCTGACCAACGACGAACTGCCAATTCTCGCCCATGGCAACCGCGATCTTTTTCAAGGTAAGCAGGACTACCGGGCTTCCATCATTGAATCGTTCGTTTTCCTCGCCATAGAACTGACAGACGGTGAATGGACCCGTGGCGCGCTGGCCGGGATCACGCGCGAGATCAACCGGTTATTCCCGATGCCCGCCGTTATCCTGTTCAGGCATGGTGGGTTTGCTTCGCTCGCTGTGATCGACCGCCGACCAAACAAGAAGGACGGATCGCGCGACGTCATCGAAAAGCGCATTTCTATCGTCAAGGATATTAATCTGGCCGCGCCCCATCGCGCCCATGTCGATATTCTCTACGACATCGCCCTTTCAAATGTGAAGGTGCGCGGCCGTGGCGTGCCGACAAACTTCCGCGATCTTTACGATGGCTGGATCGAAGCGCTCTCCGCACAGACATTGAACACGCGCTTCTATAAGGAACTTGCGAACTGGTTCTTTTGGTCAGTCAAGCAAGTAACATTTCCTGCTGCCGCCGTCGAAATAGAGCAAACGAAGCAAGAAGAACAAAATCAGATCGCCATCATCCGTCTTCTGACGAGGGTTATTTTTGTCTGGTTCATCAAGGAAAAAGGGTTGGTGCCAGACGATCTGTTTGACATTGCCAAACTAAAAAAACTCTTGAACGAGGACGTTATAGATAAACCGGATAGCAGCATCTATTACACGGCGGTGCTCCAGAACCTGTTTTTCGCCACACTCAACACGGAGATGTCCGAGGACCGCAAATGGCGGACCAAGGCGAAGGGTGGCGGCCTTGACGGGCAATATCTTGTGCACACCGTTTATCGCTTCCGCGACGCCTTCCGGGAACCGGACGCGGCGCTTGTACTGTTCAAGCAGGCACCATTCCTGAACGGTGGCCTTTTTGAGTGTCTGGACCGTGAAATCTCGGCGCGCGATCTGGAACGCAATCCCGACCTGAAACAGCGTCTTGTGAAAGAGGGCACACGCGATGTCATCCGCATAGACGGCTTTTCCGAGCGCACGAACAATCCGCTGAAGGTGCCGAACAAGATATTCTTCGCAACGGAAGAGAAGGTCGATCTCAACAAAGAATACGACACCAAAGGCAAGACCTATAAAGCGGATGGCCTAATAGAACTATTCTCCCGCTACAAATTCACGGTCGAGGAGAACACACCGGTCGAGGAAGAGGTCGCGCTTGATCCAGAATTGCTTGGCAAGGTCTTTGAAAACCTGCTGGCAAGTTACAATGCCGACACCCGCACCACGGCGCGCAAGAAATCCGGCTCCTTCTACACCCCACGCGAGGTGGTGGACTATATGGTGGATGAGGCGCTGGTTGCCTATTTCGAGCGCCGTCTCTCTGAAAAGCCATCTGAGCCAGAACGCCGCAAGGCGGCACAGCAGGCGCTCGACATGGCGATGCCGGGTGAATTCGATCTCACCGGCACGGCGCTTTCCAACAGCATCGCGGCAGTAAACAGCGCCGATCCTGGCCCGCGCCTGCGCAACCTCCTGTCATTCAGGGACACCGGCAATCCATTTTCCCCTGGCGAGACGGATGCGCTAATCGCGGCGATTGATAGCCTCAGAGCGCTTGATCCGGCCTGTGGATCGGGCGCATTCCCGATGGGCCTTTTGCAAAAGCTCATCCATGTGCTGCACCGGCTTGATCCTGACAATGCGCGTTGGAAAGCGCAGAACCGCCGCCCGCTGGAGCGAAGCCTTAAGGCGGCGCATGAAACTGTCAATCCGGCGGACAGGGAACAAAGGATCGAGGAGGCCGAAGCCGCACTCGCCAAGCTGGAGCATGATTTCTCAGACGCCAACAAGCCGGACTACGCCCGCAAGCTCTATCTGATCGACAAGTGCCTGTTCGGCGTGGATATTCAGCCCATCGCGGTGCAGATCGCCAAGCTGCGCTTTTTCATCTCGCTGGTGGTCAGCCAGAAGATCGACCGCACGCAAGACAACGCCAACATCACGGCGCTGCCGAACCTCGAAACAAAGCTGGTTGCCGCCAATAGTCTGATCCCGATTGAACGCGCCGCCCAGAATGATCTGTTCCGCAACACCAGGATAGCGGATAAGGAAGCCGAACTCAGGGCCATGAACGCGCGCTATTTCAGCGCCCGCACCGCCAGGACCAAGCGCGCCCGGCGCGAGGATATCGCCCGGCTTCGCGATGAACTGGCCGAGATGCTTAAATCGGATCGCGGCCTGCCCGAAACGGATGCGAAGCGGATGGCCGCGTGGGACCCGTTTGATCAGAACGCCGCCGCGCCTTTCTTCG
Organism: Pseudomonadota bacterium; assembly: GCA_036758605.1. Lineage (GTDB taxonomy): Bacteria > Pseudomonadota > Alphaproteobacteria > UBA11222 > UBA11222 > UBA11222. The sequence goes on along the minus strand of DAIOWE010000006.1, from coordinate 33,954 downwards.
ATCCCGAATGGATGTTCGGCCTGTCGTCCAATTTCGATCTCGTTATTGGCAATCCGCCCTATGTGCGGCACGAAGCCATCAGGGTTCAGAAACCTCTGCTGGAAAAGCACTATGGCCGCAAGGACGAAAAGGGCAATCCGCAGGGGGCCTATAGCGGCACGGCGGATCTGTTCGTCTATTTCATTCAACGCGGGATTGAGTTGCTCAACCCCGGCGGGGCGTTCGCGTTTATTACCTCAAACAAATGGTATCGCGCCAAATATGGGACAAACCTGCGCGGCTGGATGAACCGCCAGACGGAATTGCGCCGCATCGTGGATTTTGGCGATGCCGAGGTGTTCGACGCCATCGCCTATCCCACCATCCTCATCGCCACGCGCCGCGCCGCGCCGGTGCTTGCGCCCAATGACGGGGACAGTCTGCGCGTCATGACCTGGCCCGCTGATCGCGGCAAGGCGGACGTCGAAGGTTTCCCGGCGCTGGTCGATGAAATTGGTTTTAACATGCCGCAAAAGGCGCTCACCCCCGATGGCTGGCAGTTGGAGCCGCAGGCGAAACGCGGGCTGCTGGAGCGCATCCGCGCGGCGGGCATGCCGCTCGGCCAATATGTCGAGGGACGCTTCTATTATGGCATCAAGACCGGATTCAACGACGCTTTCGTGATCAACGGGCCGACAAGGGACCGGCTGATCGCCGAACATGAAAGTTCAGCCGAAATCATCAAGCCCTTCCTGCGTGGCCGCGACATCAAGCGATGGCGCGTCGAGCCGCAGGATTTATGGTTGATCCGCATTGAATCATCAGAAAACAAAACTCATCCGTGGAGCGGAATGTCTGAAGCGGACGCCGAAACAACTTTTGCAAAGGCTTATCCGGCCATCCACGGCTTCATGAGCGCTTATCGCAAGGAACTCATCAAGCGATCAGATCAAGGTAAATATTTTTGGGAACTTCGCTCGTGTGCCTATTGGCAGGCTTTTGAGCAGCCGAAGATTGTTATTCCCGCGATCTCGGATCAGCCAAATGCTGCTTTCGATACCGGCCAATACTATACGAACAACAAGGCCACAATCTTCGTAACCAATTCACCTTGGGTGGTTCTAGCGACATTGAACAGTCCGGTAGGACTTTGGTTTGCCCGTCAGAAATTTGCGACAAAACAGGGGGGATTTTTCGATTTCGAACCGCGCTATTCTGGCACTTTCTCAATTCCGCGCGCTTCTTCCGCCGACGAAAAGCAGCTCGACACTTTGGCAAAAGCTGTCGAGACTGCGACCGAGAACAAGCTCGAACAACTGCTGAACGGTTTTGTCTATGAACTATTCTTCAAGGATGATCTCCATGCGCGCGGCCTTACCCTGTTCGTGGAGGCCGAGCGCGCCGGGCTTGGCCAGCTTACGGGCCTTGAAGGCGCGGCTTTGGTCAAGGCGGCCAGGGAATTTGCCGACCGCGTTTTCGCGCCGTCCCATCCGCTCTATGCGATGCTGTTCGATCTTCAGGCGCTTGATGTCGTCCGAATCATTGAGGGCAAGGAATGACCGGGGACATTGCAGAAGCACAATCAGCGGCGGCGGTTACCGCGCCAAATCCGCTTCGGATCAGCACGCTCACGCTCTGCGACTTTCGCGCCTTCCCGCACCCGGTGACGTTCAACTTTGGCAACAGGAACCTGCTCGTCTATGGCGAGAATGGGGCTGGGAAATCGTCAATTTTCCAGGCTCTTCGACACTTCTTCGCGTTAAAGCCCCCGCAGGCATCTTCCGTGAAGAACGTCTTTTCGCAAAGGCCCGACACCGACTTCAAGGTAGAAGTGGTTTTCAGCGATGGTCAGCCTTGCATCCCATGGTCCAAAGCGCATCACCCGACGCACGTCCCCGGCACTGATGCGCGCGTGGCAGAAGCCGCTTTACGCAAATCCTGCCTCGATTATCGCGCCCTGCTCGATACCAACTATATGCACGGCGCAAAGCGGCCGAACCTGTTCGACATCTCCGTCGGCACGCTTCTCGCTGACTTTCCGGTTCCGGTCGAAGGCGGATCGGTAAAGACGATCAGCCAGCTTTGGGATGAAATCGAGCCCTCGAAGCCGTGGAAGTTCAACAGCTCTCTGGACCCGGTTCAGAAGGCCTGCATCGCCTTCAACGAGGGTTTCCGGCTGGCGCTTGAGGCGCTTCATCCGCGCCTTGTAGAACTGGTTCACACAATTCTCGGCGCAGCGGTCGAGGTAAAACCGTTCACATTCGGCGGCGTGATATACCAGCACGAATGGTGGAAGCGCGACCGGATCATCAAGGGGCGCGAACTGTTCCCGGAGATCGTCTTCAATGGCAAGAGCCTGCGAACGCCACAGACATTTCTCAACGAGGCGCGCCTTTCTGCATTCGCACTCGCCATGTATCTCGGTGGCCGCCTTGCCTGCGTGCCGACAGGTGGCGACAGGCTCAAACTCCTTGTTCTCGATGACGTGCTGATAGGCCTTGATCATGACAACAGGACACCGGTGCTCAAACTTCTTCTAGAACACTTCAGTGATTGGCAGATCGTTCTGCTCACGCATGATCGTGTCTGGTTCGAGATGGCCCGCCAATTCCATGATGGCTCACATCAATGGACGTGGGCGGAAATCTATGCCGACGGCGACGGTGGCCGCGCGACACCTTCGGTGAAGATGCCAAATGGCCATATTGTGCAGGCGGCGCTGGATGAATGCGCCGCGCTTCTTGCCGCCAATTCCATTGCCTCGGCTGCAACGTCGGCGCGGAGGGCTTTCGAGTGGGCGCTGAAGCGCTTCTGCGAAAAGAGGCGGGTTCAAACCCCTTACACAATGAATCCCAAAGAAAACGATTCAGAAGTCCTCTTGAATGCCATAACGGCTTGGGTTGCGTTAGGCGGGCAGAACCGCGCGCAGCAGGTGACGCCAATTCTGAATAATCTCAGGATGTATCGCGCCGGTGTGCTCAACCCGCAAACTCACGCCAATCCGCCGAACCCGTCGAGGCAAGAGGTTGAGGGGGCCATTGCCGCCATTCGCGCACTTGAATCCGCACGAAGTGATCAGTCGATAAAATGATTCGTGATTTTCTTACAATTAATGACCGGAAGGAGTTATCTTCTATCGAAGGGGATCACTGTTCCACTTCCACCCGGTCCTTCGGATGAGGTTTTGAGTTTAGGAAAGGCAATAACATCTGCCTTTTGATTGCTCATGTATCCACGCGGTAATCCAGTTAGAGCTTCTACGTCAGCAGCATTAAGTCTGAAGTCATTCAGCAATTGCTCTCTGCTTCGTACGTTATGTTCAACAAGCAGCTTAACAGAACGTGCAAGTAATCTTGGGTTTTCCGGTGTCAGGGAATCATCCAATGGTTCTTTTTTGCGCCATCCGCGAGAGCTGTAGTACTTCCACATTTGTCTCTGATAATCTTCACTGATAATGCCAAGGGCAACACAACGCATAATCATTGCTGCAATGGATGTTTTCCAGCGTTCTTTTAACGCAAGAAACGTACTTAGCGAAGGTGACCATATTTCTGAACCGAAACTTTCAGCAGGCATCAAGAAAGCGCCCGCAAAGTAAAAAGCCTGACGCTCAATTTCTTTGAAGTCTGCCTCACTTTTCAAAGTGTCAGGTTTAATCGAATGGTGCAAAACTAGGTGTCCAAGCTCATGTGCTGCATCCATCCGCGAGCGAACACAAGTATCTTTGTCTTTGGCTATGAAAATATATGCTCGTTTATCAGCAAAAGACCAGTTGGATAAGCCATCCATCGCGGCTGCGCCCACTTCCTCTTTTACAACAACAATACCAGCGTTCTCCATTACCAGAAGAACGTCCACAATTGGCCCCATACCAAGTTCCCAAGACTTGCGGCACTCGGTTGCAATGTGTTCAATATCATCATCTTTAATTTCGCGATAATCAGAAACATCAAGGCGCGGCACATTAACATGCGGCAAATCTACCCATTCCTGAAGAACAGCACTAACATCCTGCGCCCAACGCAACCTGGACTGAGTTCTCTTTCTAAGAGATTGAGTTGTGACAGCCATTGAACGAAAGAAAAGCGGCGCCATTCCATGATCTGGAATAGGCTTCATAAAAAAGGATACTGGTACATTCAAAGCCCTGGATAATTCATCCAGCGCTTCAGTTTCCGGTAATTGCGCACCATTTTCCCAACGGGAAATACTGGAACTGGTTCTATTGATTATCTCTCCAAGCGCGGTTTGAGTTAACCCTCTCGAATCACGCGCTTGCGTTAATCGCTCCGCTTGGAAGCCTGGCGTGCCTACTCGCATTTTGCCTCGCGTTCTGTACGTTACGCTCCATTACCATCAGGACGCTTTTTGAGAACAGGCATTGCACGATCCTTGATTTCGATTGGTGCTTCGCGTGGTGTCTGTTTCTCCGTTTCCATATCGTGGTATAAAGCAAGTATTTTGTTGATCGGTTCCAGAACTATCCAAGATGATAGGTCACTCGATGGAATGCCAAGACCAATGAATGCAGGCATAGATAGATCAGCATTCCGTCCTTTATAGGCGGACACGACCAGCATTCCGCATAATTTATCTCGCGATGGCTCGCGAGTTGTATCTATTAGGTCGTATTGAAGTGGGGATAACCATTTATTGAGGGAAGACCATGCGCGTCTAAAATTGGTTGGCCTGGGTGTGCCGCAATGACTTTGGATATTTCCCCTAAGCAAATAGATGCTCCCCATACCAGCCCAACTGAAACTGCCCCCTTTGGGGGAGGTTTCTGAAGCGTGAGTGTCTAAGCCGTGAGCCTTTGCAACCCTACGAAAAGCTGCCTCCAAGAGAGCATGGCGATTCTGTGCAAGCATAGCTATTCGCTCCGGTATTTCGTATCGCTGGTTAGTAATTTGGTGTGCTTGACCGAACGACGCCACAACCTCTTCCTCGAACGAACGGAAGAAGCCTACGGGTAAAATTTGTACAATACGCGAAAGCGGTTCATTCATAACACCCACCCACTAGACTAGTTGTCGTTATGAGGATAATATTCAATATTTTTTGCGTTATCAAGCATTTTGTTTATCTTTATGGATAAATCTATGGGATGCCGTATAGCAAACTTTCCGTCTCCCTCCGTCTCACCAGCCCTTTCAGTTTCCTTCCACCGGCCCAGACCCATTTCATGAATTCAGCGGGCACGGCGGCGTGTTCCTCGCGGTTGATTTTGCGCCGCAGCGTCGAGCGTTGCAACGCTCCGCCGCCCAGGTTGAAGGTGAAGGATACTAGCGCATCGAACTGGCCTTGCATCAGCGGAACGGTGATCAGGCGCAACACGGCGCGTTCGGCCTTTTGCACATCCTGCTGGAGCAGTTCCTGGGCTTGCGGTTTATCCACCCCCTCCAGGAATTGCGCTTCATTGGCTTCGGTGATCAGGTGGCCATAACCGATGGTGGGATAGCCTGCGGGACAGATATAAATGGCGGGGGCAAAGCTTTCGAAGCGGCGGATCAGATCAAGACCATGCGTGCTGATGCGTCTCATTTTCCACTCCGCAGTTTGGCCATGGCGCGCTGGCCGAAATAGAAGCTGATGATCCCGGCGAAGATCGCCGCGTCGTCCTGTGTCCACAGTGTTTCGTAAACCAGCTTGAGCGGCGCTCCGGCTTCCGGCAGTGCGGTGTAGGAAATGAATTTCACCGCCGTGTAGAGCATGAAGAAGCTGTAGGCGATCACGGGGCGCACCGTGCCATTGAGCGCGTCCACCCAGCGGATGCCGGTATTGTAGGTTTTGTAGATCGCCCTGGATTCCGCGATGTCGGCGTTGACCTGGATTTCCTCCAGGCGGTTGCTGTGGCCGAGGCGTTGCTGCTCCATTTGCATCTCTAGGATTTTAAGCTCGTGCTTGTTATCCTTGGAGTCACGGAACAGTTTCAGGAAATCAGGAAACCCCGCCGAGAAAAATCCTAACAATGAGCCAAGCAATGTAATCATAACACCCTCCCGCCAACTAAAATTACGAGTTCAAGCAGCATCCCGCCCAAGGCGAGAATTAAGGTGGTGAGCATCCACCACATGACGCGCTCAATGCGGTCGAGCCGCTGTTCCAGCGATTTGTAGCGCTCTGCGCACACGGCGACGTGCACGTCGAGATGTTCTGCTTCTTGTTCTTGAGTCATGGTTCCTCCAGGCATAAAAAAACCGCCCATAGGACGGTGGCGGTTGCGGTGTTGAAGGGCGCGTTATTCGTAATAGCCGTTGATCATCACCAGCCCACGGATGATCTGCGAGGCGGTTGCCGTTCCGACTGGCATACGGAGGATGATGTGCAGATAAGTTCCCGCCGCCACATACAGCGGCGCATCCAGGTTCACATCTATCGGGGCGGCATTACCGCCGATGGCGGTGCCGATAGGAATGGACTGCACCCCAAGCGCAATGCGCCGTGGGGCGCGTGTGCCTGCGGTGAGGGAATCAGCGGTAGCCAGGGATACGCCGGTGGAGCCTACGCCCAGCGCCCATTGCAGCAAGGTTGGCGTGGTGGCCGAAGCCGCGCCCATGTTGAAGGCTTCAATCCGCACGCCCCGGATCACCAGATTACGGTTGCCGCCAGCCGCCGCCGCTGCGGGAACCTGGAAGGCAAACAGCGCAAAATCTGTTTCCGCACCCGCGACCGCTGCAAACTGGAACTGCCCGCCCAGCGTGGCATAGCCCGCCGCCGTGTTGGAAAGCGTGGCCGATGCGGGGGCGGCGCTGTTTGCATAGTTTGCCGATTGCCCCGCCGCCGCGCCGCGCGGATTGTTATAGCTGCCATATTCGGCACCCGCCATTGCAGTTGGCCAGAGGCGGTTTAATGCCAGATCACGGGCGATCACCGAGATGTCAGCAACTTCCATGCGCTGCGCCGAGCCCGTCGCGGCGGCGTTATAGCAGCGCATCAGCAGTGGTTGCCAACGGGAAAGCGAAACGGCGGCAGCGGTATTCGGTGACAGGATTACGCCTTCCAGAACCCCGTCGATAAAGAACTCGATGCGATCCTGATCGATCACGATGCGGTAATGGCGCACCTGACCAGCTACAGGTGCTGACATCGGCGCGGTAGTGGTTTCCGTGCCATTGATGTTCATCACCCCGACAAGATTACCTGAGCTATTGATCTTGAAATACACCCCGTCGGTTGGGGTGGCGGTGGTTGCCGCAAAGCCAAGCCCGAACTCACAGACGTTATTGACAATCGGGTTAATGGCAAAACGCTGGCGGAACGCTACTTCCAGTGAACCAGCAGGATGCAGCGGGAAAGTTTTGTAGGCTTGCACCCGCGCCACCGCTGCAGAAGCCACCGAATTGCCAGCGTTCAGCACCAGGAATCCGCCGGTCATGGCAAGCGTCGCCGTCGCGGTCACGCACTGATAGGCGCTGCCATCCACCACCGTGTGGTTGAAGGTGTCCGCCCAATAGAGGTTATCCACGCCGACGCGCAGTCGGCCATCCGTTGAAACCCGCGCCGCCCGCACCAGGCGAGGCTCACCACTTGCGCCGTCATGGGATTCCCCGGCGATGACAGAATAGCCTGAGTCTGCCAGCGCCATGGGCAGATTGACCTTTAGCCGTTTGTTGGCGTCCACCGAAGCAAGGTCGGCGGTGTCGCCTGATTTTATAATGATGCTCATGTCAGACCCCCATGAAGTTGATGCTATAGCGTCCCCAGGCGCCAGTGGCGGCGCGGGCGATTACGTCAAAGCCGATACCCGCATTCAGGTTAGCGGCGAGCGCGGTGATATTTTCCAGGGCTGCGTCTTCCGCGTCATGATCCGGCGTCGCGACGCCAGCGGCGGTGCAAAGAATGACTGAACCATTGGTGACCCACGAGGCGGCAACGGTGACGCTGGCGAAATCCGCTTCCCCGCCGCTGGCATTGCCGAAATCCACCGTGACCTGTCCCGTCTTGGGGACAAGCGCCAGCACGGCGGTATCCAGCTTGTCATCCAGCACGGTTTGCAGGCCGGAAACATCGCCAATGCTGTGCGCGTGGCTTGCGGCGGCCTTGTCATCCAGAGCGGCTTGCAAGCCCGCCACATCGCCGGTGACATGGGCATGTGACGCAGCGGCTTTGCCGTCCAGAGACGTCTGCAACCCGGATACATCTGTGATGCTGTGCGCGTGGGAGCTGTTGGCTTTCCCGGCTAGAAGCGTGTCGGCCTGCGGCCTGGTGTAATAGCGCACGTCCCCGCGCGCATCATCGTGGTATTGGGGATGATCATCGTCGCCGAGGCCGGTAAGCGCGCCGTGATCTGAGGAGCCGCCACCTCCGCCAGAGCCGGGCGGCCCCTGAGTTCCCATGGTGACGACATTAATGCGCTTATCCTCGACCTTAACGACCTGGATTACTTGATTGATGGTAATTACATCGGTCATCGGGTTACCTCGGGGCTGATAAAGACCAATCCTTCCAGCAGCCGCGTCACGGTGACGGCATCCCCTGCGACGATCTCCAGATCATACACGCCAGCTGTGGCGGTAATGGTGGATGTGGCCGAGGCCGCCGCCAGGATGTTAATTGTGCCAGCCGCGCCGCCAAGCGTGATGCCGCCATTTTCGGTGGTCAGCGTCAGAAACGGCGTGGAAGCCTCCACCGTCTCGCGCATCTGCATCCGCGCCGTGAACCCGGTCAGATCAACCGGAACGCCGTTTTCGTCTTTCCAGGTAATGGCTTCGGAAAAAGTCGCGCCGCGATAGACATAGAGGTTATGTTTGGCTGGATGTGTCGTCATGGGATCACCAGGTCCATGGTCCGCGCGGTTTCAGGTACTGCAGTGTGGTGCGGATCACCCCGCCACTGAAGTTGCCGCCGTTTGCGGTCAGGCGGATAGCGGTGTTGGCGTAATAGGCCAGCGGGCTGGTGATGCCGATATTGGTGGAATCAGGCGCAATGCCGATCAGATTGCCGTAGCGCGTAACATCGCCCGCCACCCCGATGCCGAAGCTTGTTGCGCCTGTGATGGCCGTCATCACCCGCACATTGACCGCGAGCACAATGGCGCGGTCGGGAATCTGAATTGTGGTGTCCTTGAACGCCCCGGTGTTTACCGTCACATCCTCGGTTTTGTGTTCCACCCGCAAATATTCGCCGGTTTCCTTGAGCAGCAGGCCTTCTGGCATCCATGCCGCGCCGTCATAGACATAATATTCGTCGGCGGTCTCGTTCCACAGCCGCAGCCGCTTGAACGGAGCCACGAAGAACCAGCCGCCGCCATCTGCTGCCTGCGCGATCTGGCTGGCTTTCCCCGCCCATGCGCCGGTGGGTGAAGTCCCCACTACCCAGCACTGCCCAACCGCCGGGCTTCCCGGTGGCGTGTTCAATCCCACATCCTGCGCCACGGCCTGGATCAGCATGTCGAGAATGTTGAGCGCATCATTATGGCTGACTTCCTTCTGCGACTGCGATTGCAGAATATAAGGCAGCAGCAAGCGTCCGGTGGTGTTGGGCATCGGATATTCCTTTGGTTAATTGTTAAGTTTTAGATGGTGGCTATGCCTGCATTCCCACGTCCAACCGCCGCTGAAAGCTGGTACACATTCACCAGCACGCTGCTTTGTGCCGAACCGAAGTCTGTCACCTGCTGTGCGGCGGTATAGATAGTTGTGGGTGAAGTCAGGCCAGTAATCGTGCGCTTGAGCGTTACGCCCTGCATGATGTCCACCTCATAGCGTTCCGATTCTTCCGAGAGCGGAATATCCACCGCGTCGCGCCAGTCGCCGCCGATGCGCGTGCGCCGCCTCCAGTTGATGGTGAGATCACCACCTGTGTTGCGGCTGCCCACGATATGCACTGGGGAATAGGGTTTCAGGGCGCGCGCCGCATAGATGAAATCCTGCTCTGCGGTCGCGCCGAGTGTGGAGCCCACCGTCACAGGTTTGTACTTCTTGCTGATGCCCCATACTGAAGACGCCATCAATTCCCGCGCCAGGGCGTTTGTCAGCAGGATGAAGCGCTCCCCCGCAATATGACCACCCGCCGCCCATTCCGTCCCCAGCCGCCCGCGCAGCAGGTTCGAGAGGCGGTATTTATTGGCGTCGAGCAGCGTGGCGGTCTGGAACTGGAGCACCTCATCGCCAATGACACAGACATTCGCGCCGTTCAGAACCGCAATCTCGCTGACGCTTTGCAACTGGCCGAAGGTCAGCAGCACGTCGATGGCGCTGCTCCGGTCCCAGGTATACACCGTTCCGGCTGGGATAATGTTCAGCACCGCGCCGATGCTGGCCTGCGCGGCAAGCGTTTGCATCAGGGCATAGTTCGCCCCGCCATCATCCGAGCGGTACACCGCCGAATCTGTCCAGCCGCCGCCCAGGCCCACCACGCCATAACGCAAATACGCATCGGTCACCGCATCGGTCGGGAATGCGGGCAGATCGAGCAATTCCAACCGTGTGGCCGAAATGCTGGTCGGCGGCTGAATATTGGGTGTGCTGCTGCCCGGCGGAGTGTAAAAATCATATGACGACGCATCTTCGGCCACCGCCGCGATTTCCTGCATGCCGTTGCGCACCAGCCTGGTGGAATTGATCCGCATGAGATAGGCAGCGCCATCCCTGGTGACGGTGATCACATCGGCGGGTTCCAGCAGCGCGTATTTGGGCGGCGCGGTGAATTGGTACTGCACACGCCCTACCCAGGCATTGTAGAGGGTCACGTCCGCCACCATTTTGGCTTCCTGGTCGGTGAGCACTATCGGCAGGTTGAGGGTGGCGTAATCCACCGCCTTGACTGTTTGCCGCTGGGCGGATTGCGTGCCCGCCTGATAATCGGCGGTGCGGCTGAGATAAATCACATCCACCTGGCGCGGCAGCTCCAGTTCCTGCGTGCGGGTGATGGTGAAGGTGTCAATGGCGTCGTCACGCGGCACAAGTTCGGTGAAATCAATTACGCTGTTCGAGACTTTGCCGCGTTTGATGAACTTCAGCAGGCCGTCCGATTCCACCATGTCAAAGAAATACGCCACCGCCAGTTGCTCCAGGCACGCCCGCACCGTCTGGCGGCTGGTGATGACGAAGCCCGAGACAATATCGGTCAGGCGGCTGATGTCATACATGGTGCTGTCATAGCCGACCTTTTTGAGCAGATCGGCGACGATCTGGCCAAGGCTGGAAAGCCCCAGCTTGCCCTGTATCCAATGACCGGTTTTCCAGTTGCCGCCATCCGCCCATATCGAACCGAGATCGGGAAAGAACGGGAATGGCCGCGCGTCCCAGGTCCAGAGAAACTTGCGTGGGATAAAATCGGCTTCGAGCACATTCTGTGAGGTCAGATAGTCGATTGAGGCGTCAAGCGCCGTGCGCTGCGCCAGAAAATCCACCCTGCTGCGACTGCCGCGCGGATAGAAACTCTCCACCGAGTCCGGATCGACAAACACGTTCGGCTGGTTGGCGCAGCCATCCACCGAGGGAAAGCCAAGCTCGGAAAACCACACCGGCTTCATTTTCGGTGTCCAGGCGGTGCCGCTGGCGTCAGGATTGGTGTGGGTGCTGTTCCACCAGTTTTTCACGTTCTTCCAGGCGTAGGTCGCCCCGGAATAGAACACTTTATTCAGCCGCGTGACGGGATCGCTGTAGAAATAATCCCAGCCTTCATCCTTGCTCCAGCCGTCATATATATTCTGGTAGGTGATCTGCGCCTGCGGCAGATCAGGGGTGAGCGGGAAATAGCAATCAATCGCCACCGCGTCGATATTGGCGTCCGACCATAACGGGTCAAGATTATACCAGCCGTTCACCGAATGATATTCGCTCCAGTCGCCGCCATACATCACTTTCACGCCAGCACCAACGGCGGCCTTCACCGTGGCGGCGAGGCTTTTCAGTTGCATCACCGCAGGGAACACGCCGGTGGGATTCATATATTGCGTCAGGCCGATCAGCTCTGAGCCGATCATGAAAGCGTCGATGTTATTTTTCAGCAGCACCCCGCCCACATTCATATTGGCGTAATGGGTGATGAAGGCGTTATAGCCATCCGTGCGGGTGAAGAAGCTGTTGGCGGCTGTGGCGCTGGCGGGCGTGATCCTGCCACGCCAGGGCTTTGATTGCGGCGTGATGGTGTCCACCTGCAGCATCGGGTACAACATCACCTGGTAGCCGCGCGCCTTCAGTTCCTGGGCCAGGCGTATGATGCTCTTGTCGGTCGGCGTGCCGCCATAGGTGGGCGAGCCATCGGGAAAATAGAGTATCTGGTGCGCATTGGCGCGGGTAAAACTTCCCACCGCCCAGTCATCGGGCGCAACCCGCACGCCCTGGCCGTCAAACTCCACCCCCGGCCTGATCACGCATAGGGCGGGATCAACCGAATTGGCGAACCAGTTCACCACCACCGACACCCATTCCACATTGGGCAGCGTCGCCTTGAGATTATCCAGCGCCGCCAGCAGATCGGCCTTGTTGCTGAGATTGTTCTGATTGAGTTTGACGGTCTTGCCGCCCTGAATAAAATTCCCCGCCGCATCCAGCTGGCCGCTGGTTTTTTCCTGCACCACCGTGTCATAGACATATTCGCCCGCGCCCGGAATGAGGGTGATGTCGGTGATCTTGTCCTCCAGGTCATAAGGTTTTTTCAGCGTGCGCCGCACCTCGAAGGTGAAGTTCGGAATGCGGTTACCAAAATCCCCCAGCGGAAAATCCTTGATCACCACATAGGCCAGGCCGCGATAGGCTGGCGTTTGCCCCGCAGGATGAAACGACGCCATGAACGTGTCGGGCAATTGATCTTCCGACCCTGGATAAAGCGCATAACCGCCAGCGGTTAATTCCAGCGGCTTGCTGTCGGCCCAGGCGCGCACCAGTTCGGTAATCGGCCCTTCGCAGATCGCCACCGCCAGCGACGCCGTATAGGTGTAATTGGTCGTGGTGGTTTGCACGCCGCCGCCACCGCCGCCCTTGCCGCCGCCCGAGCTTTGCGTGCTGGTGGTGACATGTTCCTCAATCGGGCGTGACCAGATGACGTTACCGGCGATTCGGGCATTGCCATAGACGAGCGGGATCGCCTTGCCATAGCTGGAGGCCTGCACCATCAGTTCGGTGAGGCGCGAGCCTTCCTGATGGATGCGCGCCTTGCCGCCAAAGATCGAGCGGTCAGCAAAGCCGCCCAGATAGCCGCCCGCGCCAGCGGCAAGCGCCGCCAGAAAGGTTCCAGCGCCCAAGGATGAAGCCGCCGAGCCTGCGGCGGCTGCGAGAACTATTGCCGCCATCTGAACACCCTCACCAGCTGTTGTTTCCAGTCCTCATCCAGCCGGTGCTCCACCACGCGCCGCGCCTGCGCGTAACAGTGGATCATGCCGGGCGCGCCTTCATAATCAGTCAGAAACGCCAGATGTTGCGGATTGTCCCGCACGGTGAACAGCGCCAGGTCGCCGGGCTGCGCCTGCGCCACCGGTACGTCATCCAGCAGGGCCATGAGCTTCTCCGTCAGATAGGCGCCGTCCGGCTCTTTCGAATAGGTCACCTCGTCATAGCCCGCGAGCGGCTGGCCGTGGCTGTCCCGCAAGCCCAACTCATCCACCACGCCGATGATCAGGCCAAGACAGTCACAGCCCTTGCCTTTCAATCGCGCCTGATGGTGAAACGGCGTGCCCAGCCAGGTGCGGGCCTGGGTAACAATTTGATCTTGCATGCTTCGCATGGGCGGTTATCCTTCAGCCAGGAGGTTCAAATATGCGCAAAAATATTGACGTGCGTGCATTGCGCCAAAAGCTCGGCATGACGCAAAAACAGTTCACAATTTTTGGTGTTTCAGAGAGCAGTATCCGGGCGTGGGAAGCAGGCAAAGCCACGCCCCGCGCTTACACTCAGACTCTGTTAAAGGTTATCGACGCGCATCCGCAAATGGTGCTGGATGCCGTCCGTAAGGTTGGATAATCAGCCAGCCTCTATGTCTGCAAGCAAACTATCATCGGGTAATGTCAGCCGGATGCCTTGCAGGTCAGCTTGCGCAGGATCGATAAACGCATTGGTCGCTTCCAAAATCCGCTGGCTTATCTTTTTGTCGCCCCAATCGACTTTGCCTGTATAGCGTTGCGCGAAATCCAGTGTGCGTACCAATGCCTGCGGCTGCTGGTTATGCGTCAGCGCCTTCAGCGCCACCAGATAGTTATTCCGGTACACCGTCGGAATGATAATGCGCTGCTCATTCTCTTTCACCAATTCCGCGTTCATCATGATGCGGGCGATGCGTCCGTTGCCATCTGTGAAAGGATGCACTTCGGCCACCAGAAACATCATGAACACGGCGCGATGGAATGGTGCATCCAGGCTTTGATAAAGCTCATAACCCTTTTTCAGTGTGCCTTGCACCAGTTCAGGCGCAACGAACAGCGTGCTCCCCGCGCGGTTATCTTCCACCTTGAACTGCCCCGGCAATTTCTCGGGCCGCTTCGCCATGATGACTGCGTGACGCTGTTTTAAGAGCGTCAGAAAATCATCAAAGCGCCGGGGTGTTTTTTTCATTTCCTTAGTGTCGGAAACGATCTGGTAGGTGCCGAGTATGTCATGGGCGTCGGCTGGGCGGTCATTCGGAACTTTGCCCTCAAAGACGATTTCCTCCGCCTCGCGCACGGCAAATTCAGTGCCTTCAATGAAGTTTGAAAAATAGGCTTCATAAAAAGCCAGTGATTCTGTGACCACTGGCGCAGGCCGTATTATCGGCGGTGTCTCATGCAAAGCGCGATGCAGCACTTCGAACAGTTGCAAGCGGTCGGGATCGTAGGGCTCGCCGATTTTACGGGCAATGCCGGTTTTTGAAGCCACCGGCGCATCGCGTGTACCGAGCAAGGTTCCAATCAGATCATCCAGCAGCTTGAATTCTTTTTTCAGGTCCAGCCTGGGCGCAAGTTTGCGCGTCTCGTCACGAAGCTGCTGAACAGCCTGCTCTCCAGATCTTCGCAGGATGGCATCCAGCTTTTCTTCGATCTCTGTTCTGGACAATGTTCGCGGCGCGGTGCCTGCACGCGGCCGCGAGATGCGCATGTTCTCCAGATACGCCCGCGCGTGAGAACTCAAGCGCAGCCCATCCATGAACGGTTTATCCTCCGGCAATGGCGCATGGCCTTTGCGCGAACGAATTATAATGCCCGGCAGGGAAATATCCCGTTTACGCTCTGAAATTATGAATAATGAGCCGTCCGGCGCAGGCTTTAATTCCAGGGCGGTGCGATCCGCTATCAATGCCCCTGGCGCGAACTGGCTTACAATGCGCCAAAGGTTACGTTTGACAATCGCTTCTGGCGGGTCCGTCAGGTTGGATGTATAAAGACGCGAGGCCAGCTTACGTAGTTTTCCGGATTTTACGCTCCGCGACACCATCCCGGTCGTGGTTGCATCGGAAACAATTACTTCGGGCTGCTTTGGCAATAAATCGGGCATAAACACCACTCCATGTCCCGTTATACGCAACAAATCGGGTTGAATAAAGCGATTTGTGCAATAAAGTGGGTATTATACCCTTTGCAGATCATTGGCCGTGGCGGCGGTGGCGAGCAGTCTGTCCATGCCTGGGACATAAGGCTCGCCCCGGAAATTGACCGCGTTGCTGAACTTGGAAACACAGGCGTTGAAGGTTTTGTCGCAGCCAGCAATCGCGTTGTAGGTGTCGCCCACAGTCACAGTGTTGGGCATGGGCAGCGCCAGCGTGAATTGCATGCTGGAAAACTCCTTGATCTCCATGCGACGCCCCGCGTTCGCGCCGGTGAGCCACGTGATTTCGCCGCCGGAGAAATATCCCGCCGCCTGGGTCATGGAGTTGCTGATAAATATCTGGCGGCTGCTTACCGTATCGACTGTTCCGCCCACGGTGTAGCTGGCGAGGTTTACCTTGCAGCGTCCGTCGCCCAGCACGGCGCGGCAGGCCGGGGAATACAGTTCGACAATGTTCTGGCTGAGTTTCTGCGCCAGACCGCGCACCTCGGCGATGAACTGGCCGTTCTTCAGCGTCACTTCGCCGAGCCAACCGCGCCGGTGGATAATGACGCCCTGGCTTAAATCGGTGACATTCACCATGAAGATTTCAATTTCGGCGAAGTCGTATTTGCCCGCCATGATATCCGCCTCGGTGATCGACGCCGCATCGAGAATGCCCGCCACATCCAGATTATCGACCGAGAACTTGTCCGTGGTTTCCACGCTGGTGGGTGAGAAGCCGGTGGCCGCTCTGTAAAGCTGGCTGCTGATGGTGAGATCGGAGGTGTGATCGGTAAACCCCATCACCGCGCCGCCTGCCAGCGTCAGTTTCCAGCACACCGCAAGGCTGGTGACTTCCCCCGCCAGGTGCGCCGCCATGTTGCTTGATGCGGTTCTCATAAACGTATCTCCACTATCGGGATGGCGTCCCAGACAAATATCCCCGGCCCGTCGGCGCGCACCAAAAGCGCATCCGTGTCGAAACGCACCGGCACATCGAAATCAAAATCGCTGCTCACAATCACCCCCGCACCGGGCGCAGCAGTGAACGTCACCACGCCTGTGGTGTGATCCACCGAGTAGCCCGAGCCTTGCAGCACGCTGTTAAGATAGATTTTCACCGTGCCGGACACCGGCTTGCTAATCTCGCGGCTGTAGCCATAGGCTCCGCTCGTGTAATTCTTGGCAAGCTGGAATGCGGTTTGCGTTCCGTTGCCCGTGCCCAGCATCTGCCCCAGCGCCTGATAGTCGCTCCAGTCCTTGAAGCGGAAACCATGGGCCTTGCCGTAACGGGCGCGGAAGAACGCCTGAACCACATCCATGTCGGCTTTGGTTTTGAGGCCGGTGGAGACATCCCAGCGGCCACGGCTTTTAAGCCAGTTGACGTTGCGCTGCTCGAAGCCAGCAAAGGTGGTGGTAATGCTGGTGTTGAACTCCGCCCCGCCGGATGCGCCATAGGCGACCTTGGGTGGAAACTGCACTTCATGAAATCCTGGCATTATCCGTTCCTCGCTCTGTGCTTGCCCATCTGGCTCGCCAGCCTGCTCATGATCTGGCCCTGGGAATCCATAAAACTCTGGGCGTTGGGCGTGCTGATGTTGAAGGTGACATTGATGCCGCCCAGGCTGGTATTCTTGGGCAGCACGGTTTCGCCTTTCTGCAGGATGGCCGGGAATTCGTCCGCCATCAGGCCGTTATGCAAGCGCGGCGCTCCGACAAACATATAGGCAGGCACGGCGCGCCGCGTCGCGCTCGATGAACCAACGACACCGCCGTCATGAAACAGGCTGCCAAAGATGCTGCCAAAAATATCGCCGCCGCCGCCTTTGACAAAATCCCCCAGCGCACCGGCAATGGGGGCCGTGATTTGCTGGCGGATGAACATGCGCAGAATGTCCTGCTCGAGGGATTGCAGCAGATCGCCCAGCTTGTTGAAAGAAACCTCGCCGCTGCTGACCATATCCGTGAGCGTGTCCTCCACATTGCGCGCGGCGCTACCGAATAGCTCCTCAGCATTGCTGGCGGTATTGGCGGCCTCACCGGCGTAACGTTTGAGCGCACGGCTTGCGCCGTCCTCCCATTTATCGCTATCGAGCAGCGATTTATCGTAAATCTCCTTCAGCTTGACGCCATAAATCTGTTCGATCAATTCCAGGTATTTCTGGTTGGCTTGCGTCGCGCCGCCCAAATCTTCGATCAGCCCGGTTTTCCAATCCTCCAGCGCCTGCTTCGCCAGATCGAACGAGGGCCTGGTGCGCAATAGGCCGCGATTAATCTCCTCAATCGCGCGGGCGCGTGTATCCTCGCTGTCATCGCGTGGCGTGGCGGAAACTGGTGCGGCGGGTTTTACCGGTGCAACTGCTTTATTGCTCTCAGCGAGCTTTGCCCTGGTGGAGGCCTCGAGCGCGGCCAGCGCCTTGCGCCCGGCCTCGCTATTGGCGTCGCCCTTGTTGAGCGCGAGGATCTGCTTGCGGCGGTCTTCTGCGTCGCGCAGGATTTTCTGCTGCGCGGTGAGGGTGACCTCCTCATATTCCTTCAGGTATTTTTTCTGAAGCTCGAGAAGCTGGTTATTGCGCCGCTCCGCCGCTGCCTTTTCAGCGGCGCTGCGGGCGCCCTCGATTTCCGCATCGGCTTTTTGCTGTTCAGCTTCGATCTCGTCATTAAGTTTCTGCAGTTCGCGCTTCTTTTCCGCAAGCAGCCGCGCGCCGCCAGGCGCGGGTCTCGCGC
Source organism: Pseudomonadota bacterium (assembly GCA_036758605.1). Taxonomy (GTDB): domain Bacteria; phylum Pseudomonadota; class Alphaproteobacteria; order UBA11222; family UBA11222; genus UBA11222. Next base: position 15,808 of record DAIOWE010000006.1, on the reverse strand, counting down.
CACGGTCCACTTGCAGGGCGCTGATTTCCGCCTCGAGACGGCTTTTGCGTTGTGTGCGCGTCGGGTCCACGGCTTCCTGAAGCCCGCGCACCGCGCGGGTCAGCAGGCCGAGGCTGGCCTGCGCCGCGCCGGATTCACTGACGGTGCGGCCAAATGATTCCAGCAGATCGTCCCAGGCATCGCTCAAGCTATCCGCTGCGCCCGTCAAACCCTTGGCCTGGGCTTCGGCCAGCCCTCTGGTTTTGGATTCCAGATGCTCAAGGATAACGGCCTGTGCGCTAGCAACATCACCTTGCCTGACGAAATTCCCGATCACCTCTTTTTGTGTTGGCGACAGATCGGAAAATTTCCGCGCCAGCCTGCCCAGCCCTTCTTCCGGGGCTTCCAGCGCCTTGCCGAGCATGTCGGCAGCCGCTGGCACATCGGTTCCCAGCCGCGCGGCAAGATCGGCGGAAAGTTTCAGGGCGCGGGTGAAAGTTTCCCCGGCGATATTCTGGAATGAGGTGAGCGACGCAGCCGCCTGCTGGATGGCTTCCTTCTTGAACAGCGTGTTGCCTTCCACCGCCTCGCCAAGGGCCGTGACTTCCTGCGCGGTGACGCCTGCGGAAAAGTCCGTCGCTTTGAGCGCGGCGTTCAACTGGTTGAGGGCTTGCTCGGCCTCTTTGAACTCTCGAAGCCCTCCGGACACTGTAAAACCCAGCGCGCCGATGGCGGCGGCGGCGCCCAGCCCGGCGGGGCCAAGCCGGATGAGGTTCGCCCCCAGCGAGCCGGAGCCACCGGCGAGATTCTGCAAGCCATGGCGCAGCTGTTCGCCCGCCACATTCACCGCCGCCAGGGATTTTGTGGCGGGCGCGGTGGCGTCCTTGATCCTGGCCAGCGCGCGCTGTCCCGCGTCGCCGGTCAGCGTCAGTTCCCGGCGCACCTTGTCGCCGTCAATGACCGCGATCCGGATCGAAATGTTCTGGGTTGCGCTGGCCATGATCCCGGATCGCCTCAAATAACCCCGCCTCGGCATGATCGAGCAGGCGCAGCACCGCCTGCCGGTCATAGCCGAGCGCTTCGGTCACACTTAACAGGGTTGCAATATCGAACCCGGCGATCTTACCGCCGGGAGTGCGTTTCAGCTGCGAGCTACAGCGCGCGATCACATCCCAGGCCTCAAACCCTTCCTGGGTGATGGGTTCGTGCTGAATATAGGGGCAGGTTTCGCCGGTGAGCGGGCTTAACTCGCCTCTGCTGCATGGTAGGGCTTCGTCATGGCAGGTTGCGCAATATCCCGGCCCGCCGCCAAAGTGCCATTTGCAGCGGGCCCTGATGCGTTTCCCTCCGCTTCCAGCAGAAACAGAGAATCGGTGTAATGTTTCCAGAACTCCTGCGCGATGAACCAGATATCCATCAGATCGTTCACCGCCCGGTCGCTCACCGGGGCAGGCGCATCGCCTTCACTGGTCAGCACGCCCTGCCATTCGAGTATAGCGCCGCGCGCCAGGGCTTTGATCAGCAGCGCTTCGGAAAGCCCGAGCCGGGTTTCTTCATGATCCACATCCGGAATATCGCTTACGTCCGCACCGGCCTCGAGGCGCGATGCGCGTTCGCGCCGCCAGCCGGTAATCTGTTTGATGACGGATGACTGCGCCGCACTCATGATGGCGGTGGAAAGCGGGCGCAACAAGACCCGCACATTGGCGGGAAGCTCCAGCCAGTACGGTTCTTTCTTCAGATTGAGCCTGAGCATAAATTCTCCTTACGGGTAGCTGATGATATCGTTTTTCAAGACCACGCTGACGGATTTACTGAGGCCTTCGTCATAGACCGCCTGCCAGTTAAAGCTCGCCTGCACGCCGCCCGGTCCCGATACGGGAATGCGCGGGCGCGGCAGATACACCTCGTGAAAAGTCCAGGCGAGTGAAAAATTGTTCCCGTCCAGTCCCGCCAGCCTGTAGGCCAGCTCCAGTTCAATCGCAGTGTTGTTGATCGCATCATCCGCCAGTATGGTGTCGGCGAAGCGCACATCGATAGAGCCATTGGCGGAGATGATAGTGGGATCGACCGCCTCGATCAGCCCGTCATTGCGGATGGTGGGCACCGCCTGCATGCCGTTCGAATAAGTGAACTGCGCCCCGGTGATATTGCCGAGCGCCGCGCCATTGCGCTTGATCGAGCCGTTGAACTGGCTGAATGGCTTGTACACCCGGCTGGTAGGCCCGCCGCCCTGCGAGGAAGCGTAGCGGGTCTCACCCTGGGCGATGATGGCAAGCGTGGCGTTGGCGGCACCCGAACGCTGAAAGTTCAGCGCCATGCTGCCCAACATGCAGCCCGTATGCACGAAATAAGCGGGCACATTGGCATGGCCGATCTCGGCTGCGAAGGATGGCAGGCTGGCGGCCCCGCTGACAAAGCTGTGGGTGTAGCCGCCGCCCGAGAGCGTTGCGCCGCTTGCCACGCCGTTGGCGTTGCCCGAAGCTAGCGTGAATGCGTTGCCGGATGCGCCCAGCGTATCGTGCACGATATTGAGTTTTGTCCCGCCGCCATTGGAATAGGTCGCGGGCGTAATGCTGGCGTTCACGGATGCGTTCAGATCGGTTGCCAGCTGCGTGAGCGTGGCGGTAAGGCTTGCGCCCACATTGGTCTGCGCGCCGGTAGCGCCACTGGCGACGAACGTCCACAGCACGCCGTTAATGGTGAGGGTATGGCTTGCGCTCGGATTCACGGTAAAGGTGATGTCACCGCTCGCCGCCACTCCAACTGATGTGGGATTGCCCAGCAGGAATTGCAGCCAGCGGCCAAAGTCGCGGCCTTCCACCGGAACAACCAGATTGCCTTCGTCATTGATCACGTCGCGGAACGGGGCGCGCGGCTCGCGCCCTTGTCCCAGCAGGTCAGATGAAAGCAGATTTTGTTCCGCGCTCAAATCCGAGGACGCAAACGCAAACTTTTCCCAGTTGCCGGTGGGCTTTACGCCATAGCCGGGTTCTTTCAGGGCAAGCAGCGACGCCGCCGAGCCATAGGATCGGGCCATAAGGATACCTCCGGGTTGGGGTGATTAATTGAGCGGGTCGGTTGTTGCGAAGCGCACCATGATCAGCACCGTGGCGGCGCGGATGCTGGCGGCTCCCTCAATGGGTTCTTCCTGAAATTCCGGGGATCGCGCCTCGACCCACTCCGCCAGCCCGTCGAGCGTGCGATTGGCGTTGATGATGCCGCCAATACTGACGAGCAGCGCATCCAGCGTGCTGTCCCTGATCGCGGGATCGGGGTGCTGCACCAGCACTTCCACTGCGGCCAGATGCTCATAAATGTAGGTGAGCGGCGAGAGCAGCATTTCGGGTTCAGCACTTGCGCCATCGCGCAGCACGATCATCCCGCCTGAGGAAACTTGCTGCGGCTTGTCCAGATTGCGGTAAACTTTCAGTGTTGCGCCTTCGAGGGTTTTCAGTTTTGTGGTGAGGCGATCCAGCACCTGTTCACGTTTGCTCGGCATTCGGCGACACCTCTTTCCAGTGTTGCAAGATGGTTTGCGGCAATTGTGGTGCCCAGCGGTTCACCACGGCTTTGTAATCCAGGCGCTTTTTAAGTTTCACTTGCGGCACCAGCAGGAACATCACCACTGTGGTGAGGCCACGCCCCGACTTCATCGCCGATTCACTGGCCTTGCGGAAGCCGCCACGCTTGCCGGTACCGGCGCGCAGTCCGTCCACCACCAGCAGCGAGATTTTTCCTGGACGGTACACAAAGCGCAGCCTGCCCAGCGAATGCTCGGGGAAATTTGACGGGCTGATGCGTTTGCCGCCCACGCCGCGCCTCGGTGCGGCCTCGGTCGGAATTGCCAGAAAGAACCCGTCCCTGCTTTTAATCACTGTGCCTTCATTGAAAGCCCGGATCAGCTTGGGTGCTTTTGAGAATATCCAGCCCGCCGCATCAATCGACTTCTTTCCTTTCGGGTAGAGTTGGGACTGCCAGCTTCTGGCGAGTTTGCTGCCCAAGCCCGCACCCGCGACTTGTCCGCGCAGATCGGTTTTGATGCGCCCGGTAATCTCCGCCACGCCTCTTGTCACAGCAGTTTCCGCCGCTGCTTTCTGCTGCTCCATGAATTTATGGAGGTTGCCCTTGATCGCTGCTTCAAGACGCATGGCAATCCACCTGCCAGACCAGACGCTCGCTGTCGCGGCGCGGCTCGCCCTGAACGGTGTAAGCAATCATATCAATGATAAACTGGTCGCCCTGGCATATTGCGGGACAGTCTGCGGCCTGCACCTCAAGCACCAGGCTCGGGGTTTCAATCACCGACTGTCCGGCATTCTGGTACACATCAGGCGCACGGGTAATCACACGCACCGGCTTCGATACGCCCACCTGCGGAATGAAAGCGGCGTCAACCGCAAGGTTTCTATCGTTGAACAGTGCTTGTATCGCTGTGTTAAAAACGCTCATTAGATGATGAACGCTGAGTTAAGGCGCACATTACCCACCGTGTCGCCCGAAGCAGCGGCAGCAGTGGCAACACCGACCAGTTTGTTGGTCGCAACCGTCGTGGTGCAGTTTCGCGCGGCGTTATCCCAGTAGATCAGCGCACCGACTGTCCATGCCGCACCCGTTGCTTTGGTCAGCGTGAAAACACCGTCAGTAACTGCTTCTACTTCGGTGCTGATAGCAGCATCACCCGATGCCACACCGAAAATTGAACCCACCAGCAAGCCTTGACCAGAGGTCAGGGCATACGGGGCGGTCAGGGTGAGAGTCTTGCCTTCCATAATGAAGTTTTTCATTGGCATTCTCCTGTTTCAGATACATCCGCCTTCGCCGAGGCTACGGCGGACAAGAAAAAAGCGGCCTGAAGCCGCTGCGGTCAGGTAGTGAGCGGGTGAGATTAGAGGCCTGGGTTTTTCCAGAAGCCGCGCCAGTCAATCGCTTTGGCGGCAAAATCCAGGCGGGCCTTCAGTTCCACTCCATCGACATCGAAGCCAACGCGGCTCTCAAGGTAAACACCTTGCTGACCTTCCAGATAGGCATATTCAATGGTGTCGATCTGGTCGGGTTCGGCGGCGAGATACCAGGAGATTGCCGAGGCCGCATCAAGGCGCGGCTCCGCCACCACCTGCAACTTATTGGCAAACGGATTATAGTCGCTGCTCTTGGTGTAGATGATATTGGTTTGCGTCACGAACTGCTCGGCCAAGGTTTCAAGGGCGGCGGGCACCAGCAGATATTTCGCCATCACATTGATGAAACGCCCGTTCAATCCCTTCTGCTTGCGCATGCCAGCACGCGCATCGCCAAGGGTTGCCACGCTGATGACTGCGCCAGCACCCGCAAGATTGCCATGCGTGGCGTGGAACAAGGTCACCCCGTCGCCCATCGCCGGGTTGCCGGTGAGGATGCCCCACACCGTATCGCTTTCCAGATCGGCGGCGGCGCGGCCAAACATTTCCGGCAGGCGGGTAAAGGCTCCCAGATCGTCATTGATGATGGTCTGACGGGTGACGGCCACCACCTTGCCATAGGTGGCGAGCGCATATTGTTCGCGCGCCTCGCCCACGGTGCCGCGTTTGAATTCGCCGGACTCGTTCACCTTGTCCAGCGACGGCGCATCGCCCAATTGCGTGCGGGCGATGGTCTTGAAGTCGGGATTGCTGGTCTGGCGGGAAAACCCCTTGAAGGTTTGCGGAGCCGCCTCATAGGCGCTGCGCAGGGTTTTATTGGCTACGTTGGCAAGGATGAGCGGAAAATCGCTGGTGGAATGCAAGCCCCCGCGCGTTTCCAGCCCCAGCATCGCGCCCGCCACTTCCGATCTGGAAAAACCGCGAGAGCGGACACCACGGCGTTCCAGCAAGTCACGCCCCATTTCCATCAGGGTCATGCCGCGATATTCGCGTGCACCCTCATCCAGTCTGTAGGTTCCGGGATCATGGCGGTGCAGCAGCGCGTTTTCAGCCATGACGCGCACGCTATCGATTTCATCACGGACGATGGAAACATGCGGGCGGATTTCACCGGCTTCACTACTCTTGCGCGCCAGTTCATCCAGCACCAGCTTGCGGGCTTGAGGAATCGCAGTGCCGTCATTTACCAGTTTCCGGGCGAATGTGTCTGGCAGCATGGCGGCGCGGGTGATCCTGGTGATCTCCGCCGCGCGTTGCCGTTCAAGACGCGCGCCTTCCGCACGCGCTTCTTCCGTCGATGCGGATGTTTCAGTCAGGGTGGTGGCGGTTGGGAGATTTGCGGCAGCAATGGTTTCCGCCGGGAGGGTTGCGGGGGCGTCCTGCCCCTGCGGTTCGTTGTCGATATCGATCATAAGTCTTGACTCCTTTACAGGCTGCGGATCGAGTATTTCACATGGATAGGTGTGAGGATTGGAACGGATGCCAGCGCCAGCATCCGCCCCGAAGGGAACAAGCGATATCTCAAAAGGCTCCCAGTCGACGGCTCGGTACAGCGGCACTGCTCCATCGCCGCGTATGACCTCAAAGCGGTGGACGCGATAGCCGACGCTGACATTGCGGATAATGCCATCCCGGATTTTGCGAAGTATGGATTCATTCTCCGCGCCGCCGTCGATCTTGAGACTGGCATAGCCCAGCCCGTTTTCAATGCGCGCGCTGCCACCCGCCACCACGCCCTTGATATTCTCAAGCTTCATATCGCTATGGGTGTCGAGCACGGGCGCCGTCCCTGAATTCAGCCTGCCCAGGCGCACCGCACCAGAAGCCACAACCAGTTCTTCATCATATGCCTCGCCGGCGAACATATTGTGGCGGCGTACCACCGCGCCGGTGGTGAAGATGACGTTGAACACCCGGTCTTCGGCTTCAGCTTCAAGCACCGCAAGCCGGGTTTGCAGCGGGATATTTTTAGTCTGCAAGTTTGCGGCTGGTTTCATTGGATGGTGCTCCCGAATTATCTGTCTGCACGATGCCGCTTTTCGCCGTGTTGCGCGGATCGCCATCGAGGATCACGCCAAGTTCATCAAGCTTTTTGTTGGTGTCCGCGATTTCCTGAATCTGTTGCTCCGGATCAAAGCCGTGACTGGCGATGGCCTCACACAGGGTCTTGGTGCCGTTACGCATCATCAGCGTGTCGGCCTGCGCGTCTTTCAGCGGGTCGATCATCTCGAACTTGGGCGGTGTCCAGCTAACGGCGTAGTCGATCTTGCTGATTTCCCCGGCGATATAGGCGCGTTCGATAAACCGCCGCCACACGGGGGCGCAGATTTTCGGGATGAACACCTGCCAGCGCAGCATCTCGATCAGGCTGCGGAATTCGAGCAGGCCCGCCCGCAGGGAACTGTAATTCACCTGGCTAAGATCGCCCGTCAGCTGTTCATAGGTGATGCCAAGCCCTGCGGCAATCGCGTGCAACTGCACCCGCTCATAGGATTCATAGTTTCCGTCACTGGCCGGATTGCCGAAGCGGATGTCCTCCCCCGGATGCAGATATTCAATCATGCCGGGGCGGAATTGCTCCACCCGCTGCGGCTCCGATCCATTACCGCCGCTGGCCGCTTTATTCACCACATTGCCGACAATGGGTCCGTCCGCGCCATTGTTCTGCACCACGAAGGCGGCAAAGCAGGCTTCAATTTTCTTGCGCCACAATTCCGCGTCGTCATAGCCATCCAGATCGCGCATCCGCACCATGGACGGCGCATAGGCCGTCACCCCGCGTGTCTGGCCTGGGCGCAGCTTGCGGAACACATGCAGCACCAGATCGGCGGCCACGCGCACACTCTGAAAACGGGCATTGCCGATAATCGTTTCCCCAGGGTGTTGCGGCCACATCCAATAGGCCACACGCCGGTTTTGCCGGTCGAACTCAATGCCCTGGCGGATGATATTGCCGGTTTCGCCAACAGTGGATTTGCTGGTGTCAAGGAAGTCCGCCTCCAGCACTTGCAATTGCAGCGGCACGCGCATGGAGTCGCTAAAGCCGCGATCCCGGAACAGGATGAAGCATTCGCCGCTTTCATACATGGCGCGAGCGGCCAGCGCTTGCAGGCCGTAGAAATCCAGATCGCCGTCCGCGTCACAAAATTGGCACCAGTCATTCCAGGCCGCCATGATCTGTTTATTCAGCCGGTCGGAACCGGTGCGGGCCTGGGCGGTGATGCCGGTGCCGATGGCGTTGCCGGTGAAAATCTCCACCGCCTTGGCTCCGTAGCAATTATTGCGCACCAGGTCGCGGGACCGCTCACGCAGCCGATTGCCCGCACCGCCAATTTCCGCATTGGCGGAGTTGCCGCTGGTGATCCAATCATCAATCCGCCTGCCGGTCTTCGCGCCTTCATAGCCGCGCGCCAGAATATCCATGGCAATTCTGGCCTGCTTGCGCTTGAAGGCGGCTTGCGGCGAAAACACCCCGATCATGTCATCAATCCACATCTCAATCCCTGATGAAACTGGCAAAGCTGGCGCGGCTGGCCGGTATTTGCGCATCGGCGTTCAGCTGATTGCGGATGACGTCACGCAGCTTGATCATCTCAATGAGCGAGTGGTAACGCACCGACTTGTCGCCGGTGCGCACCTCAAGCGTGCCGGAAGCGATTGCCGCCTCCAGCGCGTCCAGCTGGGTTTGTGTGAAGGCCATGCTTACCTCGATAACCAGTTGTCCATGCGCGGTATCCACGCCTGGTCTTTCAGGTTTTTGGTTTCCTGATCCGTGCGCTCCGGTTTAATGCGCGGCGCGCGTTCCAAATCCCCGGCCAGTTTCGCCATATCGGGATTGAGGAGCTTGAACGCCGCCAGCGCATAGACCGTGCAGTCCAGCACTTCGTTGCGGGCGCGGGTCTTGATCCATTCCCGTTTTGAAACACCCTTGGCAAAGCGCGTGACCTGCTTTTCCGCCGTCAGCTGCAAAAAATATTCACGGTCCCGCTCCAGCGGAAAATGGAAATACCCCGCCCCAGGCTCGCTCAACCGCAAACGGCTATAGATCACTTCCTTCGCCGTATCGGTGCCGATCGGATAGAGCCGCAGTCTGTAGCGGTTGTTCTTGCTTGGCCGTCCCAGCAGCGGCTTTGCCGTTTGGCTGACGCCCTTGATGGCGAACACCCCGCGCACGGCGCGCGGCCCGCAAAACTCATACACCGCCTGGGTATGGTGGCCGCCAGAATCCACGCACACACAGGCGATATTGAGAAAGACGCCAAGCTTGCTGCGGATTGGTTGAAGCAGATACGCATCCAGTTCCCGCCACACCATGCCTTGCGCCGGATCACCGTAAATGACGCGGTAATCCAGCGACCAGCATTCTTCACCCAGACCCCAGCCTTTGACTTCCACTTCCAGCCGGTCGCCCTGCACATCCACCCCGGCGGTGACCAGCACCACCGGCTCGGGCGCATCCGCGCCCCAACTTTCCTTGCGGTTGAGCAGGACATCGGCCTCAATGCTCTCGCCGCTTTCCTCCCAGCTTTCCCCGAGCGAGGTATTCACCCAGGTCTTGAGCGTTTCCGGCAGCAGCTTGGCCTTCAGAAACTCGCCCACCATCTGCGCGAAGGTCACCCAGGGGCTGTACAGCTCGTTCACATGAAAGCCAATCACGCCGTTGAACGGGGCTTCGGCAATCCAAACGCCCTGCATCAGCATGCCGGTTTTGTCCGCATCGGTAATGACGCAGCCATGATGCTCGCAGACATAGACCGCCGTTTCCGGCATATGTTTGCCGCCGCCGTCTTTGCTATCGTTCTGCTCCCATTTGACGTTCCGCCATTTCAGCGTCTGCGGCTCAAAGCACTGCGGGCACGGCACATAAAAGCGGCGCTGATCGCTTTGCTCGAACGCCGCCTCAATCCGGCTTGCCCCCTTGATCGTCGGGGTGGAGGTCAGCAAAATCTTGCGGTTCCAGAATGTCGTGGTGCGCTTCTTCGCCAGGCTTACCGGATCACCTTCCGTGCCCGCCGATACGGGGTAGCGGTCCACTTCGTCACACAGCACCAGCCGGATCGGGCGGCTGGCCAGCGACGCCGGTGAGTTCGCGCCCGCCATGGTGATATGGCCGCCGGGGAAGCGTTTGTGCAAAAGCGTGTTGCCGCTATCGCGTGTGCGCGGGTCTTTCACCAGTCCTTTCAGAACATAGGTATCGCGCAGCATCGGCGCGAAGCGATCCTTGCTCCAGGCTTCCGCCATTTCCAGCGTCGGCTGCAGGATCAGGATCGGCGACGGGTCGAGATGGACATTGTAGCCGATGATATTATTGATAATCTCGGTTTTGCCCACCTGCGCCGAGGACATGATGACTACCATCTCGGCGCGGGGGTCGTTCAGCGCATCCATCATTTCGCGTTGATACGGGGCGCGGTCCGTATGCCATTTGCCGGGTTCGGCGCTGGCTTCGCTGCTCAGATAACGATATTCATCCGCCCACTGACTGACTTTCAGCCTCGGCGGGGGCTTCAAGTGCCGCAAGGCCCGTTTCAGCGCCTGCTGGCCGGATCTGTTGCTCTGGGTCATAGCGTGCGAGTTCCGTTAATGCGTCGCACACCAGATCGCGCAGGCCCTGTTCGATTGCGTAAAACTCCTTGAGATGAAGCACCAGGTGCGCCGCACGGGTTGGCACCGCCAGCATGCGCGTGCGAAAGGTGGCCAGCAGGCTTGCCCAAAGCTCTTCCGCTTCATCCGCCGGAACGAGCCTTGCGCGCATCACATCAAGCTCCATTTGCGCCTTGTCGGCTTGCAGTTTCACCAGCCTGCCGCGCTCGGCATACATATCCGCCGTGCCGGTTTCCTTGCCGAAGGCGCGGGCCTGCAGAAAAGCGATGTAACCCTGCACGCATCCGACCAGGTCGTATTTGCCTTTCTCGGGCTTCGGGATAATGCCGTCACGGGCGAGCTGCTGGATACGCCGCTCGGTCAGGTTCAAAAACCGTGCGATAACGGCGACTTTGTAAACAAGTTGCATGATGCTTACTCGGGTAATGCGTCCCAAATTTCTCCAGGCTCAATCTTCACCACCCGGATGCCATGGCGGGCATACATGGCGCGGCTATTCGGGTTGCTTTCGATGGCGAGGAGTGTTGCCCCGCCGTGCTTGGGCAGCACATGCCCGGTCAGCATGCGTTCTTTCGCCAACGGGGGCGCAAGGCCGTACACATTGAAATGCGCTTCCTGCGGGAGCCATGCGGTTTTTGCGCGTATGTTCGCCAGCGTTATCTGCTTGTGCATGGCGGGCCGCGCCGTCATCAGGATAACGTGATAGGGCCTGATCAATTCCACCAGCCAGCGGCGATATTGTTCCGCCTCGATCTGTTTTGTGAACGGGCGGTATTTGTCTTCGCTGTTCTCCACCAGCGTGAAATTAAGATCGAGCAATATGATCATAACACCATGCCTATCCGCCCGGAGAAGGCGCGTTTTGCCTGGATCACGCGCCCCATCCGGCTGCCATCAGGATAGGGCAGGTCGAACTCAAACTCGAGCGCCGCGTTGAGTTTTTTGGCGTCAACCAGTTTCGGCCTGGCGCAGATCGCCTGCACGTTCTGGCTTTCTTCACTGACCTGGACGATCTCGAAAAATTCCTTGAACAGGCCGTAGAACTCGTTCTGGCTATGATACTTCTGCACCTTCGGGCTGCTGGTCATATCGCCCAGCGTGACGCCCGGTTCATACTCAAGCAGAAAGGTGCGCCCCTTCGATTGCCGCTCGTTCAGGGAATTGTATCCCTTCAACTGGCGGATATTGATGTGGTTGATGCTGGAGGCCGCCGCATAGAGTTTGGTTTGCGGCGAACACAGCGCGGCGCAAATGCAGATGATATGCCTGCGGTCTTCCGCAAACGGCACGCTGTTCAGCACGCTGGAGATGAATACCGAGTTGTAGGGGATTTCCCCCCCAATATCGGCCAGGAATTCATCCACCACGCACAGGCTTTCCGCCTTGTCGATTTCCTCGGCTTCATTCACGCGGTACGGCTCGAACGGGGTGACCCGCACGCCGATGGCGCGCAGCATCCGGGTTTCATGCAAATGCCCCGCGCCAAAATCCAGCACCGACTTGCCGTGCTCCCTGATCCACTTGTCGCGGCTCTTTGGTTCGGTCACATCGAAGTCTTTCGATGTGCCGCCCCCGGCCACCGCAAAGATAAAGCCGCGCCCCAGCTCCTGGCGCACGCGCCGCAACCGCCGGAAGGAATTATAGCGCAGCAGGTCGCGGTAGCGATTATGGATGTCAAAATCCATCGACAGCAGGTTCAGCATGGCGTCGGCCAGCTTCGCTTCCGCATCGGTGACGAACACCACCGCCACTTCCTTGCGTTTGGCTTCCGCCTGCATCTGCAAGCGGCCAATACCGTTCACCACCCGCAAATCCCTGGCCGCCACCACCGGCATTAACACGCCCTTGAGATAAAGCGTCTTGGAGATGCTGGCGGCATAGGTGATCCAGCGGCCTTTATTGGCCTTCAGCAACGGCGCAACCGGCATCATTTGCGCCTTCAGGCATGGATAAAACTCCGGCGTATCCGGCACCTTGTCGGGGATTGCCGCTGCAAGCGCCGCCACATCCACCCGCGCCAGCGCATCGGTGATGTTCTCCGGCGTATCCTTGGGCGACAAATCATTGGTGGCGCGGTTGAAGGCGACGTTGACGCCCTTGCGTTCCTCCAGATCCATCGCCCTGGTATATTCCACCGGCAGCTGTTGCACGCCCATGCGCATCGCCACATGATGGCGCTGGTGGCCGGAGATGATTTCACCATCCGGCGTGGCGTAAATGGGCAGCAGAAAGCCCAGCTTGCGAAGCGACAATTCAATCAGGTCAAGCCGCCTTGGGTCGGCGGTGCGCGGGTTATAGGTGGACGGGTTCATGCGTTCAATGCCGGTCAATTGCATAGGTCTAGCCTTCGCTTGATCTCGTACACGATGGCTTCCTTGTCGAAACCAGCATGCTGTTTGATGTCCTCGATCCAGCTGAGATATTCCGCGCGGGGAATCGCGAAACTGTAGGGGCCGATGGTGGCGCGGGTGTCTGCTTCCTCGATGGGCTGTTCTTCGCCGTCTTCGATCCCGTCGGTGAGCAGGCTTTCGAGGCTTTTCCGCAGCTGCTCCAGTTCCGCCGGATCAAACCCCAGCACCGCTTTATCGAAGCTGAGCTTGTCCAGATCCTCAAGTTCAAGGGCGAGCATTTCATTATCCCACTGCGCGTCTTCGCCGGTGCGGTTATCGGCGATGCGGTAGGCTTTCACCTGCTCGGGCGTCAGCCCCTCGGCCACATGCACCGGCACTTTTTTAAGTCCCAGCTTTTGCGCCGCCTGGTGGCGCACATGCCCCGCGATGATGACCATTTCGCTATCCGTCACGATGGGCTGGCGGAAGCCGAACTCCTTGATGGACGCCGCCACCTTGTCCACCGCATGCGCGGTAATCCTTGGGTTGCGGGCGTAGGGCACAAGTTTTTCGAGGTCGAACAGTTCGACTTTCATAGAGTTCTCCAGGTTTGAAAAAACGAAACGAAATGGACTTTTTTGCATTGGCGCTGGCGAAACGCCGCGCCAAGCGTCCCCGTATAGGTGCGCATCGGGAAGGACCCGAAAGGTCAAGCAATTGTTTTGATTGACAAAACAGCCTTGATTGCAGCCGCCAGGCTGTTACCGGATGGAGGGTTTAACCCCCATGAACGAGGCAAAACACCATGCGAACACGCGAAAATGACACCAAGATCATCGCCGCGCTCAATGACCGCTTCCGTCGGAGCTTCACAGGCGGCAAAGTGATGGCGACCAGCGGCGTGATCGAGTTGCCAGAGGCAACTCGCGCCGGATTGTTCGCCGCTGTTCAATCCTTCGATAACTTTGAGCCGGGCAACGACCCAAATGGCGAGCATGACTTCGGCAAGATAGTGATTGATGGCCAGGATTTCTTCTGGAAAATCGACTACTACGACCATACCCTGAACTCTGGTTCCGAAAACCCCGCCGATCCAGCCATCACCACCCGCATCCTGACCATCATGTTGGCGAGCGAATATTAAGCCTCATCCGCGAGCTTCAATCTATACCGTGTGCCTTTGCCTTTGCCGGTTTTAGTCAGAGCAAGTTTTTCCACTAAATCCTGCAGATCACGGGTGGCGGTGGCGCGCGATGTGCTGGTGATGGCGATGTAGTTTTCGGCGCTTAAGCCACCCTTAAATCCGGCAATGCCTTCGCGGAACATTCTGGTGGTCACTTTCTGCTGGCGTTCATTGAAACGCTCGCGGAAGCGATCATAAAACCTGGCTTTCTGAATGATAAACTCCACAAGCTTCTGGCAGGCCGTTTGCGCTTCCAGAATCGTTTCCGCGAAATATCTCAGCCAATCATCAATGTGATTGCCCTTATTGCTGGCCTCCAGCATCCCGTAATAGCGTTTGCGGTGCGTATAGATCGTCTGCGACAGAGCGAGCATTGCCGGTTTGCCGGTGGATTGCGCCACGGCCTTCTCCGCAATCGCCCGCCCGATACGCCCGTTGCCATCTTCAAAGGGGTGAATGCTCTCAAAGTATAAATGCGCGATACCGGCCCGCGTGAGGGCTGGCAGCGGCTTCTTTCCATCCGGCGCAGTGGCGTTGAACCAGTCAATGAAGCGCTGCATTTCTTCCGGCACACACTGTGACGGCGGTGCCTCAAAATGCACCGTAGGCGCATCAAGCCTGCCGGACACCACTTGCATCGGGTCGGCATGTGTGCGGTATGCGCCGATAGTTTCCACATCCCGCCGCCCGTTCATAACCATACTGTGCCACCCGAACAGGATTTCGTGGCTCAGAGGCTGCTGGAAGTTGCGATAGAGATCCACCATCATCTCTGCGATACCGGCCTCGCCCGGTTTGACAGAGCGTCTATCCGCCGCCAGGCCAAGCTGCCTGCGGATTGAAGATTGCACGCTATCACGATTGAGAATTTCGCCTTCAATCTCCGAGGTTTTGAGCGCTTCATCGCAGAGCAGATCAATGGTGAGGTTGAGTTTTTCTTCCTCCGTAACGTGCAGAAATGCCCCGAGAAAAAGCCCGGAACGGCGCAAAAAATCATCCTCCAACGCTTTCAGCGTGGAAGGCTCATACTGAAAATCAGGCCAATCCGCCTGCTGCCAGTTCCATGTTTCCGTGTTTGCCATGAGCGATAAACCATTATTTATATCTCACATAATGGCCATATATGAGGCATAAGTCCAGTGGTTTTGCATCGCCTTATGCGGTCAACCGTTTAATGAGTCGGTGGCTGGGGTGTTCATTTATCTGGGGTGTCCATTTATATTGTATAACCAGCAGGCAGTGCGAAGCAAAGCTGAAGTCAAATGCCCTGTGGCGGGAGCATCCTATCAGGCGTTTGTCCCGCCGCTATTACCGCCCGAGCCGCCCGATCAATCAGGCGGCTTTTTTCATGAACCTATTGTACGGCATGGATAAAACGATTAGCCGTAAATCGTCTCGGGTTCTGAACCCGTCCACCAGGGCCGACCATCCTTCGCCCTTACGGGCTTCGGATGGCGTGACCTTGCCGGGGTGGATTCTACACGGGCGATAATTTCCGCCTGAACATGCCCGCTCACCCCCGCATCCAGAACACCAGCGGCCGTGCGGGAAACACCCATAATATTCCGGCCAGCGGATAAAAGATCAGCCGCGCAATGTGCGAATCGGGCAGCCAGGTCACCGCGATCTGCACACAGATCATGGTGTAGATCAGCATCCATGCCAGCAGCAGGAACGAGCCTATAAGTTTGCGCTGCCGTAAGGGCATAAATTGTGTCCTGAAATGTGTGGCGTATGGCCTCATCAATAGCGCGACAGGGCTGCACAAGCAACAAACCGGTGCTATAAGCGCCCCATGAGCGACCTGCTGA